>JAILNC010000076.1 GCA_024691985.1 Oscillospiraceae bacterium | reverse complement strand
CTGGAGCGCTGCGTCCGGCGCGGCTTCGGGCCCCACGGGCTGCCGTTCATGGGCAGCGGCGACTGGAACGACGCGCTGGACAGCGCCGAGGGCGAGAGCGTATGGCTGGGCTGGTTCCTCTCCTGCTGCGCCGACGACTTCGCGGCGCTGCTCGAAAAGCTCGGCGACGGGCGCGCCGGGCGGTACCGGGCGCTGGCGGAGCAGGTCGGCCGCGCCGCAGAGGCGAGCTTCAACGGGCGCTGGTATCCGCGCGTCCTGCTCTCCGACGGGCGCGCCCTCGGGGACGGCGAGGCCGTCGACGCGCTCGTGCAGAGCTGGGCGGTCTTCTGTCCCCACGCCGACCGCGCCCACGCCGAGACGGCGCTGGACAGCGCGCTCACAAGGCTCGTCGACCGGGAGCACCGGATCGTGCGGCTGCTCGACCCGCCCTATACGGCGGAAAACAGCCCCGGCTATATCAGCGGCTACGGCGAGGGCTTCCGGGAAAACGGCGGGCAATACACCCACGCCGCGATCTGGCTGGCGCTGGCGGCGCTGCGGCTGGGAAGGCGCGAGGAGGGCGTGGAGCTGCTGCGCATGCTGCTGCCGGAGACGCACGACATCGCCCGCTATGAGGCCGAGCCCTTCGTCCTGCCCGCGGACGTATGCGCCGCGAAGGGGTATGAGGGGCTGGCGGGCTGGACCTGGTACACGGGCTCGGCGGGCTGGTTCTACCGCGCCGTCACCGAAGAGCTGCTGGGGCTGCGGCTCGAGGGCGGGAAGCTCCGCGCGAAGCCCGGCGCGCTGGGCCGTTACCGGGTGCGCCGGATCGACGGAGAGGGCCGGGAGCAGATCGTCGAGAGAGACGGGATGGAATGAGGGGGATGGAGACGGGGGCGCATTGCGCAGGCCATGGTTTGCATACCGGAGACGGGGATGTGATACCTCATCCGTCCTTTCGGGGCACCTTCCCCTCGAAGGGGAAGGCAGCGGGGGAAGCCAAAGGCGAAAAAAAGCGGCGGGGGATGGCCCCCGCCGCTTTTGGTGTTCGGTTTTCTTATGTTGGGGATCAGCCCTTGTAGCCGGCGGCCTCTGCCTTGGCGAGCCAATCCTCGGCCTTGGCGTTGTCCTTCTCCACGCCGTAGCCGTTGGCGTACAGGTAGCTGATGTTGTTCATGGCCTCGCCGACGCCCTTGTCGGCAGCCTTGGTGTACCAGTCCAGAGCCTTCTCATAGTCCTGATCCACGCCCTCGCCGTTGGAGTACATACGTCCGACGTTGAACATGGAGTCACCGTCGCCCTTGTCGGCGGCCTTGGTGAACCAATCCAGCGCAGCGGCAAAGTCCTGCTTCACGCCCTCGCCCTTGTAGTAGAGCACGCCGAGGTTGAACATCGCGTCCACGTTCCCGGCCTCAGCCGCCTTGGTGAGCCAGACAAGCGCGTTGTCGTAATCCTTCGCCTTCAGGTACTGCACGGCAAGCCTGAACATCTCGGCCGGGTCGGTGACCTCCGGCGCTTCGGTCGGCGCGGGCTTCTCCGTCGCCGCCGGGGCGGGTTCGGGCGCGGGCTCCACAGCCTTGCTCTTTCCGCAGGCGCACAGGGAGAGAAGCATCAAAAATGCCAGAACAAGTGCAATGCTTTTTTTCATTTTTTCTCCTTTCTCTTCGGCGCATTGTTCTTCGAGTCAAGAATCAGGGCTGCGCCCGCCCGGTTTTCCTCTTTCCGCCGGCAAAACCGACGTGCCGATCTTCGTCCGCGTATATTCTATCTTATCGGCGGAAAAAATACAAGCTTTTTTCCAACAAAGAAAGCAGTTTTTGCGCGGGGCGCATAAGGCCCCCGCCGGGGGGCATACTAAACGGCATTGGCGCCGCACGCGACCCCGCCGGGCCGCGAATTCGCTCTACCATTTTTCGGCGGGATATGATAGAATAGTATATCTGAATGATCATCGGAGGTGCGGAGGATGGAGTATACCAGAAGCGAGCTCATGCCCGGCGTGTTTCTCAGCCATCTGCAGTGCGGCAAATTCAAGACCGCCTGCCTGTCGGTCACGCTGCTGAGCCAGCTCAAGCGCGAGACCGCCGCGATGAACGCGCTCATCCCCGCGGTGCTGCGGCGCGGCACCGCCCGCTACGGCGATATGGAGCAGCTCGCGAAGCGGCTGGACGAGCTCTACGGCGCCGCCATCGAGCCCGTCGTCCGGCGCGTCGGCGAGATCCACTGCGTCGGCTTCTTCGCAAGCTTCGCCGAGAGCGCCTATCTGCCCGGCGGCGAGGACCTGCTCGGCCCCGTCAGCGCGCTGCTGGCGGAGCTGCTGCTCGCGCCGAACACCCGCGGCGGCCTGCTGCTGCCCCAGTATGTCGACAGCGAGAAGGAAAAGCAGCTCGACCTCATCCGCAGCCGCGTCAACAACAAGCGCAGCTACGCCCTGCAGCGCTGCCTGGAGGAGATGTGCTGCTGCGAGGACTACGCCGTCTCCCGCTACGGGGACGAGGCGAGCTGCGAGGCCATCCACTATAAAAAACTGACCCGCCGCTACCGCGAGCTGCTGCGCTCGAGCCCGGTGGAGATCTTCTACTGCGGGCAGGCCTCCGCCCGCGCCGTCACCCGGGCCCTGCGCGACGCCTTCTCCGGCATGCCGCGCGGCGAGCTCGACTGGGACATCGGCACCGACCTGCGCATGAACGCGCTGGAGGAGCAGCCCCGCTACGTCGAGGAGCGCATGGCCGTGACGCAGGGCAATCTCGTGATGGGCTTCCGTCTCGGCGAGTGCATGGAGGAGCCCGACATCCCCGCGCTCTACGTCTTCAACGCCGTGTTCGGCGGCGGCCCGACCTCCAAGCTGTTCCTGAACGTGCGGGAGAAGCTCTCCCTCTGCTACTACGCGAGCTCCGCCCTCATCCTGCGCAAGGGTCTGATGGCGGTGTCCTCGGGCGTGGCCTTTGAAAACTTCGCGCCCGCGAGAGACGAGATCCTCGCCCAGCTCGAGGCGATCCGCAAAGGCGAGGTCAGCGACGAGGAGCTGGACTGGGCGAAGCGGGGCGTGGCCTCCGATCTGCGCGCGCTGCTCGACAGCCCGGGCGAGCTGGAGGGCTTCTGGCTGGCCCAGGCGCTCGACGGGCTCGACTACGGCCCGGCGGAGCTGGCCGGGCTTGTGGAGGAGGTCACCCGAGAGCAGGTCGTCGCCGTCGCGAAGAGCGTGGTCTGCGATCTGGTCTACTTCCTGCGCGGCGAGGAGACGGACAAATCCGACGGAGAGGACGAGGCCGATGAAGAAGCTTGAATATCCGGGGATCGGCGAGACCCTGTACGGCACGAGGCTTGCCAACGGGCTGGAAGTGCGCGTGATCCCCAAGAAGGAATTTTCCACCTTTTACGCGGCCTTTGCCGCGAACTACGGCGGCGCCTGCCGCCGCTTTGCGGTCGACGGGAAAACCGTCGACACCCCGGCGGGCGTGGCCCACTATCTCGAGCACAAGATGTTCGACCTGCCGAACGGCGACAGCGCGCTGAATATCCTGTCGGCCAACGGCGCCGACCCCAACGCCTTCACCTCCTCGGGCATGACCTGCTACTACTTCCAGTGCACCGAGGGCTTTGAGGAAAACCTGCGCATGCTGCTGCACTTCGTGTCCACCCCCTACTTCACCGCCGAGACGGTGCGGAAGGAACTGGGCATCATCGGCCAGGAAATCCGCATGGGCGAGGACAACCCCGGCCTCGCCGTATACTACAATCTGTTAAAGCTGCTCTACGAGCATCACCCCATCCGCGACCGCGTGGCCGGGACCGTGGAGAGCATCGCCGAGATCACGGCCGAGACGCTCTACGACTGCCACCGGGTCTTCTACGCACCGTCGAACATGGCGCTGTGCGTGGAGGGCGACGTCGACCCCGACGGGATCGCCCGCATCGCCGAAGAGGTCCTGCCGAAGGACTGCGCCCCGGTCCCCGCGGCGGACTTCGGCGCGCCGGAGTCGCTGCTGCCCGCCGGGACCTTCCGCTGTGAGGAGATGCCGGTCTCCGCGCCGCAGTTTTTGATCGGGCTCAAGCTGCCCGGCGACCTGCGCGGCGAGGAGTCGCTGCGGCTGCAGCTGACGGCGGCGCTCGCGCTGCGCATGCTCTGCGGCGCCTCCTCCCCCTTCTTCACGCGCCTGTACGCCGAGGGTCTGCTGACCGCGGACTTCGATTTCGAGGTCGACCCCTCGGCCGGGACCCTGACCGTCATCGTCGGCGGCGAGAGCCGCGAGCCGGAGAAGGTGCTCGGGGAATTTCAAAAGGCCTGCGCCGATATCGCCGCGAAGGGCTTCGAGCCCGCCTTCTTCGAGCGCGCGAAGCGCGCCTCCCTCGGCGCGCGGCTGCGGGGGCTCGAGGACTTCGACAACGTGTGCGTGTCCCTCGCCGAGGGCGTGTTCGACGGCTACTGCGCGCTCGACGCCTGCCCGCTGCTGGAGGAAGTCTCCGCCGAGGACTGCCGCCGCTTCGTCGAGGAACATCTGCGGCCCGAGCGCATGGCCCTGTCCGTCATCGCCCCGAAGAAAGCGCAGGTGTGAGGCCATGCTTGAAACCATACAGCGCGAGTCCGTGATCTCCTTCCCGATGCTCGGCGGACTCGAGATCAATCCCCCCGCCTACTTCACCGTCTTCGGGCGGCCCGTCTACTTCTACGGCGTGCTCATCGGCATCGGCTTTCTGCTGGGCATCCTGCTGTGCGCCAAGCGCGCCAAACGCTTCGGACTGACGGAGGACAACGTCTACGACGCGGTGCTGTGGGTGATCCCCTGCTCCATCCTCGGCGCGCGGCTGTACTACGTCGCGTTCCGGCTGGACTACTATCTGGACCACCTTGACGAGTTCTTCGCCGTGTGGAACGGCGGCCTCGCCATTTACGGCGGCGTGATCGCCGGCATCCTCGCGGTCGCCCTCGTGTGCCGGCGGAAAAAGATCCCCTTCTTCGCCATGCTCGACGACCTCACCTACGGGCTGCTGGTCGGGCAGATCATCGGGCGCTGGGGCAACTTCATGAACCGCGAGGCCTTCGGCGCCGAGACCGATATCTTCTGCCGCATGGGCCTGACCGCCCCCGACGGCACGACCGTCTACGTCCACCCGACTTTTTTGTACGAGAGCCTCTGGAACGTCGGTGTGCTGGCCTTCCTGCTGTGGTTCGAGAAGAAGGGCAAGCTCCGCTTCGACGGCCAGTGCCTCACGCTGTACTTCCTGCTCTACGGCATCGGCCGCTTCTGGATCGAGGGGCTGCGCACCGACAGCCTGTACATCGGCTCGACCGGCATCCGCGTGTCGCAGGCGCTCAGCCTCGTGCTGGTGATCTTTGCCGCGGCGATCCTGCTGTGGAAGAGGAAACAGGGATACCGGGAAGAGGACCTCTACGTCAACCGCGTCAACGCCCCCGCGGTCATCCTGCCGCCGGAGGAGAAGGAAGAGCAGGAACCCCCTCAGTCCGGCCAAGGGCCGGACAGCTCCCCCGGAGAGGGAGCCAATAAGGAAGGAGATTATGATGGCTGATTACAAGGACATGTTCAACAAGCTCGCCGGGAAGGTGAAGGACGCCGCCGATTCCAGCGGCGTCGCGGGCGTCTACGCCAGAGGCGCCGGGCGCGCGAAGGCCTTCGGCCAGCTCACGAAGCTGAGCCTCGACACCAACCGCGACCTCGAGGAGCTCAAGCGCGTTTACGCCGAGATCGGCAGGCTCTACTACGAGCAGGCGAAGGACAGTCCCGAGGGCTTCTTCGCCCCGCTGTTCGAGCAGGCGGCGAGGCTCACGGAGGGTATCCGCGAGCGCGAGCGCGAGATCGAAGCGCTCAAGGCGCAGGCACTCGATACGGCGCAGGGCGCGGCCGACGAGGGCGGCGACTTCGACGCCGTCGTCTCCCGGGACGAGCGCGAGGCCAGAGAGGAATAAGACGCACGGGCGGGGAAAGCGCTTCGCCCTCCAGCCGTTCAGCTCAATGGCACAGCTGATCCATCAGCCTTTGCGTGATCAAATAGCGCGTCGTGTCCGATCATTCCCCGGAGGATTTTCGTATGCTGTTTTCCAGCCTTCCGTTTTTGTTCTTCTTTCTTCCCGTTGTTCTTGCGGTCTATTACCTGCTGCTCAGAAAGAACCGACCGCTGCAGAACGTCTTCCTCTTTCTCGCAAGTCTTTTCTTCTACGCATGGGGCGAACCGCGCTTCGTCCTGGTCCTGATGCTCTCGATCGCGGTCAACTGGATGGCGGGGCTGGCAATCGTCCGCTTCGGCAGGCGAACGCGCCTCGCCCGCTTCCTTGTCGCGCTGGATGTGATTTTTAACCTCTCCTTCCTCTTTGTGTATAAATATCTCGGCTTCATGGGCCGCGTTTTCACACGCTTGTCCGGATGCGAGCTCTCCCTTCCGGCCCTCGCGCTGCCGATCGGGATCTCCTTCTTTACCTTCCAGGCCATCTCCTATGTCGTCGACATCTACAGAGGAAAGGGCGAGGCGCAGAAAAACATCCTTTCCGTCGGACTGTACATATCGTTCTTCCCCCAGTTGATCGCCGGGCCCATCGTCCGCTACGAAACGGTCGCGGCGGAGATACAGGGGCGGCGGGAGAGCGCGGAAGATTTTTTCTCCGGCTTTTCCCGTTTCGTCGAGGGGCTCGCGAAAAAAGTCCTCCTGGCCAACAAGCTCGCCATCCTTGCCGATACTGTTTTCGGCGCGGCGGCTGACGGCGCGCCGCTCTCGGTGCTGTTCAGCTGGCTCGGCGCCGCGGCGTATGCGCTGCAGCTTTTCTTCGATTTCAGCGGCTACAGCGACATGGCGATCGGTCTCGGCAGGATGTTCGGCTTTCACTTTCTTGAGAACTTCAACTATCCCTATATCTCCACCTCCATTTCCGAGTTCTGGCGCAGATGGCACATGTCGCTCGGGACCTGGTTTCGGGATTACGTCTTTATCCCTCTGGGCGGGAGCAGGGTAAGCAGAAAGCGGCTGCTGCTGAACCTCTTCATCGTCTGGGTATTGACGGGTCTGTGGCACGGCGCGAACTACACCTACATCGTATGGGGCCTCCTGTATTTCGTGCTGCTCGTTTTTGAGCGTTTTACGGGTTTTGACAAGAAGCGGAAGGATTCGCTGCGGGCGCTCAGGTGGGCATATACCATGTTCTTTGTCATTCTCGGCCATGTCATTTTCCGCTCGGATTCCATCGGCGCCGCAGCCTGTATGCTCCGCTCCATGTTCGCACTGAACGGCAACGCCTTTTCCGACGGGATGTTCACGGGTTATTTTGCGCAGAACGTGCGGCTTATGATCATCGGCTGCCTGCTGTCCACACCGCTTTTCAAGCGGATCGGAGAGCGCTGTGCGGGCAGCGCCGTTTACGCTTTTGCGCGCGCCGGTCTTCTGTTCGGTCTCTTCGTCCTCTCCGTGGCGAGCCTTGTGAGCAATGCGTACAACCCGTTTATCTATTTCAACTTTTAGGTGAACGATATGAAGAGAGCAAAAATGGATGTTCTCCTGTTTTTGTCGGCTGTGCTCTTCACCGCCGTTCTTTTGTGGGGGAACGCCTTCTCCGCGCTGGCGGAGGAAACCGGCACCCTGCTCAAATACAAGGTCGGGATGCTCCCGCGCGGCGAATACGGTCTTGCGGATTACCGGGAAGCTGTCGAGTCGATCCTGCAGAACAAGCTGCAATATCGCTTTTCGCTGGTCTCGCTCAATTCTTTGCGGGAAAACCTCTTGGGGACGCGCATCGTCGTCACGACGGATACAACTGTCGTCAAGGCGGATTCCGGCAACCTTCTAGGCGATCTGCGAAGCGAATACGACGAAGAGACGGTCGCTTCCCGCCTTGCGCCCATCGAAGCCCTTGAGAGACTGGCAGAGCAGAACGGCGCGGGCTTTCTCTGCTGTCTTGTCCCCACGAAGCCAGTGTATGAGACGGCGACCCCCAATGTGATAAACGCCAACGGGGTCAACTACGACCTGATCCTGGCCGAGACCGTGAAGCGGGGGATCCCGTATCTCGACTTTCGCTCCCTGTTTGAGGAGCAGGGCCTTTCGGTCGGCGAGCTTTTCTTTTACACGGATCATCACTGGCGGCCCGCGGCAGGTCTTCTCGCGGCGCGCACGATCTGCGGGGAATTGAGCGAACGGTATGGATTTGTATATCCCGAAAAGGATCTCGACCCGGCGCAGTTCCGGGTACAGACCTACAAGGATCACTTTCTCGGCTCTTACGGCAAAAAGACCGGCTTGCTCTTCACGCAGTACGGCGCCGATGATTTTGATCTGATCACGCCTCTCTTCCCCACGGATTTTCAGGCGGAGGTCGCGGGGCAGCCGCCCAGGCGCGGAGAGTTTGAGGATTCGCTGCTTGACTCCGTCTATCTCCGAAAGGACTATTACGAGGCAAATACCTATGTGGTATACAGCGGCGGGGATTTTCGGCTCCAGCGCATTGATAATCTTCTCCATCCGGACGGCGCGAAGATCCTGATCGTGCGGGACTCGGCCGGCTGTGTGGTCACGCCCTTCCTTGCGCTTGCAGCCGGAGAGCTCCATGTCGTTGACGACAGAGAGGGCTCCTATCCTGCGGGCGCCCCCATTGATCTTGAGAGCTATATAAGCGAGCTCCGGCCCGATTACGTCGTCTATCTGAAATTTACCTATTGATACGAAATTCAAACGGAGATCTCTCCAAAGCTTTCTATTTGACATTGGTATGATGCAGCGTTTGCACCGGTACTGCGACCCCGTCCCGGACGGACATGCATAAACGGGCGGAGCCTTTCCGCCCGTTTGCTTTTTCGCTCTTGCGAAAGTGATGATAAAAAGGTATAATAGATTGGTCAAGCATGCGGGAAAGGGGGGGTCGCTTTGAAACAGGCCGCAAGGCGCGGATGGGCGCTGATGCTCGCGCTCGTGATGGTCACCGGCGTGTGCTTCCTCTTTGCGGGGCGCAAGCAGGGCATGTTCATCGACGAGATCTATACCTACGGGCTGTCCAATTCCAGCTACCGGCCCTTCCTCTCCGGGCTGCAGTACGGCGAGATCGAAAACCGGGTCTTTACCCGCGAGGAGCTGCTCGACTACGTCAGCGTCACGGGGGACGAGGGCTTCGACTTCGGCTCGGTCTACTACAACCAGGTGCACGACGTGCATCCGCCGCTGTACTACTGGCTGTTCAACATCGCCTCCACCTTCGCGAAGGGCAGCTTTTCCCTGTGGACGGGACTCATCCTCGACTACCTGTTCTATCTCGGCTGCGTGCTGATGCTCTATGCCCTCGTGCGCAGGCTCGGCGGCAGCCAACTCAACGGCGCGGCCGCGGCGGTGCTCTACGGGCTGAGCCTGATCGGTCTGTCCACGATGCTGATGATCCGCATGTACGTGCTGCTCACGCTTTTGACGCTCGTGCTCGCGTACTTTATCGCGGACCTGATGCGAAGCTTCAGAAAGCGGACCTGCGTCTTCGTCGCCCTCACGCTGCTGGCCGGGCTCATGACGCAGTATTACTTCGTGTTCTACGCCTTCTTCCTGTGCGCGGCCTATGTGCTGTGGGCGCTGGCGAAGAAGGAATACAGGGCGCTCGCGTGGTTCGTCCCCTGCGCGCTCATCGGCGCGCTGAGTCTGCTGCTGCTGTTCCCGGCGGCGCTGGACCACCTGTTTTCCGGGAAGCTCGTCTCCGGCGAGAGCGCGGTGGACAATCTGAAAAACCTCTCCCAGTACCCGGCGCGCTTCAAGGTCTTCTTCGGTGCTGTCCGCCACGGGCTCAAGGCCGCGATCCTCGCCGCGCTGGCCGCCGCCGCGGGTCTCGCGCTCAGCTGTAAGAAGCAGCGCGCCGCGGTGAAGGAGGGGCGCGTGCGCTTCGACTGGCTGGTGATCATCGTGCCCGCCTTCGTCACGCTCGTGCTCGTGGCCGTCATCTCCCCCGTGGACGAGGAGCGCTACATCTACAACATCATGCCGATCTTCGTTCTGGCGGTCAGCTTCCTGCTGTATCTGCTGGAGGAGAGTTGGGGGGACTTCGCCCGCTCCGGACAGGTCAAGGCGCTGGTCTTCCTCGCCGTCGCGGCGCTGGCCCTCTGGACGGCCCGCAGCGCGCCGCCTGCCTATCTGTATCCCGAGCATGCGGAATACAACGCGGCGCTCGCCGCGCACAGGGACGACCCCTGCGTCGTGCTTGCCGAGCCGGAGTACGCCTTCATCCCCATGACCGAGGATCTGATGCAGCTGCTGGTCTTTCCGGAGGTCTACGTCACGGACGAGAACAGTCTGACCCCGATGCTCGACTACATCGGCGACGCCGATGAGGCGGTGCTCTTCATCGACGTCAGTAAGTTTTGGTCCAGCGGCTACGACGCGGAGGAGATCATCAGGCGTCTCGCCGACGAGACGGACTTCGACAGGGCCGAAGAGCTGTTTTCCCTCGGGCTTTCGACGACATATCTGATTTCCAAATAGCGGCGCGATCCGGGGATCGCGCCCTGCGCGGGTTTACTTGATTCTCACTTAAGGAGGAGATTGCTTTGTTATCCGTGATCCTCCCCTCGTACAACGAGGAAAAAATGATCGCCGTCGCCACCGACAGGCTCGCCGCCATCCTCGGCGAGGCGGGCATCGACTACGAGCTGCTGTTCGTGGACGACGGCTCGAAGGACAAAACCTGGGCCGAGATCCTGTCCTGCGCCGCGCGGGACACGCACGTGGTCGGCGTGCACTTCAGCCGCAACTTCGGCAAGGAGTCGGCCATGTTCGCCGGACTCGAGCAGGCGAAGGGCGACTGCGCCGTCGTCATCGACTGCGATCTGCAGCACCCGCCCGAGAAGATCGTCGACATGTACCGTCTCTGGGAAGAGGGCTATGAGGTCGTGGAGGGCATCAAGGAGGACCGTGGCGAGGAGAGCGGCTTCCACAAGTTCGCTGCCAACAGCTTTTACGGTCTGATCAGCCGGGCCACCGGGATGGACATGGCCTCCTCCTCGGACTTCAAGCTCCTCGACCGCAAGGTGATCGACACGCTCAACGCCCTGCCCGAGCGCAAGGTCTTCTTCCGCGCGCTCTCCTTCTGGGTCGGCTTCAAAAAGGCCGAGGTCTCCTACTGCGTGCAGGAGCGCACCGCGGGCGAGAGCAAGTGGTCCACCCGCTCGCTGATCAAATACGCGATCACGAACATCGCCTCCTTCTCCTCGGCGCCGCTGCATCTCGTGACGGTCATGGGTGTCGTGACGCTGATCGTCGCCGTGGTGTTCGGCGTGATCTCGCTCGTGCAGAAGCTCACGGGCGTGGCCCAGCCGGGCTTCACCACCGTCATCCTCCTGCTGCTGCTGATCGGCAGCTTCCTGATGATCTCGCTCGGCATCATCGGCTATTACCTGGGGCGCATCTACGATGAGATCAAGGGCCGCCCGCGCTACATCATCTCCCGCATCTGCGGCAGAGAAGGAGAGACGAAATGAACGATTTTTGGGCAGCGATGGACAGGCTGTTCGCGGACAGCAGGCTCTTCGGCGGGCTTTACGCGAAGCTCAAGCCCCTGTGCATCAAGTACCGGGAGCTCATCGTCTATGTCTTTGTGGGCGGGGTCACTACCGTCGTCGCCTGGGGCTGCAAATTCCTGTGGAACATCCTGGTTTTCGGCTCGCCCGCCCTGCCGACGCTGGCGCAGAACTCGGTCCTGTCCCTGGTGGAAAACGTGTCGGGCATCCTGTGCGCCTACCCGCTCAACCGAAAATGGGTCTTCCGGAGTCAGAACCCCAAAATCTTTTCCGAGTTCCTCAGTTTCGTCGGCTCCCGCGTCGCCACCTGGATCATGGGCTGGCTGCTGAATCTGCTGATGGTCAACGCGCTGCATATCACCGTCTATGTCTCCACGATCGTCGTGGGCGTGCTGGTGATCATCGGCAACTATGTGTTCAGCAAGCTCTTTGTGTTTAAAAAGAAAAAGGAAGATCCTTCCGCAGAATAACAGAAAGGCCGCCCGGACGGGCGGCCTTGTCGTGTAATCAACGCCAAGGGGAAACGGATTGCCACGCCAGTCTGCGGACAGCAGAGCTGGGAATGTCGCGCGTTGCTCGCGCGTCAAAATGTTCGCAATGACGAGCAGGAACGGACAATGCTTACAGGCTGAAGGACTGTGTCATCCCGAGCGCAGCCGAGGGATCTTACAGGTCAGAATCCCGGTCTTTTTTCAGATCTTTCGACTCCGCAGACAAGCTTGGAATGTCACACGCTGCCCGCGCGTCAGAATGCTTCGCTCAAGATGACAGGTTTTGGGGTTGTCAAATCATGCAAGGCCGCCCGGACGGGCGGCCTTGTCTGCTTTGTATTATTCTTTATTCTTCTTTTTTGTCGTCCCGGCCGGAGGCGGTGCGAAAGGCGAAATAAATGCCCATCATGCCGAGGGCCGAGACCGTGCCCGCGAGGGCCATCTCATAGCGGAAGGGCAGCACGTTTCGCGCGAGCACCACGGCGGCCAGGAGCAGCAGGTCGACCAGCGCGCGCAGGAGGTTCGCGCCGAGGACCTTCCTGTCCCCGCCGCGCAGCGCGCGTCCCAGAATGAAATGGTTCAGACAGGCGCCCAGCACGCCCCAGACCGCGCCCGCCAGAAATCCGATCACATAGCCCATGGCCCCGACCTCCGTTTTTTGTTAAATTCTAGCACAGACGGAGGCTTTTGCCAAGTCTTTGCGCTTGCAGCATTTGCCGGGTGTATTTCGCGGCATGCGGGACAAAATAACAACGCAGCCCGCTGCAATCAAAGAAAAGGAAGGATCGTGCCCATGAGTCCCAAGGAACTGCTCTACGTCGAAGACGCGCTCGGCCACGCCCAATTTATGATCCGCCAGTGTCAGGCGGCCGCCGACACGCTCACGGATCCGGCGCTCCGCACCCAGGCCACGCAGCTCGTCAACAGCAGCCGCGACCTGTTCACCAGGTTCTACAATCTCATTTAAGGAGGCGCAGCGATGAACGACAAGGAAATCATGGAGGGCATCCTCCTCACCGCCAAGGGCGTGTGCGACCTGTATATGCACGGCTCCATCGAGTCGGCCACGCCCAAGGTCCAGGACGCCTTCAACTGCGCGCTCAACAGCGCGCTGAGCATGCAGAGCGGCGTCTACGCCGCCATGGCCGACCACGGCTGGTACCCCTCCGACGTCGCGCCGCCCCAGCAGATCAGACAGGTCAAGGAAAAGTTCGCAAATATTCTCTAAAAAAACGCTTTGTGCCCGCGGCTTCTGCCGCGGGCACACTATATTGCAGGCTTGTGTCATCCCGAGCGCAGCCGAGGGATCTTACAAGTCGGAAATCCGCGCTTTTAAGATCTTTCGACTCCGGCTTCGCCTTCGCTCAAGATGACAAATTTGGGCTTGTCTGCACATTGTTGTGTCTGCGGCTTCTGCCGCGGGCACACTATACTGCAGGCGAAGTCCGGCAAGCCGAAGGCTTGTGTCATCCCGAGCGCAGCCGAGGGATCTTGCAGGTCGGAAACCCGCGCTTTTAAGATCTTTCGACTCCGGCTTCGCCTTCGCTCAAGATGACAAATTTGGGCTTGTCTGCACATTCTTACATCTCGCTCAGCCAGTCGTCGTCAGTGGGGCTGAGGAAGGGCGGCCAGGTCGAGGCCGGTTCGGCGGGCGCGTCGAGCTGCACCGGCTCCGGGGCGGGCGCCTCCTGTACGGGCGGCGCGGCATCCTCCGGCTCGGCGGGGAGGAACCACTCATCCGCGGGCGGCGCGGTCCTCACGCGCGGACGCGGCTGCGGCGGGATATAGACCTCGTCCGGGATGGAGGCCGGCTGCGGCTCCGGCTCTTGCGCCTCCTGACGGCGGCCGAGCTGGAAGTAGGAGATCCCCTGCAGGGCCGTCGTGCAGCTCACGGCGCCGTTGTGCAGGTACACGAGATCGAGCTGGCCCTCCCCGATGGGCGTCGAGGTGGGGTTCAGACGGGTGTTGATCATCTCCAGCCAGTTGTAGAGATCGAGGAAGGTATAGCTGATGTCGTTGACATAGGCCGGGGTGTTCGGCGCGGTGTAGAAGCGGATGTCCTCGCTCTTGCAGCGCAGGAGCTGGCGGGCAAACCACGCGAGATTCGCCGCCGTCATGTTCGTGTCCGTCGACTCGGCCAGGATCTGGGCCACCTGCGGGATGTTCGGGATGCTGCCGAGCTGCAGGAACTGGTCCGCCGCGGCCTTGAGAAAGTCGTGCTGGACCTCGATGCGGTCGAGATCGCCGTTGACGTAGCTGCTGCGGTAGCGGCAGAGCCACATGGCCTGCTCGCCATTTAATAGCTGCCAGCCGGGCTCGAGGTCGATCACCGGACCCTGGTCGTAGTACATGCGCTGGGGCACGTCGAACCAGACGCCGCCAAGCGCGTCCACGACCCGCTCAAAGGCGTCCAGGTCCAGGATCGCGTAGCAGTCCACGTCAAAGCCGGTGAGCTTCTTCACATGGCGGCGCAGGGCGTCCGAGCCGACGCCGCCGTTGTATACCGCGCCCCAGTAGACGCTGTTGAGCTTGCGGATGGGCGTGTCCACGTTGATGAGCGTGTCGCGCGGGATGCTCACGACGTCCGCCGTGTGCTCCACAGTGTCCAGCCTGCCCACCATGATGACGTCCGTGTTCCCCGTGCCGTCGTCGCTGCCCGCGATCAGGACGGTGTAGACCCCGTCCTGGCGGCTCGTGTCGAAGGCCGTGCCGCGGTCCGGCTCTGGCGTCGCCGCGCGCCGTTTCTCTGCGGGGGCGGCCTGCGCCGTCTGGGCCTGTACCTTCGTCTGCGGCGCCGTCTCCGGCGGTTTCTCCCAGAGCATGTAGAGGCTCAGCGCCCCGAGGGCGAGCGCCGCCGCGCCGCCGGCGATCATCAGCGTCGGCTTGATCCGTTTCTTCCTGTCCATGGTTTTGCCTCCGAAAAACTTCTATACGCGGAAGTATGCCCCGGGACAGGCAGAATTATACATGGGGGGATCGAGGGAAAGGCGTTCTGCACGGGCGATTCGTGAATCGCCCCTGCGGGTGTAGGGAAGGCTGCCAAAAAAAGGCGCACGGGATGACCCGTGCGCCCTGGCTTGTCAAAAAAGTCCGATTTGGACTTTTTTGACTGCGCTTCTCCGCCGCGCATTTTGCTTCAAAGCAAAATGCGATTATCCGAAAAGCCTGAAAAAACAGGCTTTTCGGACGGCGGTTCATCCAACTCGAGGCGGGCCTTGCCCCCTCGAGCTCCCCTGCTGCTCTGTTATTGAACACGGCAACAAGGTTTTTTTGACAGTCTCAGGCGCACGGGATGACCCGTGCGCCCGGTTTGGGGAATGGCTCAGACGCCCTTTCTGTAGAGCAGGTACGAGTACGCCGTGGGGACGAGGACCATCACGGCCAGGATGATCAGGAAGGCCGCGAGAGACCAGCCGACAAAGCTCATCACGAGGAAGAGGACGCCGCCGAGCACCCAGAGGTAGCCCGCGAGGCGGTGCGTGCGGTTCCAGTTCTCCTCGCTGTCGAGGGTCCAGGGCAGCTTGATGCCCATGGTGTAGCTCTGCTTGGTCTTGGGCAGGTAGTTGCCGATGACGATGAACAGCACGCCCATGAAGACCGGCACCCAGAACTCGACGCTCACCGTGCAGCCGAGGCCCCGCGCGAGGGTAAGGCCGCAGCAGAGCAGGGAGATCAGCGGGATGCTCCAGATGGTGATCTTGACCAGCGCGTCGCTCATGTTGCCGTGCTTGGGGTCGGCCTTCAGCGCGAAGGGCAGGATCAGGTTCACCGCCAGCAGGATGCCGGGCAGGCCGAAGACCGCGAAGGCGCGGCTTGACCAGCCGTCCGGCTCGCCGTTCATGTTCCAGTGCGTCGCCATCGTCTCGGGCAGGCGGCTGTAGAGCAGCGCCCCGGCGACGATCGGGATCAGGCAGACCAGTGTCGTCAGAATGAGCGTTTTCTTATTGGTTTTCATGTTCTTCTCCTCCTCTCAGCGCCTGGAGCCAGAGCAGCACTTCCTCCAGCACCGAGGCGTTGAGGCTGTAATAAATGAAATTCTTCTCCCGGCTCTCGAACACGAGGCCGGCCTTCTTGAGCTGCGACAGGTGGTAGGACACCGTCGCGTTCGTCATGTCGAAGCGCCCCGCGATCTCCCCCGCCGTCATGCGCCCGGCCTTGAGCATGTTCAAAATCTCACGCCGCGCGGGATCCGACAGGGCCTTCATCGTCTCGCTGAAGCTCAACGTCCATCGCCTCCCGTAATTAGAAATTTTTCTAATTTGAATTTTTTCTAAATAGATACTAGCACAGGGGCGGAGGGATGTCAAGAGGTATTTAGAAATTTTTCTAAATTATCGGCGAGAGGGAGGGCCAGGGGGGAACGGATTGCCACGCCAGTGTGCGCACTGGCTCGCAATGACGAAAAAAACAGAATTCCAGAACAGCAAAGAACGGTGAAATCGCAAATGATTTCACCGTTCTTTGCTGTTTTGCTTATATACGGGACTTATTTCAGGCCCCACTTTTTGAGCTTGGCCTCGCGGTCCTTCTCCCACTCGGCCCAGAAGGGATAGTTGGCCTCGTCGCAGAGCTCCTCCTTCTTCGGGGCGTAGGGCTCGAGCCACATGTGGAAGTGGCGCATCGGGATGCCCTTGCCGAAGGTCAGGCGCATGTTCGGGATCTGGTCGCGGTCGCGGTAGAGGGCGATCAAGGCATTGGCGACATACTCGATGTGCTGCTTGCTGAACTGGCTACGGTTGATGGCCAGGCGCACGACGTTGCAGATCTCAGCCTGCTGCTCGGGCGTCTTCTCGTCGTACTCCATGCCGCAGTCGCCGAGCTCGGAGGCGCGGATGCCGTAGCGCTTGATCAGCTCCAGCGACAGGCCCATGCCGCAGAAGCTCTCATGGCCGCGCTTGTAGCCGAAGAACTTGTCGACGTCGAGGTAGATCGCATGGCCGCCGGCGGGCTGGACCACCGGCACGCCGCCCGCGGTGCAGAGGTCGGCGAGGTACTGGACCTGCTCCACGCGCTCGCGCTGATAGGCGAGGCGGCCCTCCTCGTACATGCCCTGGGCCAGCGCCATGATGTCGTGGCCGGACATGCCGCCGTAGGAGTCGTTGCCGTAGGCCGCGATCTGGCGGGACTTGAGCAGGTGGCCGACGTCGACCTTGACCGTGCCGTCCTCATTGAAGTCGGAGAACTTGCGCCAGAACAGGCCCTGGTCCTTGAAGGCCAGCATGCCGCCGATGTTGGAGTGGCCGTTCTTCTTGAGCGAGGCGGACACGACGTCGAAGTAGGAGAACATCTCCTTGGCGATCTCGTACAGGCTCTTGTCGGCGTAGCCCTCCTCGTTCATCTTGATGAAGTAGGCGTTCTCGGCCCAGCGCGCACAGTCGGCGACGTAGGGGATGCCGTACTTGTGGGCGAGCGCGGAGGTCTCGCGGATGCTGCGCATGGAGACCGCCTGGCCGCAGACGGAGTTGTTCGTGATGGTGGTGTAGATCAGCGGGACGCTCTCGGCGCCGACGGTGTCGATCAGGGTCTGGAGCTTATTCAGATCCATGTCGCCCTTGAAGGGGTTGACCGCGTACTTGCCGCCCTCGGGCACGTCGAAGAGGATCTCCTTGTGGAAGAAGTTGCGCGGGATGCTGCCCATCTGCTTGATGTTGCCCTCGGTGGTGTCGAAGTGTGCGTTGGAGGGGATGATGAAGGTGCGGCCCGGCCACTTCTTTGCGAAGATGGGCTTGAGCACGTCATAGAGCAGGGTCTCGGCGCAGCGGCCCTGGGGCACGAGGAAGGTGTTCGGGCGGGAGAGCTGGTACTTGCCGCCGTTGAAGTAGCCGCCCTGGTAGTCGACCAGATAGACCTCGTCCATCATGCGGCGCACGTCGTCGCGGTCGACGTTCTCCTTCAAAAGATTGATCAGGCGCTTCTGGTCGTCGCCGCGCTCAAAGGCGTCGCGGAAGGCGTCGAGCAGGATGTAGTAGCCCTTGTTGCGGCCGTAGGACTCGTCCGCGAGGAACATCGCCGACCACTGGGTGTCGGTCATGGACGTGGTGCCGGAGTCGGAGAGCGTGTCCACATAGAGCATGCCCGCGGGGAAGGCGAACTCGTTCCACATGGTCTTTTCCAGCGCTTCCTCGCGCTGCTCCACCGTGACGGTCGGGACCTCGCGCACGACGTGGGTCCAGGACATCGGCGGCTCTACGTCCAGGGGATAGGTTTTTCTGAGATCGCTCATGGTTTTCCCTCCATAAAGTATTGTATTGTCGAAGCCCGTCGGACGGGCAAAATTACTGCGCGTTTTCGGTCAGCCAGTCCAGCGCGTACTGCGCGTGCAGGGCGGCGCTCATCATGAGGCTGTCCTCGTGGATGTCGAAGCGGTTGTTGTGGTGGGCGGGGTTCTCCCTGTCCGGGAAGCCGCCGCCGACAAAGGCGAAGCAGCCCGTCAGCTTGTTGATGTAGAAGGCGAAATCCTCGCCCGCCATCCAGGGCGGCACCGTGCCGACGGCGTCCGCGCCGAAAAGCTCCGTCACCGCCGCCTGGCCGCGGCGTGCCGCGTCCGCGCTGTTGATGATGGCCGGCGTGCCCGCGCCGAAGAGGGTCATCTCGCACTTGCAGCGGAAGGCCGCCGCGGTGTTGAAGGCGATGCGCTCGATCATGTCCTTGTAGCCGAGCTCGAGCCGCGGGTCGTAGTAGCGCAGGTTGCCCTCGAGGATCGCCTCCTCGGGGATGATGTTGAAGCGCTGGCCGGCGGTCATCTTGCCGATCGTGACAAGGCCGGTGTCCATGGGCGCGAGCTCCCGGCTGACGATGGTCTGCAGGTTCATGATGATGGACGCGGAGCAGACCAGCGCGTCGATGCCGGCCTCGGGCGCAGAGGCGTGCGCGCCCTTGCCCGTGACCTTGAGGGTGAACAGCTCCGTGCCCGCCATGCGCGGGCCCTCTTCGACAGAGATCTTCCCGACCGGCAGGGTCGAGAGGATGTGGATGCCGAAGCAGTGGTCGACGCCGTCAAGCGCGCCGGAGGCCTCCACGACCTCAAAGCTGCCGCGAAACTCCTCGCCCGACTCGAAGAGCAATCTGACATTGCCCGGCAGCTCGTCCTGCATCTCTTTCAGGATTTTGGCCGCGCCGAGCAGGGCCGCCGTGTGGCCGTCGTGCCCGCAGGCGTGCATGGCCCCGTCCACCTCGGACTTGAAGGGCAGGTCCGTCATCTCCTGCACGGGCAGGGCGTCCATGTCCGCCCGCAGAAGGATGGTCTTGCCGGGGCGGCTGCCCCTGATCTCAGCCACGACGTTGGTGGTCTCCGGGATCACGTAAAACGGGACGCCCATCTTCTCGAGCTCCTCCTGCACCCGGCGGGAGGTGCGGAACTCCTTGAAGCTGACCTCGGGATTCCTGTGAAACTCGCGCCGGAGCGCCTGCATGTAGGGGAAAAGCTGCTCTGTACGTTCGCGGATGTTCATGGCGATTCCTCCAATTTTATTTTATTGTCAGCCGAGGATGATCGCCTCGGGCTCCATGTCGGGGACGAGGGTCTTCACATACGAGATCAGGCGCTGTTGGACCGCGGCGATCTCCTCCTTCGTCACGCCGGGCGCGCCGAAGAAGAGGAAGGAGATGTGACGGCTGTCCGGGTGCAGACAGGTGCGGTCGTCAGCCCCGGCGATCATGCTCAGGATGATGCCGCCGTCGTCCCGGCCCGTCACGTCGCCGGGATAGCAGTGCACGGTCTCGCCGCGGATGCCGGTGTACTCGAGCTTCGCGTCCGGGCAGAAGAGCTCCGCCTCGCCGATAAAGGCGTCGATGTCGTGCGTGCCGAGGAGCATCCGGGTCTTGAGCTCCGCCAGGAAGGTGATCTCGTTGATCGGGTTCCCGCTCGGGAAGGGGCGGCCCTTGAGCAGCCACGATTCGAGCTGCTGCAGGACCGGATAGGTCTTCTTGTATTTCTTGAAGTAGCGGTTGTAGGGGTTCTGGCCGAAGAAGGCCGCGCGGTCGTAGTCCTTGAGTTCCTCACGCAATTGAGCGAGCTCCGTCTGCTTGAGGGCCTCGAAGGCGGCCAGGTCCCAGCGCTCCGGCTCCGGGAACCGCGCCTCGACCACGCCGAAGTACACCTGCTTTTCCTCAAACGAGGGGTGGGTTTTTACGTTGATCATAGACTGCATTTTCCTTTCTCTGCGCCCAATGCGTTGTAACAGCTTAAGCTTGTCATTCTGAGGAGCGCAGGCGACGAAGAATCTTTTGAAAGATCCTTCGACTCCGCTTCGCTTCGCTCAGGATGACAGTTGAAGATTCAGCTGTTACGTGATATCAGCGCTGAGTGTTTTTTCTTTGTTAATAATATATCATTGCGGGGAGGCCTGTCAACAGCTTTCGGCTTCGCCCCGGCCGGGGGCGCAGGGAAAAAACAGCGGTTGTAAAACAGGTCGGAATGTGTTATCCTAGGATAAATGATTATGTGCTTTTGTCGAACGCGGCTTTTCCGTGTTCGAGGAAAAGGAGAAGGCCATGCTTCTTGCGGTCACGGGCATCACGGGCCATTCCGGCGGCTTTCTGCTCCGCCAGCTCATCGACAACCATTTCGACGGGACGCTGCGCGCCCTGGTGCGCCAGAGCTCCAACACAGCCGCGCTCGACGCGTCCGGGCTGAAGGTCGAAAAGGTCGTCGGCAGCACAAAGGACGTAGACTCGCTGCGCGCGCTCGTGCGGGGGGCGGACACCGTGGTGCACATCTCCGGCATCTGGGAGACGCCGAAGCTGCTCGAGGCCATCGAGGCCGAGGGGGGCGTGGGCCACGTTGTGCTGGTGCACACCAGCGGCATCTTCTCCAAGCACAAGATGGCCTCCGGCGTGTACAGGCAGATCGAGGAGAGCATGCAGCCTTACCTCGAACGGGGCATGAACGTGACCATCCTGCGCCCGACCATGATCTTCGGGGACATCCGGGACCACAACGTCTCCAAGTTCATCCGCATGGTCGACCGCTTCCCGGTCATGCCCATGATCGACCGCGGTCTCGCCCCCGTCCAGCCGGTCAACGCCCGCGATCTGGGGCAGGCCTATTACAAGGCCGCCATGCACCCGACGCTGCCGGAGCGGGAGTACATCTGCTCGGGCGAGCGCCCGGTCAGCGTGCGCGAGCTGTGCGAGCTGATCGGCAAGTACCTCGGCAAGAAGGTGCGCTTCGTCAGCGTACCCATGGGCGTCGGCGTCGCCGGGGCGTGGCTCGTCAAGGGGCTGACGCTCGGGAAGGCCGACTACGTGGAAAAGGTGCTGCGCCTCGGCGAGGACAGGAGCTTTTCGCACGATGCCGCCTCCCGCGACTTCGGCTACGAGCCGGAGCCCTTTGAAACCGGCCTTAAACGCGAGGTGGAGGAATACATCCATGCCCGATAGGAAAACCGTTCTCTTCCTCTCCAACCACTTCATCACGCTCTATTTCTTCCGGCGCGAGCTGATCGAGCGTCTGGTGCAGCACGGGCACCGCGTCGTGCTCAGCCTGCCCGACGACGAGCGCAATTCGTATTTTGCCGAGCAGGGCTGCGAGATCATCGTCACGCCCATGTCCCGTCGCGGGCTCAACCCCGTCGAGGATCTGAAGCTGTTGTCCCAATACCGCCGCATCATGCGTGAGGTCAAGCCCGACGTGATCTTCAGCTACACCTCCAAGCCGGACATCTACGGCACGCTCGCCTCCAACCGGCTCGGCTACAGGCAGGTCTGCAACATCACGGGGCTCGGCTCCTCGCTGGTGTACGACAACCTGCTGGCCAAAACCGTGCGCGCGCTCTACCGCATTTCGATCAGACACTGCTACAAGGTTTTCTTCCAGAACAGCGGCGACAGGGACTATTTCGTCCGCTATCACATCGTGAAGGACAACTGGGACCTGCTGCCCGGCTCGGGCGTGAATCTTGAGCAGCACGCCCTCACGCCCATGCCCGACGACGGAGAGATCCGCTTCCTCTACAGCGGGCGCATCATGGCCGTCAAGGGCATCGATCAGCTTCTCGACTGCGCGAAGGCCGTGCGCGAAAAGCACCCGAACACCCGCTTCTATCTCGCGGGCTTCATCGAGCAGGAGAAGCTGCGCGCGCCCATCGAGGCCGCGCAGGCCGCGGGCTATGTGGAATATCTGGGCTTTCAGAAGGACATTGACAGCTGGATCCGCCGCTGCCACTGCACGATCCTCCCCTCGCTGGGCGGCGAGGGCGTGCCCAATGCCGTGCTGGAATCCGCCGCAACGGGCCGGGCCTGCATCGTCTCCGACATCAACGGCTCGCGCGACGCGGTGGACGACGGCGTGACGGGCTATCTCTTCCGCCCCGGCGACAGCAAAGACCTCACCGACAAGGTCGAGCGCTTCCTTTCCCTGTCGAAGGCCGAGCGCGAGCAGATGGGACTCGCCGGGCACGAGAAGGCCGCGCGCGAATTCGACCGCGAGATCGTCATCCAACGCTATCTGCAGGAGGTCGAGGGATGAACAAATATCTTCGCGCCCTCGGCGTTTACCCGACGGGCGCTCTGAAAATGGGGACGCTCAAGCTTCTGCACGGGGGGCGCTTCCACGGCCCCGCCCTGTGCCAGATCTCGCCGCGCACGGAGTTCACCGTCGACCGCGGAGCGACGCTCTCGATCGGCGCAGGCTTCAAGATGCGGCCCGGGGCCGTGCTCCGCGTGCGCCGCGGCGCCGTGTGCACGATCGGCAAAAACGTCTCCTTCAATCTCAACAACATGCTGGCCTGTCAGGAGTCGGTCACGATCGGCGACGACGTGCTCCTCTCCCCCAACGTCCAGATCTACGACCACGACCACGACTACCGCGCCGAGGGCGGCGTGAAGGCCATGAAGTATAAGACCGGCCCCGTCGTCATCGGCAGCAACGTCTGGATCGGGGCCAACTGCGTCATCCTGCGCGGCACGCACATCGGGGACAACTGCGTCATCGGCGCGGGCTGCGTCCTGCGCGGCGAGATCCCCGCGAATTCCGTCGTGACCCAGGAGCGCAAAACCGAGATCCGTATCCGGGAGGCTCAGACATGATCCGTATCCTGCAGATGATCGGCAGCCTCAACGTGGGCGGCTCGCAGACGATGATCCTGAACATCTACCGCAACATCGACCGCGAGCAGATGCAGTTCGACTTCATCCTCGACCACCCGGACGAGACCTATTTCGCCGAGGACGTCAAGGCCCTGGGCGGGCGCATCTTCACGATGCCCATCTTCCGCGGCACCAACGCCGGGGAGGTCCGGCGCGACTGGAACAACTTCTTTTACATGCATCCGGAATATCACGTGCTCCACTCCCACGTGCGCAGCTACGCCTCGCTGTATCTGCCGGTGGCGAAGAAGCACGGGCTCAAGACCATCATCCACAGCCACAACACCTCCAACGGCAGCGGCATGACCGCGACCGTCAAGGACGTGCTGCAAAAGCCCCTGCGCTATCAGGCGGACATCCTGATGGCCTGCTCCACCGAGGCGGGCCGCTGGCTCTACGGCGACAAGGCCGTGCAGAGCGACCGCTTCCTCTTCCTGCCCAACGCCGTGGACACGCGGCGCTTTAAACCCGACAATGAGAAGCGGCAGCGCACGCGGCGCGAGCTGGGGCTCGAGGACCGCTTCGTCATCGGCAACGTCGGCCGCTTCAGCGAGGCGAAAAACCACAGCTTCCTGCTGGATATCTTCAAGGAGGTCCGCGAGCGCGAGCCGAAGGCCGCCCTGCTGCTGGTCGGCGAGGGCGCGCTGCAGATGCAGACGGCGCAGAAGGCCGTCGAGCTCGGCGTGGCCGACGACGTGATCATGACCGGCAACCGCAACGATGTGCCGGAGCTGCTGGGCGCGATGGACCGCTTCTGCTTCCCCTCGCTCTGGGAGGGGCTGCCCGTGACGCTCATCGAGGCGCAGGCCGCGGGCCTGCCCTGCATCATCTCCGATACGATCACGCACGACGTGGACGTGTCGCCCCTCGTGACCCGCCTGCCGCCCGAGAACGCCGCGCGCTGGGCCGACGAGCTGCTGGACAAACGCCACTACCGCGCGGACGCGACGGCGTACATCCTGCGCTCAGGCTTCGACGTGCAGACCTCTGCGAAGCGCATGTTCGAGCTGTATGCCGAGCTCGACGCCGAGGCGCGCAGGGAGGCCGGACGATGAGCCAGACCGCCCCGCTGCTGTTTTACATCAATTCCCTGCACCGCGGCGGCGCGCAGCGCGTCATGGTGCAGCTCGCCGGGCGCTTCGCCGCGGCGGGCCGGAGGGTGATCCTGCTCACCTCTTACCGCGAGGCGGACGAGTACCCCGTCCCCGACGGGGTGGAGCGCCTGAGCATCGAGGACGAACAGCGCAGACAGGACGCCCTGCGCCGCAATCTCAGCCGCATCCGCGCCCTGCGGGAGCTGTGCCGGAAGGAGCGCCCCGCGGCGCTGATCGCTTTCATGGCCGAGCCGAACTTCCGCGCGGTGCTCGCCGCCCGGGGGCTCCAGGTCCCGGTGATCGTCTCGGTGCGCAACGACCCGGACAGAGAGTACGCCGGAAAGCTCTTCCGCTTTGTGGGAAAGCATGTCCTGCCGGAGGCGGACTTCTGCGTTTTCCAGACGGAGCGGGCGCGGGCATGGTTTCCCGAGAAGCTGCGGAAAAAGTCCGCCGTCATCATGAATCAGGTGGACGAAAGCTTTTTCGACCGCCCGGCCTGCAGCGAGCCCCGGGACATCGTCGCCGTGGGCAGGCTCACGGCGCAGAAGGATCACGCGCTGCTCATCCGCGCCTACGCGGCCCTCGGCCCGGTCGGCGACAGGCTCGTGATCTACGGCGAGGGCGAAAAGCGCGCGGAGCTCGAGGCGCTGGTGCGTGAGCTCTCTCTGAAGGGCCGGGTGCTGCTGCCGGGGCTGAGCGCGGATATCCCGCGGGATATCGAAGGCGCGAAGCTCTTCGTGCTGCCCTCCGACTACGAGGGCATGCCCAACGCCCTGCTGGAGGCCATGGCTCTGGGCCTGGCCTGTATTTCGACCGACTGCCCCTGCGGCGGGCCGGCGGAGCTGATCGAAAATGACAAAAACGGGCTGCTGGTCCCCGTCGGGGACGAGGCGGCTTTGACGGCGGCGATGGCCCGCCTGCTCGGGGACGAGGCGGAGCGCGCTTCTCTCGGGCGCACCGCGCGAGAGGGGGCCGAGGCCTTCCGGCCCGAGGCGGTCTTCCGGCAGTGGGAGACCTGCGTGCAGGCGGTCATCGACGGAAAGGAGCACGGCGCATGAGCCTTGCGGGACTGAAATACTTTCTCAACAAGCCCGGCGGCTGGTTCTTCTTCCTGCAGAGCCGCGGCCTGCTCAACTGGATGGACGACGAGGCATATATCAAACGCCTGTTCTGCTACTCGCGCGGTTATGCGCTGGATCTCGAGCACCCCAAAACCTTCAACGAAAAGCTCCAGTGGCTCAAGCTCCACGACCGACGGCCGCTGTATACGAAGCTCGTGGACAAGTACGAGGTCAAGGACTATGTCGCCGAAAAGGTCGGGTCGGAGTACGTGATCCCGGTGATTGCGGGACCCTGGGACAGCGCCGATGAGATCGACTTCGACGCCCTGCCCGAGCAGTTTGTTTTAAAATGCACCCACGACTCCGGCGGCGTCGTGATCTGCCGCGGCAAGGCGGCCCTCGACCGCAGGGCAGCTGAGGCAAAGCTCCGGAAGGCGATGAAGCGCAATTTCTTCTGGCCGGGCCGGGAGTGGCCATATAAGAACGTAAAGCCGCGCATCTTCGTGGAACGGTACGTCGAGGACGAGAGCGGGGAGCTGCGCGACTATAAAATCTTTGTCTTCCATGGTCAACCCTTCTGCATCCAGGTCGACTATGCCCGCTTTACCGACCATCACCGCAATTTCTACGATCTGGACTGGAATTACCTGCCCTTCACCACGGAGTATCCCACCGACCCCTCTCACGTGATCGCGCGGCCGGCCTGCCTTGACGGCATGCTGGAGCTCGCGCGGCGTCTGAGCGATGAGAGCATCCCTTTTCTGCGCGTCGATTTGTACGTCGTCGGGGATCGGCCGCTGTTCGGCGAATTCACCTTTTTCCACGGCTCCGGACTCGAGCCCTTTATGCCGGAGGAGTGGGACAGGATACTCGGCGCGCAGCTCCGTCTGCCCACCGATGAGGAACCGGCATGAGCGGGCCCGTCTGTTTCAGTGTCCTCGTCCCGGTCTACAACACCGAGCGCTGGCTGGGCGCGTGCATCGACTCGGTGCTGGGGCAGAGTTATCCGCATTTTGAGCTGCTGCTCGTCGACGATGGCTCCACCGACGCAAGCGGCGCGATCTGCGACGAATACGCCGCGCGGGACGGCCGCATCCGCGTCTTCCACAAGGAGAACGGAGGGCTGATCTCCGCGAGGCGCTATGCCGTCGCGCGTCAGAAGGGCGACTACTGTGTCTTCCTCGACGCGGACGATTCGCTGGCGCCCCATGCGCTGGAGACCCTGCGCGCCGCCATCGACGGCAGCGGCGCCGACTGCGTGATCTACGGCATCCGCTGGGACAAGCCCGGCGGCACGGAGCATCTGACGACCCCTCCCGCCATGTGTCATCGGCTCATCACCGACAAGCGCGAGGTGCTCAACCACGTGCTGCTGACCGAGGCCTATAACTCGCTCTGCCGCAAATGCGTGAAAAGCTCCTGCTTCGACGGGCGGGATTTCAGCCCCTATTTTTCGATCAAGGGGGGGGAGGATCTGCTGCAGTCGACCGAGGTCTACGAGAACGCGGAGAGCTTTTACTTCCTGCCGGACGAGCTGTACCTCTACCGCTTCAACGAAGCGAGCATCACCCACACGGTCTGCTACGACGATTACCCGGCGGACTACACCGTCAGCAGCTGTATCTGCGCCTCGCTGGAAAAGCTCGGGGTATTCTCGGAGGCGGATTATGACCGGCTGCGCAACCATCTGCTCAATGTGCAGGTCCTGGAGCTCAAGCGCATCTGCCGCTTCTGCACAAGCCGGGAGCAGATGATCGCCGCCATGCAGCGCATCCGCGGCGCTGCGTTTTACAGGGACTTTCTGAGCGTCGGCTACCGCGGCGGGCGGACGGACCTGCGGCGCATACTCAACAGCGTCGTGCTGTTCCTGCTGGAGCACGGGCGATACGACGCGCTCATATTCTTCTGCACCCGCGTCTACCGGGCGGGCTGAGGAAGCGAAAGGATTTCCATGGAAAAAAGCAAGATCATCCGGTCTCTGGCCTACAAATTTACCGAGCGCTTTGCCGTCAAGGGCATCGGGCTCGTCATCAGCATCGTGCTCGGACGGCTGCTGGCCCCCGAGCTCTTCGGGCAGCTCGCGCTGGTGACGGTGTTCACGGACATCTCCCTGACCCTGGTCGACGGCGGGCTCAACACCGCGCTGGTCCAGAGCCGCGAGGCCGACGAGCGGGATTACGCCACCGTTTTCTACATCACCTTCGCCCTGTCGCTCGTCATGATCGCGCTGCTGCAGCTCTGCTCCCCCGCCATCGCCGCCTATTACCGCTCCCCGGAGCTGATCCGGCCGCTGCGCATCTACTCCTTCTCGCTGCTGTTCAGCTCCTTCAACTCCATTCAGGTCGCGCGCATGCAGCGGGAGATGCGTTTTCGCGAGATGATGTACTGCAATCTCGCGGCGACGCTGCTCTCCGGCGCGCTGGGCGTGCTCCTCGCTCTGCGCGGCGCGGGGATCTGGGCGCTGGTGATCTACTTCTTCGCGCAGATCGTGTTCTCGAGTCTGGCCATGCTGACGGTCCTGCGCTGGCTCCCCAACCGGCGCTTCTCCCGCGACAGCGCGAAGCGCCTCTACGGCTTCGGCTTCAAGATGCTGGCCGCCTCGCTCATCACGACGCTCTACAACAACATCCGCCCGCTCGTCATCGGCAGGCGCTTTTCCACGGCCGATCTCGGCTACTACAACCGCGGGCAGACCTTCTCCAGCACCGTCAGCCTGAATCTGGACACGGCGGTGCAGTCGGTCATGTTCCCGGTGCTCTCCCGCTCGCAGGACGAGCCCGATCAGCTGCGCGCCATGCTGCGGCGCACGAAGAGCATGGGCGCCTTCCTGGTCTTCCCCGTCATGCTCGGCATGGCCGCCGTGGCCGAGCCCATGATCCGCCTGCTGCTGACGGACAAGTGGCTGCCCGCGGTGCCCTTCGTGGTGCTGCTCTCGATCGGCGAGGCCCAGGTCCCGCTGACCACCTCCAACCTTGTGGTCATCAAGTCCATGGGGCGCAGCGATCTCTACGCCAGGCAGGAGGTCCTGCGGCGCATCCTGATGCTCAGCGTGCTGGCCGTGAGCGTGCTGGTCTTTGATTCCGTGATCGCCATCGCGGCGGGCTTCGTGTTCAGCGCCTGGCTCGACGCCTTCGTGACCCTGCTGCCGGTCAAAAAGCTGCTGGGCTACGGCGCGCGCGAGCAGCTGCGCGACACCTGGCGCTCCGCGCTGGCCTCCGCCGTCATGGCCGCGGCGGTCTACGCCCTCGGTTTGCTTTCGATGCCGCTGGCCGTCAAGCTGCTCTGCCAGGTGCTGCTCGGCGGCGCGGTCTACGCCCTCGCCAACCTGCTGCTCAAAAACGAGAGCTTCTTCTATCTGCTCGCCATGCTCCGCAAGGGAAGGCAAAAAGCCTGACGCGGCTTCCGGGAGGATAAGCTATGCTCAGTGAAGACAGAAAAATCAAGACGCGCGCGCAGCTGCGGGAGTATCTCGCGGCGGACTGCGCGCGCTATCCGCTCTCCGCGCGGCGCATCGTCCCCTACCTGCTGCAGATCAGCGAGGGCGCGATCCTGCGGCGGCATATCGTGCTGCTGCGCAGGACGGAGTATTACACCAATACGGGCAGGCGTCTGCTGGCCGCGTTCTATCACGCGCGGCTGATGAAGTTCCAGAACCGCTACTGCCTGCACGTGCCCGTCAATTCCTGCGGCAAGGGGCTGTGGATCGCCCATGTGGCCCCCGTGCTCCTCAACGGGAACGCGACCGTCGGGGAGTACTGCTTCCTCGCGCCGATGATCAGTCTTGCCGGCGACGCAAAGGATGAAGCCCCCACGCTGGGGGATCACGTCCAGGTCGGCATCGGCAGCCTGCTCGTCGGCGGCATCACGATCGCCGACGGCATCACCGTCGGGGCAGGGGCCGTGGTGACCAAAAGCTTTTTAGAGCCGGGCATCACGCTCGCCGGCGTCCCGGCGAGAAAGCTCGGCGCGCCCGACGGGGCCGGGATGGGAGGGCAGAGCGATGCTCCCTGAGGAAAAACGCATCCGGACGAAAGCGCAGCTGCGGGAATGGCTGGCTTATGAGCTTCGGCCCTACGAGCTCGGCGGGATGCAGAGGCTGCTGAATCTCATCGACGGCAACGAGGCCGCCATCCTGCGGCGGCATATGATCCTGCTGCGCACGACGGAATACCACATCAACGCGGGCCATCGCCTGCGCGCCGGGCTCTGGAAGCTGCGCCTGCGCAGGCTGCAGAACCGCTACGGGATGCATGTTGCGCTCAACTGCTGCGGGAAGGGCCTGCAGATCGCCCACGTCGGCCCCCTGCTGATGAACGCCCATGTGACCGTGGGCGAGCACTGCACCTTCCACTTCAACACCGCCGTCGTGGCGGGAGGCACCGACAACGGCGTGCCCACCCTGGGCAATGACATCGTCGTGGGGCTCGGGGCCGTGATCCTCGGCGGCGTGACGCTGGGCGACGGCATCGCCGTCGGCGCCAACGCCGTCGTCAACAAAAGCTTCCCGGAGGGCGGCATCACCGTGGCCGGCGCGCCCGCGCGCAAGATCGCCGATCACGGCGTCGAGGCCTGGAATCCGCAGGAGCCGGAGAGGGACTGAGATGGGACTGGCAGCAAAAGCGATCAAAAAGCTCGGACTCGGCGACGCGGCGGGCCGCCTGCTCGCCCCGCTGGCGCACGACGCCGCGCCTCTGCCGACGGCGGAGGAGGCCGAGGCCCTGCTTGCCTCCCTGCACCCGGATACGGGCCGATCAGCGTTGTTTGACGCGCCGCTGCCCCCCGCGGAGGCCGGCGCCGACGTGGACGTGATTATCCCGGTCTACAACGCGGAGAAGTATCTGGACGCCTGTCTGGACTCGGTGCTCTCGCAGGAGACGGAGTGCGCCTTTCGCGTCATCGCGGTGGACGACGGCTCCGCCGACCGCTCGGGGGCGCTCCTCGACGCGCGCGCGGACGGGAAGCTCACCGTGCTGCATCAGCCCAACGCGGGGGCGGCCGCCGCGCGAAACCGCGGTCTCGCCGAGAGCCGCGCGCCCCGGATCTTCTTCCTCGACGCGGACGATCTCATGAGCCCCGGCTGCCTGCAGGCCATGCTCGGCGAGGCGCGGGAGCGGGGCGCGGACCTGCTCGAGGCCGGCTACAGCGTCGCCGACGCAGAGGGCAGGACCGTGCGCACGGTCCCGCACAAGGCGGGCGCGCTCGATCTGCGCCGGGATCTCAACGGCTTTCCGCCCGGAAAGCTGTACGCCCGCCGCTTTTTTGACCGTATCCGCTTTCCCGAGGGCTACCGCTTTGAGGACAGCGTCCTCTCCCAGCTCTTGATGCCCTGGGCGGAGCGCGAGGGCCTGCGCGCCTTCGGGCTGGACCGGGAGGCCTTTCTCTACCGCGTTCACCCGCAGAGCACCGGCCACCGCAACCACGGCAGCGCACACAGCATCGACGCCGTCTGGGTCACCCGCGCGCTGCACCGGGACAGGCTTTCGCTGGGGCTTGAAAACGATCAGCCCTATTACGAGTATCTGCTCAACTCCCTCGTGCTGAGCATGCGCCGGACCGAGGCGCTCGGCGACGAGGTCATGCGCGCGGTCTTTGTGCTGTACCGTGAGCTGCTGGCGAGCCTTGAAGGCTTTTCCACTGAACGCAGCGCGTACCGGCAGCTGGAGCAGGCCGTGCGCGGCGGCGACTTCGGCCTGTGCAGGCTGTTCTCTTCTCTGCACTGATTATTATTGTACCGTAAGGCACGGGAAGATGCGGGCCGCCGAGGGCGTCGGCCCCTACAAGGACGATTCATATGACCAGAGCTGTTTTCAAGTGGATAGGGAAGGCCGTCGGCGCGGGGCTGCTCGCGCTGGCCTTGCTGTGCCTGTTCTGCTGGTTCTACTACAACGTGCCCGTCCACTACACCAACGAGACCGGCGCGACCGAGTACAAATGGGAGGCCGGACGCTTCTACAGCAAGGGGACCGAGGGCTTTGCTCTGGGCCGCACGAACAACGACGGCTTCAACAACCTGCTGGACTATACGCCCGGCGAGGACATCGACATCCTGCTGATGGGCTCGTCCCACATGGAGGGCTTCAACGTGGCCCAGGACGAGAACGCCGCCGCCCGGCTCAACGAGTTCTTCGGCGGGCAGCGCTATGTCTACAACATCGGCACGGCCGGACACACCATGCTCTACTGCGTCAAGCGCCTCGACAGCGCGCTGGCGCTCTACGCGCCCAAGGACTGGGTGCTGATCGAGACCATGAGCCTGGACTTCGCCCCCGAGGACATGGAGGCCGTCGTCGAGGGGACTTACCCCGACATCCCCTCCCATACCGGCGGGCTGCTCACCCTGCTGCAGAAGATCCCCGTGCTGCGCCTGTTTTACACGAAGTACGTCAAGCGCAGCGAGCTGTTCAGCGGGATGGCCGACGGCCAGTATGAGGAGGGCGCCGCCTTCACCGGCAGCTACGCCGAGTCGCTCGAGCGGCTGCTGGACAAACTCGCAAGTGAGAGCAAGGCCCACGGCGTGCTGCCGATGGTCGTCTATTCCCCGCCCCTGCTCATCGATCCCGACGGCAGCGCCCATGCCGACACCGACCCGGAGAAGCTCGCCCTCTTTGCCTCGCTCTGCCGGGAGAAGGGCATTGAATTTCTGGATCTCACGCAGCCCTATCTCGCCGCCTATGACAGCTGTGTCCTCCCCTTCGGCTACTCCAACACCGCGCCCTCCGTCGGGCATCTGAACCGCCACGGGCACCGCATTTTTGCCGAAGCCGCCGCCGCGCGCATCGCGGAGAGGGAGGGCTGAGCATGCCGTTCAACAGTCTGAGCTTTCTGGTCTTCTTCCCCCTCGTGTGCGTGCTGGCCGCGCTGACGAACGCCGCGCCCTTCCGCGCGATGGAGCGGGAAAAGCGCATGCGCATCCGCCAGATCCTCCTGCTGATCGCAAGCTATGTCTTCTACGGCTGGTGGAACTGGAAGTGCTGCTTTCTGATGCTGGGGCTGACGCTCACGGCCCACTTCTGCGCGCTGCATATGGACGGCAGACGCCGCCGCCTCGCCCTGAGCGTCGGGGTCGTGCTGCCGCTGCTGATCCTCGGCATCTTCAAGTACTTCAACTTCTTCGTCGACTCCTTCTGCGCGCTCTTCGGCATCGCCCGCGCCGGGACGCTGAGCATCCTCCTGCCCGTGGGCATCTCCTTCTACACCTTCCAGTCCCTCAGCTATACAATCGACGTGTCCCGCGGCAAGCTCAGGCCCGAGACGGACTTCGTCAAGACCGCGCTGTACATCGCCTTCTTCCCGCAGCTCGTGGCGGGCCCCATCGTCAAGGCCGGAGACTTCATCCCGCAGCTGCATGAGGAGCGCACCGTCACGGCGGAGGGTCTCGCGCTGGGCGTGCAGTACTTCGCCTTCGGCCTGTTCAAGAAGATCGTGCTGGCCGACAATATCGGCGTCTTCGTCGACGCCGTGCACGCCGCGCCCGCCGCCTACAGCTCCCCCACGCTGCTGCTGATGGCCTACGCCTACGCCATCCAGATCTACTGCGACTTCTCCGGCTACTCCGACATGGCCGTCGGCTGCGCGCGCATCCTCGGCTATGAGCTGCCGCGCAACTTCAACCTCCCCTACCTCTCCCGCAACGTCAGCGAGTTCTGGAAGCGCTGGCATATCTCGCTGGGCGCGTGGCTGCAGGACTACCTGTACATCCCGCTCGGCGGCAACCGGAAGGGCAAGGCGCGCACCTACGTTAATCTGCTTATCACCATGACCGTCGGCGGGCTCTGGCACGGCGCGGCCTGGACCTACGTCGCCTGGGGCGCGCTGCACGGCGCAGCCCTGTGCGTGCACAAGCTCTACGCCACATGGCGGAAAAAGCGGGGTCTGGACCGGCGCGGCCCGCTGTGGACGGCCGTCTCGGTGTTCGTGACCTTCACCTGGGTCAGCCTCTGCCTCGTCGTGTTCCGCGCCGACAGCATCGGCAAGGCCTTCTCCATCATCGCCGCCATCTTCACGCTCCAGTCGGGGCTGCATTTCGTCAGCTTCTGGGCCGTGACGGCGCTTATCCTGACCGCGTTGTGCTCGCTGGCCGCCATCCTGCGCAGCCGGAAAAACGGTGCGAGGCTCGACGGCTACTATCCGACGGTCGACCTCTCGGGCTTCCGGGGCCTGACCGCCTTCTTCACCTTCGTCGGGCTGACGCTCTGTCTGGCCTATACGGGTCAGAGCCCGTTCATTTATTTCCAGTTCTGATCGGCACATAGTTCGTCCCCGCCGTGCATAAGCTATGGCGGGTGATGAAATGAAGCACGAAATCAAATGGAAGCCGCTCGCGGTGTCGCTGGCGGTCCCGCTGGCGGTGGGCGGTCTGGCCGCCTTTTTGACGCGCGACGGGATGAAGGCCTTCGCAGCCCTGCCGAAGCCGCCGCTGACGCCGCCGCCCTGGCTGTTCTCCGCGGCCTGGACGCTGTTCTATCTCTCGATGGGCTGCGCCTGCTATCTCGTCTGGGTCTCCGGGGCCTCCGGGGCGCGGCTCGAGCGCGCGCTGACCGTCTACGGGCTGAATCTGGCGGTCAACTTCCTCTGGCCCATCCTCTTTTTCACGATGCAGGCCTGGCTCCCGGCCTTCCTGCTGCTGCTGGCGCTGATCGTTATCGCGGCCGTCTGCGCGCTGCTCTTCTCCTGCATCTCGCGTCCGGCCGGGCGGCTGCTGCTGCCCTATCTCGCCTGGCTCGTCTTCGCGGGCTATCTCAATCTCGGGGTGTATCTGCTCAACCGCTGAACGCCCGACGTTTGGGAGATGCGGATCGCCACACCAGCCTGCGGGCCGGTTCGCAATGACGCGAATAATCCGACTCTGTCTGCAATCTGTCCGGCGCCGTTTGAAACGGCGCCGGTTTTTTTACGTTTTCTTCCGGACTGTCCAGACAAAACCACCCGATTCTGTCAACGAAATGCCCAAAAAAGTTCCGGGCACTTCTTTTTAAAGTGTTTATCTTGCATAATTCCCGACCGTATGTTAGAATAGGCCGATAGTATCTTCGTGCTATTGCGCACTTTTTCGGATTGGAGGAACGCATATGGGAAATAAAGCCCGGATCATCACAGTCGCAGGCAAGGGCGGCGTCGGGAAAACGTCTGTCTGCGCGTCGATCGTCCGGCTTTTGGTCGAGAATTACCCGGACAAAAAGATCCTCGCCATCGACGCCGACCCCGCGGTCGGCCTGTCGGTCGCGCTGGGGGTCGATGTGAAGATGACGCTGGACGATATCCGCATGGGCATCGTCGACAGCGTCGAAAACGGCGAGACCCGGGAGGCCCTCGAACTGCTGAGCGAGGCACGCTTCCGCATCTTCGACGCGCTGGTGGAGATGCCCGGCTTTGCCTTCCTCGCCATCGGCCGGCCCGAGAGCTCCGGCTGCTACTGCAAGGTCAATTCCTACCTCAAGGAAGTCATCGGTATGCTCGCCAACAGCTTCGACTACGTCGTCATCGACGGCGAGGCCGGGATCGAGCAGATCCAGCGCCGCGTCATGGACCAGGTCACCCATCTGATCCTCGTTACCGACCAGAGCAAAAAGGGCGCGCAGGTCATCGGCACCATCAAGCAGGTCGCCGACGAGCTGATCGCCTACGACCGCATAGGCGTCATCGTCAACCGCGTCACCAATCCCGAGCTTGTGGACGCGTTCAAGGCCCCCGGGGTCGACGTGCTCGCCTATATCCCCGCGGACAGCGCTTTTGCCGCCAACGACATCATGGGCAAGAGCGTCTACGCACTGCCCGCGGATTCCGCCATGCTCAAGGGAGTGAAGGAAGCACTCCGCAACATAGAAATTCTGTAAAAAGAGGTGTAAACATTTGAAAGATCTTAAGCATCTGATCTTCTTCGAGAACCTGCTTGAGAACGCCGACAATGAGCTGGTCAGACAGGCGCAGGCCGAGGGCGACCTCGCGCTCGGCTATACCTGCTACCATGTGCCCGAGTGCCTGCTCAACGTCGACAAGTGCTTCTCCGTGCGTCTGCGCGCCCCCAACACCGGCTCGATCGACATCGCCACCTACTACATGTCCAACTACACCTGCGAATATGCAAGAGCGCTGGTGGAACGCGGCATCGAGGGCGGCTATCAGTTCCTCGACGCCATGATCGGCGTGGACGCCTGCTCCATGATGAACCGCGCCATGGAGCACTTCGAGATCCTCAAGATCAACGACAAGCCCAACTTCTTCGTCACCCACTGCGACATCCCCTTCAAGGTCACCGACTACACGCTCGACTCCTATGTCAAGCAGATGCGTCTGCGCGTGCTCGACGTGCTGACCGAGAAGTACGGCGTCGACACCTCCGACGCCGCCATCCGCAAGGCCGTTGCGGAGCACAACGAGGTCTGCGCCATCCTCACCGAGATCGGCGAGCTGCGCAAGCAGCTCAACCCCGTGGTGACCGGCTACGAGTTCCACGTGCTCAACCTCGTCTCCTACACCTGCCCCAAGCGTCTGATCCTCCCCTACCTGCGCGAGACGCTGGAGGAGATCAAGGCCCGCGAGCCCGACGAGAAGAACCCCTACCGCGCCCGCGTGGCGATCGTCGGCTCCGAGATCGACGACCCCAGCCTCACCAAGCTCATCGAGGGCTGCGGCGCGCTGGTCGTGTCCGACCGCTACTGCTTCGGCTCCACCCCCGGCCGCGAGATCATCGAGCTCAAGGACGACGAGGACGCGCTGCGCCAGATCTGCCTGCACGTCATGCAGCATTCCGAGTGCGCCCGCTACATCGCCGACGAGAAGGTGCTCCAGCGCCGTGAGACAGCCGACCGCCTCGCCAAGGAGTTCAAGGCCGAGGGCATCATCTACGAGCAGATGAAGTACTGCGACTACTGGGGCTTCGAGCGCGCGCTCGTCTCCCACATCATGCACGACGAATACGGCTGGCCCGTCCTGAGCGTCGACCGTCTGTACAACAACGGCAACTCCGGTCAGCTCCGTACCCGCGTGCAGGCCTTCGTAGAATCGCTTGAGATCAAACGTATCCACAAGGAGGCAGAGAAGAATGGCTAAGAAACCCGTCTATCCGAATCCGAAGTTCTGGAAAGCCAAGGATAATATCGACTGGAAAAAGCAGGGTGCCAACCTCGCCGAGGTCGGCGTCATCGCCTGGGATCTGCTCAAGGCCACCGACTGGAAGAAATTCGGTCAGGACCGCGTGAACGACTGCAAGGCCGACTGGGAGCGCGTCAAGGGCGAATATGCCGACTTCATGGCTCTCGACAGCGCGGAGAAATGGGACCGCGTCGTCAACGGCGAGCGCAGCCTCGGCCGTCTGTACCGCAAGGGCGCGATGGCCACCGTCCGCCGCGAGTGGCGCGGCGTCAAGGACACCGCCTACGACTTCTGGGAATGGGCCCGCATGTGGGGCATGCTGCTCATGACCTTCTCCAAGGACCTCATCCCCGCCATGAACAGCGCGCTGTGGTACCGCTGGATGATCTCCTACTTCTGCTGCCACGGCTTCATGGACAAGAACATCCTCGGCCTGCGCGGCTCCAACCTGCGCATGAGCCATGAGGTCACCTTCCAGATCTTCCGCTATGTGGCGGAGAACCTGGTCCTCCTGAGCAAGGCCGACCGCAAGAACGGCAACAGCAACGAGCTCAACCGCATGATGTTCACCTTCGACGAGATGACCATGGGCCAGATCGCCGCCGGCTTCCCCGATCTGTGCGCGATCCCGCACCAGCTGCTGCCCATGTTCCTGGTCTCCGAGATCGACCAGTTGGTCTGCATCCCCTACATCGACGCGGTCGAGAGCTACGGTCTGCCCGCCGACACCTGCCCGGTGCCGTCCTCCGAGTGCGGCGCGCTGGTCATCGACGCGCTGCCCGACATGGGCTCGCTGTTCATCTCCAGCTCCATGCCCTGCGACGGCTCCACCATGGCTTCCTCCTACTTCTCCCGCCGCTTCCCGCACATCCCCGTCTTCCACCTCTGCTTCCCCGTCCGCTATATGGACGAGGAGACCGTGCAGATGGGCGCCGAGGACATCAAGGCCTGCATCAAGGCCATCGAAGAGCATACCGGCGCCAAGTGGAACTGGGATCACTACTTCGAGTGCATGAAGCGCTTCAACCAGGAGACCGATCTCGAGCTGAACAAGTGGGAGATCAACAAGTCCGCGATGCCGCAGTTCATCGGCCCGAGCTATGAGCTGTTCCGCAAGTGGAACTACGAGATGGACGGCGGCCTCGACCCGCGCGTCCTCCCCTCCATGCTCAAGGTCGACAAGATGCTCCAGAAGGCCTACGAGAACGGCGAGACCGCGTGGCCCGCGCGCAAGATGAAGCACCGCGCCATCGTGTGGTCCTGCCCGGCCCACTACTACGCCAACTTCTCCAACTGGCTGGCCAACTGCTGGGGCATCGACGTGCTGGTCGAAATGGAGTCCCTGAACTACACCAAGCACCTCGAGACCGAGGACAAGGAAGAGGCGCTGCGCGATCTGGCCCGTCTGTACGAGCGCATGGTCATGCGCCGTCACACCAACGGCGGCTACCAGAACGTCGTCGACGAGTGCTGGGCCCAGTGCGAGGCCTGGAACGCCAAGCTGATCATCATGTATCAGAACGTGGCCTGCAAGAACATGGCCACCGTCCAGGGCATCCTCGACGACCAGGGCCGTCAGCGCGGCTACCATCTGATCTGGATCGAGCACGACCTGATGGACCCGCGTACCGTCTCGCGCCGCACCATGCGCGACAAGGTCAACGAGTACATGCGTACCGTCATGCACGCCGAACCCGTCGATCCGTCGCTGGTCGAGTTCGAGGACGAGGTTTGCATGTAAATTGAAAGGCAAAGCCTTTCAATTTAGAAGGGTTTTGCAGTCTGCCGCGCGCACTCGCTGCGCTCGCATACTTGCAGGCTGAGACGTGTTTTTCCCGACGCGCATGTCGCCGGGAAAAACGATCCGATTTGTTTCATTGCCTGCGGGCGATGAAATCAGAGGGGAGATCCCTCTGAACTCCCCCGGAGGGGGGCCAATAAAGAATAAACGGAGGTTATTGTACTATGAAATATTTCGGCGGTTGTGACGTTGGTTCCACCTACACGAAGGCGGTCATTCTCGACGAGAACGGCAAGATGGTTGCCGACACCACCATCATGAGCAAGATCAATTCCGAGCAGAGCGCGATCGCGGCCATGGCCGACGTGTGCGCCAAGGCCGGGCTGAAGGACTCC
>JAILNC010000061.1 GCA_024691985.1 Oscillospiraceae bacterium | reverse complement strand
TCCCCGTCTCAGCCGCGAGGTGCGGACCCTCGTTGGGAACCGGAGGAGCCGGAGGAGGCGGCGGAGGCGGCGGAGGAGGCTCCGGACACCACCGGCAGTCCTGCCACCAGCACTCTTCCTCTACGGTCTCCTGATAGGTCCAGATCTTCGCGACGTTCGTGTAGACGGGGCCGCCCTCGCCGGTAAAGCAGGCCTGGACCTGGAAGCCGTTCATCCAGGACGGGATGCCGCTGAGCCGCAGCGTGTCCGTATTGCCGCCGGAGACGTAGAGCCCGGACACATTGTCGGCCGCCTCATAGGCCGTCGCGATGGAGGTCCCGTCCTCATTGGCGATGTACCAGGTCACGGAGTCGGCGTTCGCCGCATGCGCAATGAAGATGCAGGAGCCGCCGTAGGGCACGGACTCGCTCGTGGGACTCTTGGTCACTCTCACCTTGGTGTTGACGACGACATTGCCCGAGTAATCCAGCGTGGTGTTGAAGGGTCCCGGGGTCGACGATGTGACATTCTGCACCGTCTGCGCGGGAACGGAGCTGGCGGCGGAGCCGGACTTGGCTGCGGCGCTCGTGCCGTCTCCGACGTGGACCACGGTCACCCCGCAGTAGGGGCAGACCTTGCTGTCTGTCGGGATCTGCCTGCCGCACATCCGGCAGTAGAGCACATCGTAGTCGGCAAACGCCTGACCTCCGCACGCGAGCAGGAGCACGGCGATGAGCAGGAAACACAGTATACGCTTCATATAGTATACGCCCGCCTTTCCGAAAAGCTGCACAAAAACGCGCAAAATTAGTTTACATAAATGCAAAATCGCTGTTTGTGGGTATATTATAAGCCAAAACGCCGAAAAAAGCAAGTGCAAAGATGAAAGATTATGACAAATCTGAGATTATTTGTAATCATTTCTTTTCCCCCGTAGGGGCCGTTCCCGAACGCCCCGCCGTTTTCCTGCTCAAACGCTCGTCTCTGTCGTAGGGGGCGGCACCCTCGACGCCCCGCGCTGCACAAGCGAAAACAAATATGAACTGTGCTGCGAATCCGTTTCTTCTACGAATTCGCCGCACATTCATTCGATGATTATCTTGGATTCCGCCGGGCCGCCGGGGACGTCGGCCCCTACAACTTCCCCCCTCCACGTCATTGCGAACCAGTGACCGATGTCACTGGTGTGGCAATCCGCTCTTCTCGTCTTTTCCTCGTCTCTGCCGTAGGGGGCGGCGCCCTCGACGCCCCGTTGTATCCCTACCCATCCTGCGCCCAGCTTCCCATCTGCACATCATTGCGAGGAGCGAAGCGACATGGCAATCCGCTCTTCTCGTCTTTTCCTCGTCTCTGTCGTAGGGGGCGGCGCCCTCGACGCCCCGTTGTATCCCTACCCTTCCTGCGCCCAGCTTCCCATCTGCACGTCATTGCGAGGAGCGAAGCGACGTGGCAATCCATCCCCCCTTGGCGCCCTTCTTAAGAGATTTCTGACACTATACGAAAAAACGCTGCGGCATGCAGGCTCTTGCTCGGAAACAAAAAAGAACGGTGAACCTGCCATATGCCGGCAAATTCACCGTATGTCTTCCGTTTTTGCAGAACGTCTCACAGCACGTACAGCGCGCTGTCGCGCTTTTCCTCCTCCGCCACCGTCTCCGGCCGCAGCCGCGCATATTCCGCGGGGTTCATGCCCACGGCGGCGCGGAAGACGCGCGCGAAATAGTTGGCGTTGGTGAAGCCGCAGGCGTCGGACACGAACTGCACGCTGTGTCCCCCCTGCCGCAGCAGCAGGCGCGCGTTCTCGATGCGCACCTGGTTGAGATACTTCCCCGGCGTGATGCCGATCGTGCGGCAGAAGCTGCGCGTCAGGTACTCCTGGCTTACCTCGAGCCGGTCGGCCAGCTCCCCGATCCCGTCGAGAAAGGCGTACTCGCGCCGCAGGATGCCGAGCGCCGCCTCCACCACCAGCGGCAGACGCCTGTCCCCCGCCGGCTCCGCGCTGGCTGTGCCATGCAGGGCGAGCAGCAGCTGAAAGGCGGCCTCGGCGGCCTCCCCGGCCGGGAGCGCATGGCGGCCGTGCGCCGAGAGCCGATGCAGCATCCGCTCGAGCGCGAGTCCGCCCTTTTCAAAGAACAGCCCCGCCTCCCTCCGGCAGTCGGTCAGGACCGCGTCCGCCGTGCCGCCGACGAGCGTCACGCTCCGCACGCTGCAGTCCGTCGCCGCCAGCAGGCTCAGCTCCTCTCCGCCGGGAAAGGCCGCCGCCTGCGGCGGTTCCATCGTCCAGGCGCGATCCGTCCAGGCCACGCGCGCGCTCCCCTCCGCCGGGGCGAGGAAACGCCAGCGCCCGGGCTCGGCGGGCAGGGCGCGCACGCTCCCCGCCTCGAGCGTGAAGACGCAGGCTTCCCAAACGCCCAGAAGCTCCGAGAGAAAATCTCCCGGAGCTTCCAGCGGATAGTACAGATCTGTCTGCTTCTGATCCATCAATGGCAGATAGCCTGCTCGGTCTCCTTGTCGAAGAAGTGCATGCGGTCCTGCTTGACGGCGACCCGGATGTACTCCTCGACGGGGTGCTCCTCATAGGAGGGCATACGCACGATGACCTTCTTGTCGCCCACAAAGAGGTACATGTTGGTCTCGGCGCCGAGCAGCTCGCAGAAGTCGACCTTGGCGTAGATGCAGTTGGTGTCGTTGCGGTACTCGACGGGGAGGAAGTCCTCGGGGCGGATGCCGAGGATGACGGTCTTGCCGATGTAGGGCTTGAGGGCCTCGCACTTGAAGTCGGGGATCAGGATCTTCTCGTTCTCGACCTTCGCATACAGCTTGCCGTCCTCGGCAAGGATCTCGGCGTCGAGGAAGTTCATCTGCGGCGAGCCGATGAAGCCGGCGACGAAGAGGTTGCACGGCGTGTCGTACAGCACCTTCGGGGTGTCGAACTGCTGGATCAGGCCGTCCTTCATGACGACGATGCGGTCGCCCATGGTCATGGCCTCGGTCTGGTCATGGGTGACGTAGACAAAGGTGGTGTCCAGGCGGCGGTGCAGACGCGCA
>JAILNC010000017.1 GCA_024691985.1 Oscillospiraceae bacterium | reverse complement strand
GCAGGAAAGCATATCCACAATCCGCAACCGTTTCGGGTCGGACATGGCGCGGAGCATCTTGGCAGTATCTATATAGATCTGTTCCATACACTTCACCACACATTTAAAAAGTTCTATCTGTAAGATAGCACACATATAGATATTTGTCAATATGTTTTTAAAAAAAGTGCCCCACCAACAAGGAGAGGTGTTGCTCCCACACTGGATTCAGCTTTCAATCTCCTTCCCGCACGTAAGCCGGAAAACGATCCGATCCTTGGTGTACACAGTCATGATGTCCACCACCCGGCCCACAGGCTCTCGTCGAACTCGATGATACACTCCGGCAAGTCCTACACGCTCGCGCCTGCCGCTGTGACGGACTTTCCTGAAAAGAAGCCTGCCGAAAAGTCTGAGGACAGGCAGGACTATAAAAGAAATCGGCGGTACCGGAACTGATCACTCTGGCACCGTCGATTTCTTTTATACATATTATGCTTTCAGTCCGCTGAACGGTAGTAAAACGGTAGTAGTCGAGATCCGCTGTTACCGCAGTTTGCCGCGATTTGGCGCACCTAATCGCAACCTGCTCACTTATCAGACGTCCTGCCGTGCCAGCTAAAAGGAACTGTAATCGTATAATAGCACAGGCTTCAAGTGGTCAACGGAGCCCAGACCCGTCATGGAATCATTAAATCTTACCTAAATAACATGGCAATCGCGCCATAAGAGCAAGAATCCTGAGCTGGGACAAACCCGGTTCAGGATTCCTTTTTAATCTTATAGCGGAAAAGTTCCACGAACAGCCATATTTCAAGGCTTTCATAGCACTTTTGAGCAAAAAAGTAGGATTGCTATCTTGTTAAAATAGCAATCCTATTCTGGCGGACAGGGTGGGATTCGAACCCACGAGCCTCTTGCGAGACTACCTGATTTCGAGTCAGGGCCGTTATGACCACTTCGATACCTGTCCGTATCGAGCTTTTACAATATACCAGCTTCCGCGGGAAAATGCAAGCAGTTTTCGCGGGGAGGTGCAAGGGCGGGGGTACCCCTCTCCGCCCGGTGTGCGCACCGGCCGCCTCTCCACCTTGCGGAGCCCGAAAAACACTTCGGGCTTACGCTGATCCCCGCGTTTTGCGACCGCTGCGGAAAAGCAGCTTTGCTTCTTCCGCCATCGGCGGCACAAATCTGCTTTTCCCCAAGGGGCGAGGCAAGGGCGCTGCATACCTGAGACTTGTCATTCTGAGCGAAGCGAAGAATCTGTTCTTTCCGGCAAGAGGCAGAAGAAAGATCCTTCGACTCCGGCTTCGCCTCCGCTCAGGATGACAGGCTTTGGGGTTTGCCGACAGCATAGCGGCTCCCCGGGAGGGGAGCCGCGTTCGCTCACACAACGGTCTCGATGCGGATGACGTTGGTGTTGCCGCTCTGGCCGCTGGTGTTGCCGCCGGTCATGACCACGACGTCGCCGGGGTCGAGGCGCAGCACGTCCTTCGCGGCGCGCAGGGCGTAGTAGTTCAGCACCTCCATGCTCGGAAAATGCTCGGTCAGCACGGGCAGCACGCCCCAGGACATGGACAGCTTGTACCAGGCGCGCTTGTTGGTCGCGAGGCCGAGGATGTCCGTCGGCGCGCGGAAGCGCGAGACCATGCGCACCGTCAGGCCGCTCAAGGAGGTGACGACGATGGCCTTCGCGTCCAGGTCGATCGCCATGGTGCAGGCCGCGTGGGAGATCGCGTCCACGCGGTTGTGGATCTCAAAGGCGCGGGTCTGGAACAGGCCCTTGTAGTCGATGTGCCGCTCGGTCTCCTCCGCGATCTCGCCCATGACGCGCACGGACTCCACGGGGTATTTGCCCGCCGCGGACTCGCCCGAGAGCATGATGGCGCTGGTGCCGTCGTACACGGCGTTGGCCACGTCGCTGATCTCGGCGCGGGTGGGGCGGGGGTTGGAGATCATGCTCTCGAGCATCTCGGTCGCGGTGATGACGCGCTTGCCGCGCATGCGGCAGACGGTGATCAGATGCTTCTGGATGGCGGGCAGCTCGGTGAAGGGCACCTCCACGCCCAGATCGCCGCGGGCCACCATGACGCCCTCGCAGGCGGAGCAGATATCGTCGATGTTGTCCACGCCGGACTGGTTTTCGATCTTGGCGATGACGTCGATGTCCGCGCCGCCGTTGTCCTTGAGGAAGGTCTTGAGATCGACCAGGTCCTGCTTGCAGGAGACGAAGGAGGCCGCCACGAAGTCCACACCGTTGCGTATGCCGAAGAGCAGATCGGCCCGGTCCTGATCGGACATGTAGGGCTGACTCATGACCTTGCCGGGGAAGCTCATGCTCTTGCGGTCGGAGAGCACGCCGCCCGTCAGCACCCTGCAGCGGATCTCCGTGCCCTCGATGGCGCGGACCTCGAAGATCACGAGGCCGTTGTTGACGAGGATGCGGTCGCCGGGCGCGAGATCGTCGGCCAGATCCTTGTAGCTGACCGAGACGATATGCTCGTCCCCCTCGACCTCGCGGGTGGTGAAGGTGAAGTCGTCCCCGTCGGCGAGCGTGATCCTGCCGTCGCGGAAGGTGCGGATGCGGTACTCCGGGCCCTTGGTGTCGAGCATGATGGCGATGGGGAGATCCAGCTCCTCCCGCACGGCCTTGATCATGTCGATCTTCTTCTGGTGCTCTTCGTGCGTGCCGTGGGAGAAGTTGAGGCGCGCCACGTTCAGGCCCGCTTTGCACATGGCCCGGAAGACCTCCGGACTCTCGCTCGAGGGGCCGATGGTGCAGATGATCTTGGTCTTGCGCATGGGGATCTCTCCTTTATATTCGATTCAGCATTTTGCTTTGAGATGCTTGATGAGCTCCACCTGGTTCGGCAGGCGCTCCCAGCGTTTGAAGCGCGCGGTATAGGCCGCGTGGAGGGCCTGCGCGTCCTCGCTTGACAGCCGGTCGATCAGCGGCCCGGTCAGCGTGTGCACGGCGATGAGCATCCAGTTCGCCGTCCGCGGCTTCGGAAAGCGCGAAGACGCGTCGAAGATGTACTCCAGCACCGCGCGCGCCTCGGCGGAATCCGGCTCCTGCCGCACGAACTCCTCCAGCAGACCGCCGAGATCCGCCGCGAAGCGGTCGTGGCAGGGATTGTCGGCGGGGCCGCCCTTGAGACCGAAGATACCCTCCCCGAGCTTGCGGTTGTCCTCCAGATCCTGCACGGTCTTCAGATAGTCGGCGTAGAGCTTTTCGAGCCTTGCGAGAAAGACGTCACTGAGCATGGGTGTTTCTCCTTTGCTTTTTTCTCGGCATACTGCTTTTTCAGTATACCACGGCCGCGGGCGAAATGGGAAGTGCGTACGTGAAAAGATGCGGCTCGGTATGAAACAAAAGCTCCCCCGGGGAGCCGGGAGAGCTTTGGCAGATAAGGAAGAATTACTTCTTCGCCAGGTACTTGCGCACGTCGAGCGCAACGGCGACGACGATGACGATGCCCTGCACGATGTAGTTGTAGTACGGGTTGACGCCCAAGAACTGCAGCACGATCTTCAGCAGCTCGAACACGAGCACGCCGACGAGCACGCCGCTCACGGTGCCGATACCGCCGGTGGTGGAGACGCCGCCGATGGTACAGGCCGCGATGGCCTCGAGCTCATAGCCCATGCCCATGGAGGTGGAGGCGCCGCCGGTCTTGCCCGCCAGCAGCCAGCCGGCGATGGCGTACATGACGCCCGCGCGCAGGTAGATGAGCATCAGGGTCTTGGTGGTGTTGACGCCGGAGACCTCGGCCGCGACCTCGTTGCCGCCGATGGCGTACATGTACTTGCCGTGGCGCATCTTGTTGTACAGGAACCAGAACATCAGACCGAAGACCGCCGCCACGAAGAGCAGATAGGGCAGATGGAAGCCGTTGGCGTTGCCGATGCGGCCGGTGATCAGCTCAATGTAGCTCTTCTGGAAGCCGCCGATGGGCTGCGCGTCGGTAGCGACAAGGCAGAGACCGTAGACGATGGTCTGGGTGCCCAGGGTGGTGATGAAGGGCGGGACCTTGAGCTTCGTGATGATCACGCCGTTGAGGAAGCCCAGCGCGGCGCCGATCACGATCACGATCAGCAGCACCACGAACATGTTGATTTCCGGCAGCTTGGTCAGACGGCTGGCATAGTCGCCGCGCTGGATCAGAATACCGGAGAGGCAGGCCGCGAGACCGACCTGACGGCCGGCGGACAGGTCCGTGCCCTTGGTGATCAGACAGCCGGAGACGCCCAGCGCGATCAGGAAGCGGACGGCGGTGTTGCTCATCAGGTTGCCGAAGTTTTTCCAGGAGAAGAAGTTGTCCTTGGTGATGCCGACAATGATCGCGACGATCACGAGCATGACGACGATCGGGTTGGCCTTCATGTAGGCCAGGGCTTTCTTGCCGAAGCTATCGTTCTTGTTCATATCCCATCCTCCGATTATTCAAACTGCGTGGCGAGCGCCATGATGTTTTCCTGGTTCGCGTCCTTGCCGTCGATCACGCCGGTCATACGGCCGTCGCACATGACCATGATCCGGTCGGACATGCCGATCAGCTCGCCCATTTCGGAGGAGATCATGATGATGCTCTTGCCCTGCTTGGCGAGATCGGCGATGATGCAGTAGATCTCGTACTTCGCGCCGACGTCGATGCCGCGGGTCGGCTCGTCCAGGATCAGCACGTCCGGGTTGTTGGCAAGCCAGCGGCCGATCAGCACCTTCTGCTGGTTGCCGCCGGAGAGCGATTTGATCAGGGTTTTGCCGGACGGCGTCTTGATGTTCATCTTCTTCCGGTTCTCTTCGACAAGATCGTTGATCTTCTTGGTGTTGAGCACGAAGCCGTGGTCGACGTATTTGTTCAGCGACGCGATGGAGATGTTGTCCGCCACGCTCAGCACACCCATGATGCCGCTGCCGCGGCGGTCCTCCGTCAGCATGGCGATGCCCTGGTCGATGGCGTCCTTCGGGCGGCGGATGTGGAGCTCCTTGCCCTGATACTTGATGGTGCCGCCGGTGTGCGAGCGCGTGCCGAACAGGCCCTCCATCAGCTCGGTCCGCTGTGCGCCGACCAGACCGGCCACGCCGAGGATCTCGCCCCTGCGCAGGTTGAAGCTCACATTGCGGAAGCTGCGGGGATTGATGGAGGTAAAGTCCTCCACCTCGAAGACCACCTCGCCGGGGACGTTCTCACGCTTCGGATAGAGGTTGGTCAGCTCGCGGCCCACCATCTTGGTGATGATGAAGTCGGTGGTCAGCTCCTTGGCGTTCCAGGTGCCGATGTACTGACCGTCGCGCATGATGGTGACCTCGTCGCTGATGCGGAGGATCTCGTCCATCTTGTGGGAGATGTAGACGATGGCGACGTTCTCCTTCTTGAGGTCCTCCACGATGCGGAAGAGGGCCTCGACCTCGTTCTGGGTCAGGGAGGAGGTCGGCTCGTCTAGGATCAGCACGCGGCAGTTGCCCGCGACCGCCTTGGCGATCTCGACCGACTGCATCTGCGAGACGGTCAGCGTGCCGAGCTTCTGCCTGGGATCGAAGTCCATACGCACGCGCTTGAGGAGCTTTTCGGTCTCCTCGTACATTTTGTCGTGGTCGACGACGGGGATGAAGCCGAGGGCCTTTTTCATCGGGTAGCGCCCGAGGAAGATGTTCTCGCCGATGGTCCTGGCGGGGATGGGCTGGAGCTCCTGGTGCACCATGGAGATGCCCTTGTCCCAGGCCTCCAGCGGGTCGTGGATGGCGGTCTTCTCGCCGTCTATATATATTTCACCTTCGTCCATCGAATAGATGCCGAACATGCATTTCATCAAAGTCGATTTGCCGGCGCCGTTCTCGCCCATCAGGGCGTGGACCGTACCGGGACGCAGCTTGAGCTGCGCGTGATCCAGAGCCTTGACGCCGGGGAAGGATTTGCAAACGTCGCGCATTTCCAGCACGAATTCAGACATAGGCCGAGCCTCCATTCTCTCTGAGTGGATAAATCGGGAAAAAACGGGTGAGCCCGGAGGCTCACCCGTTTTCTGTTGCCAACGGGTTTACGCTTGCCCGTTCCGGGAGGGATCGCCGGAGCGGTCCGGCATGGGTTTTGCTTCGCTGTTCTGGGAGGGGTTATCAGCCGAGGCCGTAGGTGTCGATGTCGGCCTGGGTGATGGTGCGGGCGTCAAAGCCCTTCTCCACGGAGATGATCTGGTTGAGATCGTTCAGGCCCTCGATCTGGCCGCC
>JAILNC010000008.1 GCA_024691985.1 Oscillospiraceae bacterium | reverse complement strand
AGGGAAATGATGGCAAGAGTTGTATCAGACATGGTGATTCTCCTTTTCTATCTTACTTGCGGATCACAGCCACGCCCTCCATCAGGAGGTTGGCCGTGCGGAAACCAAAGGTGTCGTCAATCACGGGGATCGCGCCGTTTTCTTGATAGTCCACGCCGCATTCCAGCACGCCGGCCGGATGGCCGATGCGGATAAACTGCGTGTCCGCGTCTTTGGCGAGCACCTGCTGCACGATGCTGCCGGGAACGACCGCCGCAGCGGCGGTGCACATGGCGCCGGTCATCGCGTAGCTGGGGTGGGTCTTCTGCATGCTCATCATGTGGCTCAGGAGATCGATCTGCTCCTTTTTGATCTCCTTGCCGTCTGGCGTGACATAGTCGTCCGCCTCGGCCACAAAGGTCATCTTCGGGATGCCCGGGGTCTCCCAGGCGGAGCGGGTGTAGTCCTTACAGAGGCCGAGTTTCACGGCGGCGAGGCCGCGCACTTTTTCGAGCAGATCGAGCTTTTCCGCGTTCGCGTTCAGCTCGTCGGGCAGTTCTTTTCCGGTGAGTCTCAGATCCTTCGCCCGGGCGAAGACCAGGGGGTTGGCGGCGTCCACGATGGAGACCTCCACCGGGCCGTAGCCGGGCACTTCCAGCACATCCACCGCGTTTCCGGTGGGCAGCAGCCCGTGGCCGAGTGTCCCGGCGGGATCGACGAATTTGAGCTTCACGGGAGAGGCCGTGCCCGGCACACCCGCGATGGCAAAATCACCGTCATATTCCACGAAGCCGTCTCTGGTGACGACATCCGCCTCGATGATCTTGTCGGTGTTGGTGTTGTAGATGCGCACGGAGGTCAGGCCTTCCTTCGGCTCGACCAGGCCCTTTTCGATGGCGAAGGGGCCAACGCCGGAGGAGATGTTGCCGCAGTTGCCCTTGTAGCTGACCAGGGGCTTGTCCACGGAGACTTGGGCGAAGGTGTAGTCCACGTCGGCGTCGGGCCGGTCGGACTTTTTGATGATGGCGACTTTGCTGGTCACGGACTGCGAGCCGCCCAGACCGTCGATCTGCTTTTTGTCGGGGCTGCCCATCAGGCGGAGCAGCAGAGGCTCCCACTCGGCCTTGTCGGCGGGAAGATCGGTCTCGAGGATGTAGACGCCCTTGCTGGTGCCGCCGCGGAGGATGGTCACGGGGAGTTTGGTGACGTTTTTCATTTCAGCTCTCCTTTACGCGTTCTTCTGCTTCCGGTTGTAATTGATCAGACTGCCGCAGCGGATGATTTCTTTCTCCTCGTCGGTCAGCGGCGCGATGGCGAGGGTCAGAGGCTTGACCGTCTCGCCCAGCACATAGGCCGGGATATTCGTCATGTCGCCATCGAGCGCCTTGCGGATGTTCGGGACGAAGATGTAGTCGTCATCGGCGAAGTCGGGCTCGCCGACCATCACGAAGGGCACCATGCCCCAGTTGATGAGGTTGGAGCGGTAACGCTTGGTGGCGTACTCCACGGTGATGTTGGCGCCGCCGAGCAGCACGCGCTGGCAGGAGGCGGCCTGCTCGCGGGCAGAACCGTCGCCGGGCTTGACCGCGTAGATCGTGCTGGAAAGGTCGACCGTCTCGTCCTTCAGGCCCTCGAAGCCGGGGATTGTACGGATCTGATCGAGCACGGCCTGCACTTCGGCGGGGCAGTCACCCGCCTTGCGGGCCTTCTCGTTTGCCATGACAGCCTTGGCCTTGCCCACGTACTCGGGTACGCGGCGGCTGAGGGTGAATTCCGCCAGACCCATGGGGTTGGAGCGGAAGGAGCCGGTCTCGCCGGAGGGGATCAGCTCGTCGGTCGTGGTGACAGGGTCAGTGATGTAGGCGCAGACGCGCAGGAGCATGTTTTCATTCAGCGAAGGCAGCTCCGGCCAGTCCTTGATGTTCGGGCCGCAGACCAGAGGCTCTTTCTCGTCAGCTTTCCCGAAGCCCTGATAGACGCGGTGCTCATAGGCCGTGGGATCGAAATGGAAGGTGGGGCAGTCAAACTCGTAACCCAGCTCGTCGGCGGCGGTGATGCGCCCGCCGTTCATGGCCGAGGCCGCCACGGAGCGCGCGTCCATCAGCGCTACGGAAGCGATCTGGCCGTTGCCGGGCTTGGAGCCCTCGCGGTTCGGGAAGTTGCGGGTGGTGTGGCGGATCGCCAGTTGTCCGTGGGCCGGGGTGTCGCCCGCGCCGAAGCAGGGGCCGCAGAAGGCCGTGCGCACGGTGGCGCCCGCGGCGATAAGGTCGGTCAGCGCGCCCTTGCGCATCAGGTCCAGCATGACGGCCTGGCTGCTGGGATACACGCCCAGGGCAAATTCCCCTGCGCCGGTGCTCTTGCCGCGCAGCAGGTAGGCCGCCTCCATGATGTTGGAGTAGTTGCCGCCCGCGCAGCCGCCGATCGTGCCCTGATCGGCCCAGAGAGCGCCGTCGCGCACCTTCTCCCAGAGGTTCAGGTGCAGGCCGGGCTTCTTGATGAGCTTCTGGGCGTCGGCCTCGACCTGGTGGAGGATATCGTCCAGGTTGGCGTTCAGCTCGCGGATCTCAAAGCCGTTGGAGGGGTGGAAGGGCAGCGCGATCATGCTGTGCACGGTGGAGAGGTCCACATACACGCAGCCGTCATAGTAAGCGGTGTCGGCGGGGTTGAGCTCTTTG
>JAILNC010000005.1 GCA_024691985.1 Oscillospiraceae bacterium | reverse complement strand
TGACCCGCGAGTTCCCGGACCGTGCCGAGAGGCTGTTCACGGAGAACGAGGAGGAGGCCAAGGCCCGCTACGCGCACCTGATGAAGCTCAAGGCCCTCTACGACGCATAATCCCCAATACCAAAAAACAGCTCTGCGGTTTCCCCGCAGAGCTGTTTTTCATTCTTGGTGTTGACCGGGACGGGGGAAAATGCTATTATAAATAGCTGTAATCACCGCGAGCACCGCAGCGTTTTTTGGAGGCTACTATGAAAAACCGGCTGGGCAGAGCCATTGTCGCTCTCATATTTCTGTTCCTTTTCGGCATCTATTTCTATAAGCAGCTCGGCATCCGCACCTTCAGCGACGATATCGCGTTCTGGGGCGAGGCGACCAGCCTGCACCCGGAGGGCTTCGAGGCGAGCAGCGCCGTAGCGGAGCAGAACGGGACCGGGGCCGCGGCCTCCGAAGCGCAGCCCGAACCGACGCCGGAGCCCACCGCGACGCCGGAGCCCACGCCCGCGCCGATCGCGTTCGATCTGTCCAGCTGGGAATACATGCTGGTCAACGGCGACCACTCCATCGACCAGTACGTACCGGCGGAGCTGGTCTATCTGGATCAGGCGGTCGAAGCGCTGGACATTCAGACCGCATATAACCAGAACCGCGTTGCGGTCGACGCGCGCATCGCGCAGCCCCTGCTGGATATGGCCAAGGCCTGCAAGGACGCCGGATACCCGGTCTTCCTCTCCTCCGGCTACCGCAGCTATTCCGAACAGTCGGCCAACTTCCAGCGCATCTGCGCCAACAACGGCATCACCGACGGCAAGGACGCCAACGGCCATTATATTACCATGCCCGCCGGCTGCAGCGAGCACCAGACCGGTCTGTGCTGTGACATCACCGACAAGTACCGCGAGATCAAAAATGACGAGATCTTCCAGACCGATACCTACAAGTGGCTGAAGGAGCACTGTGCCGAGTACGGCTTTATCCTGCGCTTCCCCACCGGCAAGGAGGATATCACCGGCGTGATGAACGAGGGCTGGCACTTCCGCTATGTGGGGCTTGAGGCGGCGAAATACATCAAGGAGAACGATCTCACGCTCGAGGAGTTCTGGCAGCGCTTCGGCCCTGCCGAGACCGCGGCGGAGACGATGTAAAACAACACAGGCAAAACAAGGGCCCGGCCGGGTCCTTGTTTTTGCATCCATCAAAAAAGCGGCGGCAGGCGCCCGCCCCAAAAGCGATTGACTTTTCCGCGCTTCCATACTAAACTGAAAGCGCATCGAGCTTATATTTCCTGACCGAAATTCAATTATAGAGGAGGAAAACCCTTGGAAGTGAGAGAGAATCTGATCAAGCTCTGCGAGAAGATCAACGACGGACACTACAAGATCACGCCCGACTGCGCGGAGTACCGCGTCTTCGAGAAGTGGATCACCGACGAGCAGATCGCCGTCATGATGGCCCTGACCAGCATGAAGCCCGCCTTTGTCCCGCTGATCGCGCGCAAGGCCGGGATGAGCGTCCAGCGCACCCGCGAGGTGCTGCACGAGATCACCGACATCGGTCTGGTCGTGCAGGTCCTGGTGCCCAAGGTCGGGCTGGAGATCTACCTCCTGCCGCCCTACACCCCCGGCATCTTTGAGTTCCTGCTCATCAACGAGAAGTTCTGCATCGCGCATCCCGAGATCGCCTACGCCTTCCATCAGCACGCCACCGACAGCCAGATCGAGCACGCGCCGAACACCCCGATGGGCGCGGGCATCATGCGCGTCATCCCCGTGGAGAGCGCCATCCCCGCCGACGCGACGAGCATCGACAACGAGCGCTGCAGCAAGTACATCGAGGACAACGACGGCCACCTGAGCGTCACGCCCTGCCAGTGCCGCCGTGTGCGCCGCATGATGGGGGAGGGCTCCGGCGACCTGGACGAGGGCCTGTGCATCTTCATGGGCCACGTGGCCGACATGTTCAACCACACCGGCAAGGGCCGCCCGGTCTCCGTGCAGGAGGCCAAGGCGCTGGTCAAGCTGGCCGACGAGCGCGGCTGCGTCCACCAGATCACCACCCTGCACCAGGGCGAGACCTTCGCCATCTGCAACTGCCAGCCCGAGAGCTGCCTGGCCCTCGGCGTGACGCAGTACTTCAACACCCCCGGCACCTCGAAGAGCAACTATGTGGCCGAGATCGACAAAGAGAAGTGCGTCGGCTGCGGCCAGTGCACCGACCACTGCGCCAACAACGCCATCCAGATGGGCCAGAAGCTCTGCGCCAAAACGCCCATCGTGCACGAGCCGCACGAGCTGCCCGACGAGATCGAGTGGACGCCGGAGCACTGGAACACAGAGCACCGCACGAACCGCGAGTACATCGCGCCCGAGGGCACCGCGCCCTGCAAGACCGCCTGCCCCGCGCACATTGCCGTGCAGGGCTATCTCAAGCTCGCCGCGCAGGGCCGGTATCTCGAAGCCCTGGAGCTGATCAAGAAGGAGAACCCCTTCCCGGCGGTCTGCGGCCGCGTCTGCAACCGCAAGTGCGAGGACGAGTGCACCCGCGGCGACGTCGACCGCGCCGTCGCCATCGACGAGGTCAAGCGCTTCATCGCCGACCGCGAGCTCGAGCGCGCCGGCCGCTTCGTGCCGAAGAAGCTCTACGACTACAGCGACAAGAAGATCGCCGTCATCGGCGCGGGCCCCGCTGGCCTGAGCTGCGCCTACTTCCTCGCCTGCGACAACTACAAGGTCACCGTCTTCGACAAGAACGATCTGCCCGGCGGCATGCTCCGCTACGGCATCCCCAACTTCCGGCTGGAGAAGACCGTGCTGGACGCGGAGATCGACGTGCTCAAGGAGCTCGGCGTCGTCTTCCGCTGCGGGGTCGAGGTCGGCAAGGACGTCACGCTCGCCCGGCTGCGTGAGCAGGGCTACGACGCCTTCTATCTCGCCGTCGGCGCGCAGAAGTCCGCAGCGCTCGGCATCGAGGGCGAGGAGCTGCAGGGCGTCTGGGGCGGCATCGACTTCCTGCGTCTCGTCAATTCCGGGGCAAGACCGGCCATCGGCAAAAAGGTCGTCGTGATCGGCGGCGGCAACGTGGCCATGGACGTGGCCCGCACGGCTGCGCGTCTCGGCGCGCAGGTCACGGTGGCCTACCGCCGCAGGGAGAGCGACATGCCCGCCGACCCGCTCGAGGTCGCCGAGGCGAAGGAGGAGGGCGTGAAGTTTGTCTTCGAGCACAAGCCCGTCTCCATCGAGGGGAAGAACGGCAAGGTCCACGCTCTGCACTGCGAGGGCGACAAGAGCCTCCGCTGCGACGCGGTGCTCGCCGCCATCGGCCAGCGCATCGACCTCGGCGGACTCGATCTCGGCGCGCTTGCCTGCGACGGGAAGGGCCGCGTGCAGGCGGACGCCTTCACCTACCAGACCGCGCAGAGCGACGTCTTCGTCGGCGGCGACGCCTACACCGGGCCGAAGTTCGCCATCGACGCCATCGCGCAGGGCAAGCAGGCCGCCATCTCCATCCACCGCTACGTGCACCCCGGCCAGAGCCTGACCATCGGCCGCGACCGGCTGACCTACCGCGCCTTCGACAAGGACAACGTCGACTTCGACACCGTCCGCCGCGACTGCGGCGACGCGCCGCGCCAGATCCCCGGCAAGGACGCGGCGAAGGCCCTCACGTTCAGGGACGACCGCTGCACCTTCACCGAGGAGCAGGTCAAGGCGGAGACCGCCCGCTGCCTCGGCTGCGGCCAGTCCTTCGTCGATCCTAACAAGTGCCTGGGCTGCGGCGTGTGCACGACAAGGTGCAAGTTCGACGCGATCCACCTCAAGAAGCGCACCTTTGTCGAGAGCATCGACTACTTCGACCGCCCGAAGGCGCTGCCGGAATTCGTCGCCGGACGCCAGAAGCGCATCGAGATCCGGAAAATGAGCGAGAACAAATAAGCAAAATACACAGTAAAAGAGCGGGCTGCTTTTTGCAGCCCGCTCAGACTGTAGACAAACCCTTGCGGCAGCGTTTCGACACGTAAGGGGAGAGAGTGAGAGGGGGCGGAGAGCCCCCTTTCGCGTTCAATCCAAGCAAAAACGGGAACTTTATCGGAAGTTCCCGTTTTTCCGCTCAAGCTGTCGACACTTTGCCGACAGCTTGAGCGGGCTGCTTTTTGCAGCCCGCTCTTTGCGTCTTCATATTATCTCGCTGACCGGCTCGGCGTTGGTGAGCCTGCCGGTGACGCGGCGGATGGCGAGGTTCGCCGCGATGAGGTTCTGCCGGTCGTTCTCGGCCACCTCGATGTGGTAGACCTTGCGCAGCCGCTTCTCGCCCCGGCCCATGAGGCGCGGGTCCCATGCCGACCAGCCGAAGACCGGGTACTCCGCGGTCGTCCAGATCCGGCAGCGGATCTCCTCGGCGGCAAGCTCCGCCTCCACGCGGCGAAACTCCTCCTCGTCGTTGGAGATGTATACGGTCAGTTCCCGTTCATAGTCCGAGCTTCTCATGGCGCCTCCCCGGGTATGATGTCGATCACCACAAATTCCGATCTTGTCCCCGTCTTGAAGGGGATGGCCCAGCCGGACACGCCGGAGGTGACGACAAAGCGCGTGTTCTCCCGCGTTGTGGCGCCGTAGTTGAAATCGTTGGCCCCCATCCAGAGCCCGAGCTGCCCCGCCGGGAACATGTGCCCGCCGTGGGTGTGGCCGGAGAGGACGAGATCCGCGCCCGCCGCGGCCTCGGCGTCGTAGTCGTTAGGCTGGTGGTCGAGCACGATCCAGTAGGACGCAGCGTCCAGCCCTGCCGTCAGCTCCTCCATGCTCTGCCGCCCGGCGTCGGAGCGGTCGCGCCGCCCGATGAGGGTATAACCCGCGCCGAGCGGGACGCAGGCGTCCTCCAGGACCCGGATACCGCTGGCCGTCAGCGCGGCCTTGAGCTCCTGCGCGCTGAAGTCCCGGCTGGTGAAATAGCCCCTGTCGTGGTTGCCGTGGACGTAGAACACGCCATAGCGCGTCTCAAGCGCGCCCAGAGCCTGACAGGCCGCGAGCAGGTCGCCGCGCGTGCTGTCGTCGTCCACGAAATCCCCGACGATCACGACGAGATCGGGGGCGGCGCTCCGGATCTGCTCCACCACGGCGGCAAAGCGTTCGCCGTCGAGCGTGACGCCGAGGTGGGCGTCCGCGATCATCGCGATGCGCAGGCCCTCCCCGACGCTCTTGCCGGTCTCAAAGGCGTAGTCCTTCTCGACGACCCTGTGCGCCGCGGACCAGCCAAAGGCGAGGTAGACCGCCGTAAGCGCCAGCGCGCACAGACCGCGCCAGTCGTAGGGGACGACGAAGCCCGTGAGCAGCCTGATCAGCGCGGCGAGCCCGGCGCAGAGCATGAAGGCAACGGCCAGATGCAGCAGCACGACGATCATCGTCGGCACATTGATACGCGCGAACAGGCCCAGCAATGCTACACACAAAAGGGCGCAGAGCCAGGAGAGGACGGGATGGACCGCCCCCAGCCTCGCGAGAAAGGAGAAGCGGTGGAAGCAGACGAGCAGATAGCCGAGTCCCGCCAGCGCGAGGAGCATAGCAATGCCGAACAGGATCAGCCACATGCGAAATTCTTCTCCTTTCTTCCGTTCGTCTCTCACTTTCTGCGCTCGGCGAGAGAGAGGGTAACGATCTTCTCGCAGAGCTCCTCATAGCTCATGCCCGCGACCCGGGCGGCCTTGGGGATGAGGCTGTTGGGCGTCATGCCCGGCAGGGTGTTGACCTCGAGACACCAGGCGCGGCCCTCTTTATCAAGGATGAAATCGCTGCGCGAATACACCGACAGGCCCAGGGCCCGGTGAAATTTCAGCGCCGCCTCGCCGACGGTGCGCTGCTCCTCTTCGGTGATCGGGGCGGGGCAGAGCTCCTGCGCGCCCTCCGCGCCGCTCTGGTACTTGGCGACGTAGTCGAAGCTCGAGCCCTCGGGCGGGACGATCTCGATGGCGCTGAGATACGCGTCGTCCAGAATGGGCTGGGTCAGCTCGCGCCCGACGATCTTCTCCTCCACGATCACGCGGCTGTGGAAGGGCTCGAGCTCAACCAGGGCCTTCTCCAGCTCCTCGCGCGTATCGGGCAGGGCCACGCCGATGGACGAGCCGCCGTTGACCACCTTGACCGCGCAGGGCACGGGCAGCAGCTGCGTCAGACGCGGGATGTCCGCCGCGGTGTAGCTCAGCTCCTGCCACTTCGGGGTCAGGACCCCGGCGCTCTCCATGATGCGCTTGGCGACCGCCTTGTCCATGGCCATGGCGCTCGGCAGCGGGCCGGAGCCGGTGTAGGGCACGCCCAGCAGATCGAGGGCCGCCTGGATCTTGCCGTCCTCGCCGTCGGCCCCGTGCAGGCCGAGGAAGACGCAGTCGGCGAGCTGGCAGAGCTCCAGCACGTTTTTGCCGATGCGGCTCGGGCTCTTCCATTTGCGCTCTGCCTTCACCGCCTCGAGATCGGGCGCCTGCTTTTCGATGGCGACGTTGCCGATGAAGCCGTCCGGCGCGTCAAAGGCCGCCTCCAGCGGGCCCTCGTAGTCCTCGAGCCCCATGTAGAGATCCACAAAAATGGCCTGATGGCCGAGCCTGCGCAGGGCCTTGCACACGGAGGTGCCGGTCACGAGGGCGACGTGGCGCTCGGTGCTGATGCCCCCGCCCAAAACCACGATTTTCATAATTTGCTCCTTTCCGGAAAAGGGAAAATCAAAAATCTTTATAGACACGCGGGACGCGCTTCGAGACCGCGCACAGCAGCTCGTAGGGGATGGTCTGTGCGGCGGCGGCGAGGGCGTCGAGACTGGTCTTTACGCCGAAGATCTCCACCTCGCTGCCGACCCCGGCCTCGGGCCGCTCCGTCAGGTCGATCATGCACATGTCCATGCAGATGCTGCCGCGCTGCTCGGCAAAGCCGTCCCCGACCCAGAAGGCGCAGCGGTTGGACAGGCAGCGGAAGAGCCCGTCGGCATAGCCCGCGCCCACGACGCCCATACGCGTGTGCCTCTCGGTGACGAAGCGGCGGCCGTAGCTGACGCAGGTGCCGGGGGGATAGTGCTTGATGGTGCTCACGCGCGTCATGAAGCGCATGCAGGACTTCAGGCCGAGCTCCCCAGATTCGTCCCCGTAGCCGTAGAGCAGCAGGCCGGGGCGCGCCATGTCCAGCGCCATCTCCGGATAGTGCAGCACGGCGCCCGTGTTGGCGCAGTGACGGAGGGCGAAGTCGAAGCCGCCCTCGTGCACGGCCTCGATCGTGTCGCAGAAGAGCTTATACTGCGCGCGGGTGTAGGCCTCGTTGTCCTCGCCCGCCTCGTCCGAGACGGCAAAGTGGGTGAACACGCCCTCGGCCTTCAGCCCGGGCAGGGACACAGCCCGCAGGACGTTCGCCGCCCCGTCAGGCCCGCAGAGGAAGCCGAGGCGGGACATGCCCGTGTCCAGCGCGATGTGGACGCGCAGCTCATGCCCGAGGCGCACGCACTCGGCGGAAAACTCCTCCGCCTTTTTCAGGCAGGTGACGGTCTGGGTGATATCATTGTCGGCCAGCAGGAAGGTGAACTCCACAGGCGTGTGTCCGAGGATCAGGATCGGCATGCGGATGCCGCCGTCGCGCAGCTCCATCGCTTCGTCCAGGCAGGACACGGCCAGATAGTCCGCGCCCTCGGCCTCCAGCGCCTGCGACACCGCAAGCGCGCCGTGGCCGTAGGCGTTGGCCTTGACCACACCGACAAAGCGGCAGCCCTCCGGCAGGGCGGCGCGGATCGCCCTGTAATTGTGGCGGATGTTTGCGAGGCTGATCTCAGCCCAGGTCCGTTTTTCAAGCTCTGTCAAGTAAAGCGCCCTCTTTCCGTGCCGAAAATTTCCCCTATCATAACATATGCCGGGAAAAACCGCAACGTTTTTCCCGGCATGGAAGTTTGATTGTATATCAGTCGATCTTCAGGCAGACCTCGACGCTGCGGTCGAGGTTTTTCACAAAGGTGCGCGCGTCGTCCAGCGAGCCCACGATGCAGCCGTAGTGCGTGGGGATGACCGTGTGCGGGTGGATTTTGTTGACGAAGGCCGCCGCCTCCTCGGCGTTCATGGTATAGGTGCCGCCGATGGGGACCAGGGCGATCGTGCAGTACACGGCCTCGCCCTCGGGGATGCGGTCGGTGTCCCCGGCGATGTAGATGTGCTCCGGCCCGATCTCGAGCACGTAGCCGAGCCAGCCCTTTTTCTTCGGGTGGTTGGGCTTGTTCGTGTTGTATGCGGGCACGCCCTCGATCTCGATGCCGCGCAGGCAGAGAGTCTCCTCCGCCTCGACGGTGGCGAGATAGTGCGGCTCGACCCCGGCGGCCAGCGCCTCCTGCTTCATCGAGCCCGGGCAGACGAAGACCGTGTCGGGCTTCGCGGCCTTCCGGAAGTCCTCGGGGGAGAAGTGGTCGTAGTGCGGATGCGTGAAGAGGATGAGGTCGGCGTCGTGGGCTTCCTGCGTCAGGCGGAAGGGGTCGACGTAAACGACGGTATTGCCGCCGATGCGGATGCTGCTGTGGGCGTTGACGGTGATCTGGTCAAGCATGGGGGGACTCCTTTCGATGGTGGACTTGAAGAGACGAGCTGCGGGCCGCCGGGGGCGTCGGCCCCTACACGTTGTCTTGTTTCCTGATTCTGTCCTTCCAGCACTTGTGGCACATGGCGATGTAGCGGTCGTTCCCGCCGAGCAGGACCTGGTCGCCGTGGGTGGTGACGCGGCCGTTCTCGTCGATGCGGGCGTTGACGGTGGCCTTGCGCCCGCAGGCGCAGACCGTCTTGATCTCGGTCAGGGAGTCGGCCAGCTCCATCAGCCGCTGCGAGCCGGGGAAGAAGTGCGTCAGAAAATCGGTGCGCAGGCCGAAGCAGAGAACCGGCAGATCGTCCTCGTCGACGAGCTGGCGCAGCTGGTCGATCTGGGCCGGGGTGAAGAACTGGGCCTCGTCCGCGATGATGACGTCGTGCGGGCCTGCCTTGCGGTACGCCTCGATGATATCGTCCCCGGGCGTGATGACCTGCGCCGTGGCGACAAGGCCGATGCGGCTTTTGACGGCGTCCGCCCCGTCGCGGGTGTCCGTGCTGGGCTTGATGAGCCAGACCGTCATGCCCAGCTCCTCATAGTTGAACTTGGTGATCAGGGCCTGCGCCGACTTCGACGAGCCCATCGCCCCGTATTTGAAATAGAGCTTAGCCATTTGCCGTTTTCCCCTCCAGATGCGCGCGCACCCGCTCCATCAGGAGCTCGAGCGCCACGCGGTTGTGTCCGCCCTCGGGCACGATGATGTCGGCGTTGCGCTTGCTCGGCTCGACATAGCGCTCGTGCATGGGCTTGACGGTGTTCAGATACTGGTTGACCACGCTCTCGAGACTGCGGCCGCGGTCGCGCACGTCGCGGACGATGCGGCGCAGGATGCGCACGTCCGCATCCGCGTCCACGAAGACCTTGATGTCCATGAGATCGCAGAGCTCACGGTTTTCAAAGATCAGAATGCCCTCGACGATCACGACGCGGGCGGGCTCGACCGTGACGGTCTCGTCCGAGCGGTCGTGCACGGTGTAGTCGTAGACCGGGCAGACGACGGAGCGCCCGGCCCGGAGATCCTTGACCGCCTCGATCAGCATGTCGGTGTCGAAGGCGTCGGGGTGGTCGTAGTTGAGCTTGGCGCGCTCCTCGTAGGGCATGTCGTGATGGGCCTTGTAGTAGTTGTCGTGGTAGATGACGGACACCTCGCCGCCGAAGCGCTGCATGAGACGGCGCGTGATGGTGGTCTTGCCGCTGCCGGTGCCGCCGGCGATGCCGATGACCATGACCTGATCCATCAAGGGATACCCCCTTTTTCTCTTTCTGTTCCTATCATAGCATAAAGCCGCGCGGGTTTCAATTTGACTTTTCACAATTCTGAGATATAATGAAAACATCGGAAAATCGCATCCACCCAATATCAAAGGAGGAATGATAATGACCCCTCACAACAGCGCAAAGAACGGAGCCTTTGCCAAGACCGTCCTCATGCCGGGCGACCCCCTGCGCTCCAAGTACATCGCGGAGAACTTCCTGACCGACCCCGTGCTCGTCAACAACGTGCGCGGCGTGCAGGGCTATACCGGCACATGGAAGGACGTGCCGGTGAGCGTGATGGCCTCGGGCATGGGCATGCCCTCCATCGGCATCTACAGCTGGGAGCTGTTCTCGTCCTACGATGTGAACAACATCATCCGTATCGGCTCGGCCGGTTCCCTGCAGGACAACATCAACGTCATGGACATCGTCTTCGCCCAGGGCGCCTGCACCGACTCCAACTTCATCAATCAGTTCAACTTCCCCGGCACCTTCGCCCCCATCGCCAGCTACCACCTCATGCAGGAGGGCATCCGCTCCGCAAAGGAGTGCGGCGTCAAGTTCCATGTGGGCAACGTCTATTCCTCGGACAATTTCTATCACCCCAAGTCCTATGACGGCAACCGCGCCCTGCGCCGCATGGGCGTCCAGGCCATCGAGATGGAGGCCGCCGCCCTCTACGTCACCGCCGCCTACCACGGCAAGCGTGCCCTGTGCATCTGCACCATCTCCGACCACCTGTTCAAGGAGGAGGAGCTCTCGCCCGAGGAGCGCCAGACCGGCTTCAACGAGATGATCGAGGTCGCCCTCGACACCGCGGCCAGGATGGGAGATTCTTAATCGTTTCGACGAAATTCCCGCGGGCATTTTGGTGAAACTTGTCCTTGTTTTTCCCCGCACGGCATGCTATACTTTCCTGTGTGTGAAAAGCACACCGCGATGCTTGCAAAAAATAATTATTATGGAGGAAGCACAATGAAAAAGACTCTCGCGCTCGTTCTTGCCCTGTGCATGATCTTCTCGCTGGCCGCCTGCGGTCAGAAAGCCGCTCCTGCCGCCGCCAAGACCAAGATCGGTATGGTCACCGACGTCGGCGGCGTCAACGACAACTCCTTCAACCAGGGCGCCTGGGAAGGCCTGCAGGCCCTGGCCGCCGAGGACTCCGCTTTTGAAGTGAAGTATCTCGAGTCCAAGACCGACGCCGACTACCAGACCAACATCAACACCTTCATCGACGAGGGCTACGACCTGATCATCACGGTCGGCTACATGCTGGCTGACGCCACCCGTGACGCCGCCGAGGCCAACCCCGACCAGAAGTTCGCCATCGTTGACGACTCCACCAACGCCGACCTGCCCAACGTCGCCTGCCTGATGTTCGCGCAGGAGCAGTGCTCCTACCTCGTCGGCCTGGTCGCCGGCTACATGACCGAGTCCAAGACCGTCGGCTACGTGCAGGGCATGGTTTCCGACACCATGAACCTCTTCGGTGTGGGCTACATCTCCGGCGTTCTGGCTGCCTGCCCCGACGCCACCGTCCTGCAGTACAACGCCAACAACTTCGGTGACATCGCCGGCGGCAACACCGCTGCGAAGGACATGATCACCAAGGGCGCCGACGTTATCTACCACGCTGCCGGCGGCACCGGCATCGGCGTGCTGAACGCCTGCGAGGAGGCCGGCATCTGGGGTATCGGCGTTGACGGCGACCAGGCCGCCAGCCTCGGTCTCGACAAGGTCGTCTGCTCCGCCCGCAAGAGCGTTGACGTCGCGGCTCAGGATATGTCCAAGGCCGTGAAGGAAGGCAGGTTCACCCCCGGCGTGCACACCTATGACCTGACCAACGGCGGCGTCGGCATCTACACCACCGGCGACCACATCCCCGCCGACGTCCTCGAGAAGGTCGAGGCCGCCCAGAAGGAGATCGCCAGCGGCGCCAAGACCGTTCCCACCACTCCCGCCGAGTGCCCGCAGTTCACCCTCGGCTGATCCCATCGTCAAATTGAAGAGCACGGCAAAGCCGTGCTCTTTTTATATACTGTGCATAAAAAGCGTACGCAGGATTTGTTTTTAGAATTTGAGGAAGCAGTAGAAAAATACGTCGGGATATGGTAAAATGAAGTATCGTTTAGGTCCCGGCACTATTCTGAAACACAGGGGGCGGTCACTTTGGCAAAAGAATATGTGGACATGAATACGCCCGTCATTGAAATGCGCAACATCGTCAAGCGCTTCGGCGATTTTGTCGCCAACGACGGGATCAACCTCACCGTCCACAAAGGCGAGATCCACGCGATCCTAGGCGAAAACGGCGCGGGCAAATCGACGCTGATGAACCAGCTCTACGGTCTGCTCAAGCCCACCTCCGGCGATATCCTGGTCAACGGCAAGAAGATCGAGATGAGCACCCCGCGCGACGCCATCGACGCCGGCATCGGCATGGTGCATCAGCACTTCATGCTGGTCCAGCCCTTCACCGTCACGGAGAACATCGTCCTCGGCACGGAGCCGACGAAGGGCGTACAGCTGGATATGGAGACCGCGCGCAAAAACGTGGTCGAGATCTCCCGGCGCTACGGCCTGTCCATCGATCCCGACGCCAAGATCGAGGACATCTCCGTCGGCATGCAGCAGCGCGTTGAGATCCTCAAGGCGCTCTACCGCGGCGCGGACATCCTGATCCTGGACGAGCCCACCTCCTCCCTCACGCCGCAGGAGATCACGGAGCTCATCGCCATCATGCACAACCTGGTCAAGGACGGCAAAAGCATCATCATCATCACGCACAAGCTCAAGGAGATCAAGGAATCCGCCGACTTCTGCACCATCATCCGCATGGGCAAGTACATCGGCACCGTGGACGTCGACACCGTGACGGAGAACGATCTGGCCTCCATGATGGTCGGCCGCAACGTCACCTTCAAGGTCGACAAGCCCGAGCAGGAGCCGGGCGAGGTCGTGCTGGACGTCAAGGATCTGCACTGCCTGGACTACCGCGGGATCGAGATCTGCAAGGGCCTGAACCTGCAGGTCCGCCGGGGCGAGATCGTCGGCATCGCCGGCATCGACGGCAACGGCCAGACCGAGCTGGTCGAGGTCATCACCGGTCTGCGCAAGGGCACGAAGGGCCAGGTGCTGATCAACGGGGTGGACGTATTCAACAAGCCCCCGCTCTTCGGCTTCCAGAACGGCGTTTCCTCCATCCCCGCCGACCGGCAGAAGCACGGCCTGGTGCTGGACTTCTCCATCGAGGACAACCTCATCCTCCAGAACTATGAGAAGGAGCCCTTCTCCAAGAAGAAGGTCCTCCAGCGCGAGCCCATCTTCGCCCATGCCACCCAGTCCATCGAGAAGTACGACATCCGCCCGGGCAACAGCGAGAAGCGCCCGGCGGGCACGCTCTCCGGCGGCAATCAGCAGAAGGTCATCATCGCGCGCGAGGTGCAGAACGACAAGGATCTGCTCATCGCCGTCAACCCGACCCGCGGTCTGGACGTCGGCGCGATCGAGTACGTGCACAAGTACATCGTCGGCCAGCGCAACAAGGGCAAGGCCGTTTTGCTGGTGAGCTTTGAGCTGGATGAGATCATGAGTCTTTCCGATATTATCGACGTCATTTTCGACGGTCAGATCGTCGACTCCATCCCCGGCAAGGACGCCAACGAGAACGATCTCGGCCTGAAGATGGCAGGAGGAGGGAAAAAGGCATGACAAAGAAAAAACACATCCTCGACATCATCGCGGAAAACCGCTTTCTCCACATCCTGCTGTCCATCCTGCTGGGCTTCCTTGTGGGCGCGATCTTCCTCGTGGTCATGGGCCTGTCCGTGGGCGCGGCTTACGGGCGGCTGATCTCCAGCGTCACCAGCCTTAAGGGCTTCTCCTACGTCATCGTCTATTCCATCCCCTACATCGTGGTCGGCCTGTCGGTGGCCTTCTCCTTCAAGACCGGCGTGTTCAACATCGGCGCAGAGGGCCAGTTCGTCGTGGGCTCCATGGCGGCCTGCTGCGTCAGCATCCTGTGCGCGAACGTGCCGAAGCCCCTGCTGATCCCGATGTGCTTTCTCGCGGCCATGCTGGCCGGCGCGGTCTGGGGCGTGATCGTCGGCTTCCTCAAGACGAAGTGGGGCATCAACGAAGTCCTGTCAATGATCATGTTCAACTGGATCGCCTTCTACCTGTCGAACTTCATCGCGGGCTTGCCCGCCATCAAGAGCGAGGGCACGGCAGAGGCCACCAAGAACGTCTCGGTCAACGCGAGCACCCTGCTGTCCAAAGACCTCATCAACCGCCTCGGCCTTGCGCCGACGGCGAACTGGGGCATCCTGGTCGCCATCGCGATGACCGTGCTCGTCTGGTTCGTCATCGAGAAGACCACGCTGGGCTATGAGCTCAAGGCGGTCGGCTCCAACAAGTTCGCGGCCGAATACGGCGGCATCAGCGTCAACCGCTCCATCCTGACAGCCCTGGCCATCTCCGGCGCTCTGGCCGGCCTCGGCGGCGCGCTGCAGCTGATGGGCATGGGCACCCGCATCTCGATCTTCTCCAGCCAGGAGGGCTTCGGCTTCGCGGGCATCGTGGTCGCGCTGATCGGCTGCTCCAACCCCTTCGGCGTACTCGTGGCTGGTATCTTCTACGGCGCGCTGATGTACGGCGGCAGCAAGCTCAATCTTGAGGGCGTGCCCACACAGCTGATCAGCGTCATCGTCGGCACGGTGGTGTTCTTCATCGCCATCTCGATCATCTTTGAAAACCTCAAGCGCATCCGGGCCCGCGCCGCGCGCAACGCGGAGGCCGCGGCCATCAAGAAAGCCGAAGGCCAGAAGGAGGATAAAAAGAAATGACGAACTTTGTTAACAGTCTGGGCATCATCCTCTTTGCCACGCTGGTCTACGCGACCCCGCTGCTTTACGGCGCGCTGGGCTCCTGCTTCTCCGAGGTCTCGGGCGTTGTCAACATCGGCATCGAGGGCATGATGACCGCCGGCGCCTTCACCGGCACGGTCGTTGCCTACTTCACCGGCAACCCCTGGATCGGCTTTATCTGCGGCGGACTCGCGGGCGCCTTTTTCGGCATGCTCCACGCGATCGCCACGGTCAAACTCGGCGCGGACCAGACCATCGCCGGCACGGCCATCAACATGCTCGGCCCCGGCATCGTCATCATGCTGGCAAAGGTCCTCTTCAACTCCACCGACACCATCCCGCTGACCGCCTCGCAGAAGATCCCCAAGCTCTTCGCCGGCCTGTTCGACACCACCACGGTCTTCGGCCGCTTCATGGACAACGTCTTCGCCAACTACGCCTCGACCTATCTGGTGTTCGTGGCGGTGGTCATCGTGTGGTTCGTGTTCTACAAGACCCGCTTCGGCCTGCGCCTTCGCGCCTGCGGCGAGCATCCTCAGGCCTGCGAGACCCTGGGCATCGACGTCATCAAGATGCGCTTCCTCTGCGTGTGCATCTCGGGTTTCCTCGCCGGTCTCGGCGGCGCCTGTGTGACGATGACCATTTCGACGCAGTTCCGTCCGATCTCCATCGTCGGCCAGGGCTTTATTGCCATCGCGGCGGTCATCTTCGGCAAGTTCCGTCCCCACGGCGCTCTGCTCGGCTGCCTGCTCTTCGGCTTCTGCTCCGGCCTGAAGGTCGTGCTGGGCGGCTCCTCGGGCATCAATATGCACCTGGTCTCCATGATCCCCTATGTGGTCACGGTGCTTGCGCTGATCCTCTTCGTCGGCAAGTCCCGCGTCCCCGCCGCCAGCGGCAAGCCCTACATCAAGGCAAAGTAAAAATCTCCCCTTGTCATGAGCCCTCCCATCGGAGGGCTCATCTTTTTTTATTGAAAAACTCCCGGGAATGAGCTATACTGTTATAGATTTTTGTGTGGATGTCCGGGGGGGAATCAGAATGATCGCAGCGGCCAACCAGCCGTATTTTCTGCCCTATATCGCCTATTGGCAGCTGATACACGCGTCGGATCTCTTTCTGATCGGCGACGACTATGCCTATATCAAACGGGGCTGGATCAACCGCAACCGCATTTTGTTCAACGGCGCGCCCGAGTACTTCGGGGTCGAGGTGCAGAAGGCCAGCTCTTTCCGCCTTTGTTCGGAGCTGCGCCGCGCGGAGATCGACAAGCGCAAAAAGATGAACAAGATCTATGAGGCCTACCACAACGCGCCGTATTATGAAGCCGGCCGCGAGCTGATCGACGGGATCCTCAGCTGCGAAGAGGAGGTCCTCTCGGAGTATCTGCTGTTCTCCATCCGGGAGATCTGCGCCTATCTGGGCATCACCACGCCGATCATGAAGACCTCCGAGATCGAGGGGAACAGCCTGCTCAAGCGCGAGCAGAGGATCTTTGATTTCTGCGAAAAGCTCGGGGCCGACGTCTATGCCAATCCCATCGGCGGAATGGCGCTGTACAGCTTTGAGGATTTCCGCCGCCACGGGATCTCGCTGCGCTTCATCCGGACCGGGGAGATTGCGTACAGGCAGTACGGCGGCGCTTTTGTGGACAAGCTCTCGATCCTGGACGTGATCATGTTCAACTCCCCAGAGGAGATCCGGACGATGCTGGATCAGTACGTCTGGGTCACGGAGGATGGGATCCTCCAGAAGGAAGAGGCTTTCGGAGGCTGCCATGAACGATGATATCCTGGTTTCAATCTGCTGTCTGACCTACAATCACGAAAAGTATCTGCGCGATGCGCTCGACGGCTTCCTGATGCAGAGGACGAGCTTCCGCTATGAGATCCTTGTCAACGACGACGTGTCGACCGACTCCACGGCCGCCATCCTGCGGGAGTATGCCGGGAAGCATCCCGACCTGATCAGACCCTTTTTCCAGCAGACCCACGTGCTGAATCTGGCCGAGGGGAAGGAGCCCTGTCTCGAGGTGCTCTATCCCGCGGCGCGCGGCAAGTACATCGCCCTGTGCGAGGGGGACGACTACTGGACCGATCCGGACAAGCTGCAGCTGCAGGTGGGTTTTCTGGAGGCGCACCCGGAATACACAGCCTGTGTGCACGACACGCTGGTGCACGCCTGCGGCGGGGAAAAGCCGGACTACCGTCTGCTGCATCACGGCGCGGACTGCGACGTGCGCTTTGAGGATGTGCTCTACGGCATGTCCCACGCCTTCCACACCAGCTCCGTCGTCGCGAAAAAGGAGATCATTGCCCACCCGGCGGACTTTTTCTATGTGGGTCTGGCCCACGGCTTCGGCGACCACCCGGACGGGCTGTGGATGATCACCAACGGCCCCGTCCGTTACCTGGACCGCTGCATGTCGGTCTACCGCATGCACTCGAACAACGCCGCCTGGAGCTCCGCCGTCGACGGCGGCTATGCGGCCATGCGGGAGTACATGACCGGCAAGCTCGCGCTGCTGCGCGCCTTCCGCCCCTGGGCGCAGGGCGAGCGCGTTTCGGCCGTGGATCAGGCTATCCTCGAGACCGAGTTCGAGCTGATGCATTTTGAGGGCCGCGACCGCGAGCAGCGCCTCCCGCCCTACGACGCGATCCTGAAGCGGCAGAGCCTGGACTACCGCCTCAAAAACCTTGTGAAATGCTGTTTCCCGGCGCTGCAGCGCGCCTGGCGCAGACGCCGCCATTACGGAGAGAACGGATGAACGACAGAAAACAGAGCTTCTTTTCCAATCTGCTGTGGCGCTTCATGGAGCGCTGCGGGGCGCAGCTCGTGTCCTTCGTCGTGTCCGTCGTGCTCGCCCGCCTGCTCGACCCCTCGCTCTACGGGACGATCGCGCTGGTCACGGTCATCACCTCCATCCTCAACGTCTTTGTGGACAGCGGCATGGCCAACGCCCTCATCCAGAAGAAGAACACCGACGATCTGGATTTCTCCTCGGTGTTTTACTTCAACGTCGTCTTCTGTCTGCTGCTGTATGCGCTGCTGTTCTTCTCGGCCCCCTGGATCAGCCGTCTGTACAACAATCTCTCGCTCGTGCCGATCTTCCGCGTGCTGGGCCTGACCATCGTGATCTCCGGCGTGAAGAACGTGCAGCAGGCCTACGTCGCCAAGACAATGCAGTTTCGCCGCTTCTTCTTCTCCACATTGAGCGGCACCATCCTCTCCGCGATCGTCGGCATCACGATGGCCTATTCGGGCTTCGGCATCTGGGCGCTGGTGGCGCAGATGCTGACGAACGCGGCGGTCAGCACGGCCATCCTCTGGCTCACCGTCGGCTGGAAGCCGCTGCGCATGTTCTCCCTTGAGCGCCTGAGGGGCCTGATTTCCTACGGCTGGAAAATCCTCGTGTCCGGGCTTCTGGACACGGTCTATCTCAAGCTCTATCAGCTCGCCGTGGGCCTGCGCTATACCGAGGCCGATCTCGCCTTTTACAACAAGGCCGACCAGCTCCCGCTGCTCGTGGTCGAGAACATCAACACCTCCATCGACTCGGTGCTCCTGCCGGTGCTTTCGGCCGAGCAGGACAGCCGGGAGTCCGTGCGCGAGATGACCCGGCGCGCCATCAAGACCAGCTCCTATATCATGATGCCCCTCATGGCGGGCCTCGCCGTCTGCGCGGAGCCGCTGATCCGCGCGCTGCTGACGGCCAAGTGGCTGCCCTGCGTGCCCTACCTGCGCGTGTTCTGCATCATGTACGCCCTCTACCCCCTGCACACCGCGAATCTCAGTGCCATCAAGGCGCTGGGCCGCAGCGACATCTTCCTCAAGCTGGAGATCCTCAAGGAGGCCGTCAGCATCGGCCTGCTGTTTCTCATGCTGCCCTTCGGCGTCTTCGCCGTGGCCGTGAGCGTGCTGATCTCGGGCTTTATCTCCCTGATCATCAACGCCTGGCCCAACCGCCGCATGCTCGGCTACCCCGTCGTGCAGCAGCTGTACGACACCGTCCCCGCCGTCCTGCTCAGCGCCGGCATGGCCGCGGTGATCTACCCCGTCACGCTGCTGGGCCTCGGCGATCTGGTCACGCTGCTGATCATGGTGCCCGCGGGCATCGCGTTCTACGTCGGCGTGTCGGCCCTTCTGAAGCTCGAGAGCTTCCGCTTCCTGCTCGGGGTGGCCGCGAACTTCCTGCACCGCGGCGGCGCGGAGGAGGGAGAGTCCCATGTCGGATGAGATCCTGGTCACGGTGCTCTGCACCGCCTACAACCATGAGAAATACATCCGCACCTGCCTGGACGGCATGGTCGGACAGGTGACGGATTTCGCCTATGAGATCCTGATCAACGACGACGTCTCCACGGACGGCACCGCCGCCGTCATCCGCGAGTACGAGGCGCGCTGGCCCGATAAGATCCGCGCCTTCTACCCGGAGAAGAACCTGTATTCCCAGGGCATCAACGTATATGACGAGGTCTTTTTCCCCGCCGCGCGCGGCAAGTACACCGCCATCTGCGAGGGGGACGACTACTGGACCGACCCCACGAAGCTCCAGCGCCAGGTCGATTTTCTGGAGGCCCATCCGGAGTACTCCGCCTGCGTGCACGATACCGAGCTGCTCTTCTGCGACGGCGCGCGGCCGGACGAGTCGCTCGTCTCCCACAGCGAGGACTGCGACATTGAGTTTGCCGACATCCTGCCGGGCATGAACCACGCCTTTCACACCAGCTCCATCCTGGGCAGGACCGCCGTGCTGGCCGAGACGCCGGACTTCTACCATATCGCGGACGCGCACGGCTTCACGGATTTCCCCTACGCCCTCTGGCTGCGCCTCAACGGGAAGATCCGCTGTCTCGCGCGCTTCATGTCGGTCTACCGCGTCAACAGCGGCGCCGACTCCTGGAGCTCCGACAAGGAGGCGCAGACAAAAAAGCTCGCCCGCTTTTATCGCGGGGTGATCGAGATGCTCACCGCCTTCCGCGGCCATGTGCAGGACGAGGCGCTTCTTCGGCTCGTCGACGAGAACCTCGTGCGCTGGAACTTCGATCTGCTCTACATCCTCGGCCGGGACCGGGAGCTGAGGCGCCCGCCCTACCGCGCGATCCTCAAAACGAAGCCCCTGTCCTTCCGCGTCAAGAACGCGGTCAAATGCGCATTCCCTTCCCTGCATAAGCTCTATCGCAAGGCGCGGGGCTACAACGAATAAGGAGGCGACGACGTGAAAAAACTGCTGCTGCTCGGCGGCTCGAACTATCTGCTGCCCGTCATCCGCGAGGCGCACGCGCTCGGCCTGTACGTCGTCACCTGCGACTATCTGCCAGACAACACCGCCCACAAATACGCCGACGAGTACCGCAACGTCTCCATCATCGACAAGGAAGCCGTACTGGAGACCGCGCGCGAGCTCGGCATCAGCGGCGTCATGAGCTTTGCCTGCGACCCCGGCGTGACGACGGCCGCCTATGTGGCCGAGAAGCTGGGCCTGCCCTTCGCCGGCTCCTATGAAGCCGTCTCGATCCTGCAGGACAAGGGGCGCTTCCGCGCCTTCCTGCGCGACAACGGCTTTACGGTCCCCTGGGCGAAGCGCTACACCGACGCCGCCGACGCCCTCGCGGACGCGGTTGACTACCCCTGGCCCATGATCGTCAAGCCCGTGGACTCCGCCGGGAGCAAGGGCGTCACCCGCGTCGACAGCGCCGGGGAGCTGCCCGCCGCCATCGCGCATGCGCTGCCCTTTTCGCACTGCGGCGCCTTCATCGTCGAGCAGTTCATCACCCAGCGCGGCTTCTCCTCGGATACCGACTGCTTCTCCGTCGACGGGGAGCTGGTCTACTGCTCCTTCGACGAGCAGCGCTTCGATGAACGGGCTGAGAATCCCTATACCCCGGCGGCCTACACCTGGCCTTCCTCCATGCCGGACGAGGTCCAGCGCGAGCTTCGCGGCGAGCTGCAGCGCCTTATGCGCCTGCTGAAGCTCAAAAGCTCCGTCTACAACATCGAGACCCGCCAGGGCACGGACGGCAGGGCCTACATCATGGAGGTCTCCCCCCGCGGCGGCGGCAACCGCCTGAGCGAGGTACTGGAGCTGGCGACCGGCGTGTCGCTGATCCGCAACGCCGTGAAGGCCGCCGTCGACCTCCCGGTGGACGAGATGCACGACCCCGTCTACAACGGCCACTGGGCCGAGGTCATCCTGCACAGCGACGCCGACGGCGTCTTCTCCGAGCTGCGGATCGATCCTGCCGTGCGGCCCTGCGTCGTCGAGACCGACCTCTGGGTCGCCCCCGGCGATCGGGTGGAGCGCTTCAGCGGGGCCAACAAGGCCATCGGCACCCTGGTGCTGAACTTCCCGGACCGGGAAACGCTGGAGACGCGCATGGCCGACGAGAGCTGGTACCGCGTCGTCACGAAATAAAACTCTTTGGGAAAAACGGAGCATTGCCATGTCTGAAACCATCAACGTCACGCGCTCGTCCCTCCCGGACTATGAGGAATACTGCGCGGAGATCCGCAGCATCTGGGACAGCCATTGGCTGACCAATATGGGCGAAAAGCATGAGGCGCTGGAAAAGGCGCTCGGGGAGTATCTCGGCGCCCCCTGCGTCACGCTGCTCACCAACGGACACCTGGCGCTGGAAAACGTCCTGGAGGCGCTGGAGCTGCACGGAGAGATCATTACCTCGCCCTTCACCTTCGCCTCCACCACCCACGCCATCGTCCGCAGCGGCTGCACCCCGGTCTTCTGCGACGTCGACCCCGAGACCTACACCATCGACCCCAAGAAGCTCGAAGCCCTCATCACCGAAAGGACCGTCGCCATCCTGCCCATCCACGTCTACGGCAATCTCTGCGACGTCGACGCCATCGCCCGCATCGCGGAAAAACACGGCCTCAAGGTCGTCTACGACGCGGCCCACGCCTTCGGCGTGAAGAAGGACGGCGTCAGCGCGGCCTGCTTCGGGGACGCGGCCATGTTCTCCTTCCACGCCACCAAGGTCTTCCACACAATCGAGGGCGGCGCGGTCTGCTGCAAGGACCCCGCCCTGCGCGAGCGCATCTGCGATCTGAAGAACTTCGGCATCCGCGGCCCCGAGGAGGTGGCCTTCGTCGGCGGCAACGCGAAGATGAACGAGTTTTCCGCCGCCATGGGCTTGTGCAATCTCCGCCATCTGGACGCATGGCTCGAAGAGCGCCGTGCGGTGGTGGAGCATTACCGCGCCCGCCTCGGCGGCGTGCCGGGGCTCCGGCTCAACGCGGTGCAGCCGGGCGTCCAATCCAACTACGCCTATTTCCCGGTCGTGTTCGACGGCTGCAAATATACGCGGGACGAGGTGTTCGCCCGTCTGGCCGAGCAGAACATCATCGCGCGCAAGTACTTCTATCCCATCACCAATTCCTTCGACTGCTACCGGGGCCGCCCGGGCTTCGACCCGGAGGCCACGCCCGTCGCCAGATACGTGGGCGACCGGGTCCTGACCCTGCCGCTCTATGTGGGCCTCGCCCCCGACGACGTCGACCGCATCTGCGACATCATATTGGGGTGACAGGCGCGCCTGCAGTGGCCGGCGCCCCGACGGCCCGAGCGGCAAAAAGCGAAAAAACTAAAAACCTCCGGCGAATACGGAAAACGGTACGTATTCGCCGGAGATTTGCATTTGCTTGCGTGATTGCTGCCGGGATGCCGAGGGCGTCATCCCCTGCGGTGAGAAGAAGCAATTATCTTGCGTTGTACTTCTCGATGCCGATCTTGAGGATGTCGATGGCGCGGGCGATGTCGGGCGCGTTGATGGTGTAGGCCAGGCGGACCTCGTTGCGGCCGCGGCCGGGCGTGGCGTAGAACGGCTCGCCCGGGGCGAACATCATGGTCTCGCCCTGGTCGTCGAACTCGCGCAGCAGCCAGGCCTGGAACTTGTCGGCGTCGTCGACGGGCAGGGCGCACATGACGTAGAACGCGCCCTTGGGCGTCTCGCACACGCAGCCGGGGATCTCTTTGAGCTTGCGCACGCAGGTGTCGCGGCGCAGGCGGTACTCGTCGCGCACGGCGTCGAAGTAGCCCGGATCCATCTTGTACAGCGCGGCGGAGGCGATCTGCTCCACCGTGGCCGAGGCCAGACGGCACTGGCACCACTTCATGACCTGGGCCATGAAAGCCTTGTTCTTGGAGATGACGCAGCCCACGCGCGCGCCGCAGGCGGAGAAGCGCTTGGACACCGAGTCGATTACGACGACGTTGTCCTCGTAGCCCTCATACTGCAGGCCGCTCAACAGCGGCTCGCCCGCGTAGACGAACTCGCGGTAGACCTCGTCGCAGATGATGAAGAGATCGTGCTCCTTCGCAATATCCAGCATGAGCTTGAGCTGCTCGGGCGTGAGCACCGCGCCGGTGGGGTTGCCGGGGTTGGTGATGAACAGGGCGCGGGTGCGCTCGTTGATGCAGGGCTCGACGCGCGCCCGGTCGGCATAGAAATAGCCCTCCTCGACACAGGTGGGGATGGGGCGGATCGTCGCGCCGGCGAGCGTCACGGAGGTGTGGTAGTTCGGATAGAAGGGCTCGGGGATGACGACCTCGTCCCCGTCGTCCAGGATGGTGGCGAAAACCATCTGCAGCGCCTCGCTGCCGCCGTTGGTGGGCAGGATGTCGCTGCGCTTGAGCTCCACGCCGATGCCGCGGTAGTAATCGCGCACCGCGTCGAGAAACAGGGGGATGCCGGGGGCCGGCGCGTAGGAGACAACGGGATCGGCGAAATCCTTCAGCGCCTGATAAAAGGGCGCCGGGGTCTCCACGTCGGGCTGGCCGATGTTCATATGATAGATCTTGATGCCGCGCGCGACGGCCTCGTTCGCCAGCGGGTTGAATTTCCGCATGGGCGACAGACCGCAGCGCTCCATTTTGGATGACATTTTCATGTTTGCAGCGCCCCTTTCGATTTTGATATTTATATTTTATCATTTCTCCGTTTCTTATGCAAGACGGCATGAAAAAAACTTGCCGCCTGCCCGCGTATTGACACCCGTCTCCGGGTATGATAGAACAGGGTATCGACTACATTCGGGAGGCAATCATGGGCGTATTGTCGGAACTGGAACCGAGGGACGTTTTTTCATATTTTGAGTATCTGAGCTCCGTGCCGCACGGCAGCGGCAGCACGAAGCAGATCAGCGATCTCTGCGTCCGCATCGCGAAGGAACGCGGCCTGCGCTGCCGGCAGGACGGGCTGAACAACGTCGTGATCCGGAAGGACGCCTCTCCGGGGTATGAGGGGGCCGCGCCCGTCATCCTGCAGGGCCATCTGGACATGGTCTGCGCCAAAGACGACGGCTGCCCGATCGACATGGCGCACGAGGCGATCCGGCTTTGCACCGACGGTGTGAGCGTCTGGGCGGAGGGGACGAGTCTCGGCGCGGACAACGGCGCCGCCGTCGCCATGATCCTGGCCGTGCTGGCGGACGACAGCCTGCCGCATCCGCCGCTCGAGGCCGTCTTCACCGTCGACGAGGAGGTCGGCATGGACGGCGCCGCCGGGCTGGACTGTTCGGATCTCAGGGGCAGGCGGCTTTTGAACATCGACTCCGAGGAGGAGGGCGTCTTCACCGTCTCCTGCGCGGGCGGCCTGCGGCTCGACTGCTTTCTGCCCCTGCGGCGGCAGCCCCTCTCTGGCGGGGCCTGTTATACCCTGACGCTTGACGGCCTGCTGGGCGGCCACTCCGGCGTGGAGATCGACAGGGGCCGCGCCAACGCCAACCACGTCATGGGCCGCGTGCTGTACATGGCGCGCGCCGCGGTTCCCTCCCTGCGCGTGGCGGACGTACGCGGCGGACAGTTCGACAATGTGATCTGTCCCCTCTGCGAGGCGAAGGTCGCCGTCGCGGAGGCGGACGCTCCCGCACTCGCGCGCTTTGTCGGCAACTTCGAGGCCGTGCTGCAGAATGAGTACGCTTCGTCCGACCCCGGGCTGAGGCTCTCCTGCGCGCCCTGCGCCGCCGACGCCGCGCTGGACGCCGCGGACACCGAAAAACTGCTGAATCTGCTGTTTCTGCTGCCGCAGGGGGTGCAGGCGCGCAGCCTCGACATCCCCGGTCTGACGGAGACCTCGCTCAACCTCGGCACGATCGCGCTGGAGGACGACGGCCTGTATTTCACCGAGTCCCTGCGCTCGAGCGTCGAGACCCGCAAGGAGCTGCTGCGCCGCAAGATCGCAGCGCTCGTCTCCCTCGCGGGCGGCACGCTGACCGAGCGGGGCCGCTATCCGAGCTGGCAGTACCGGCGGCAGTCCGCCCTGCGCGAGCTGGTGCTCGACGCCTGGCGGGACGTCAGCGGCACCGAGGGCAGGATCGACGCGACCCACGGCGGTCTGGAGTGCGGCCTGTTCATGGGCAAGCTTCCCGGCCTGGACGCGATCTCCTTCGGCCCCGAGCTGCACGACGTCCACTCCCCGCGCGAGCGCATGGACGTCGCCTCCGTCGGCCGCACCTACGCCCTGCTGCGCGAGATTTTGAGACGCTGTACCGAATAAAGCGCCCCGGCGGCGTTTGCGCAGTTCCGATCAGCATAGCTTCCTGCATAACAATGGCTGCGGAAGAAAAAACTCCCGAAAAAGAAGATACCGAGACGGCCGGAAACAGCCGTCTCGGTTTTTGGCTTTTGGGAAGATATGGATGCGAAGAAAAACACCGTGCGAGAATGACGGCGGATGTGAGCAGAAAAAGCAGCGAATCACACAGGCTTCCGCTTGACCCACATGTCCTGCGAGGCATCGCACCGACATGGTCATCAGAATACCGGCCATGGGCCGATTTGGGAAATACTTTCGTAATTGCGTATCGCCGGCTGCGCAGGAGCGTTGGTATTAAAGCATACCGAGTCGATCACTCTGCCCTGCGTGCGGTCAAAGACAACGATATTCAGCCCCTGGCTGTTGACCGCCCACTCCACTCCGTTGATCTTGATGCTGGCGGCACAGCCGGAGTCGGCGCCGACGCTCCTGACGTCATAGGAGACGCCGTCTGCTTCGCCTGCAATCTGAATGCTGTCTTTGGAGAGCTCTTCATAGATCGGCTCATTTCCCGCTGCTGAGGTATCCGCGATGAGGATATAGCTCGCATGGCTATGCCCTTGAAGATCCAGATTTGCGCCGAGCTGATGCAAAAGCGCGGCGGTGTTGTTGTAAAGCGATTTGGAGGCGTCGTTGCAGGCGGCGATGAACACAAGATAGTCTCCCTCGCCGACGCGGGAAAGATACCTGTGGATGTTGTCTGAGCACTGCACCCCATACAGCTGGACGGTACTTTTGTCTGTCTTCACGATCCGAACCGCTGCAGCCAGATTGGCATAGTCGATATCGTACACGGAAAGCTCGGTATAGTATGCGTTTTTCTCGGCAGACCAGTTCATCGCGGCATGGCGATGCTTCGCAGAGGGGCGCGACAGATCCCAATACTCTACCTCGACACGACGCACATCGTCGATCTGCCCGCAGTTGTATGCTGTGCGCGGATAGATGAAAACAGTTCCTTCTTCATCTTCGCTCGTCGTGATCGAGGTCGCTTTTGAAATGACGGTCAACAGCTTATCCGTAAGCGTTATGTGGTTCAGGCTCTCCATAAGCTCGGAGCGAGAACGCAGGTGGGAATTGCATTCCGATTGTCCATAGCGTTCGACGAGCGTCTGTGTGTCAGAATACAGATTTGTGCCGAGACCGAGACGATCGCCCGGGATCTGAACGCCCAGAGCGGCGAGGGTGGTCGGAAAGAGATCCAATGTGCTGTAGTCTCGCGCTTTGTCGCTGCCGCCCTGAACCGGAGCTCCATTGATGATGGAGACATAGACCTTTCGCTGATAATCCGGGAGCAGATCGCTGCAGAAATCGGAATCCATGGTGGGGTGATCGCCCGCAATGACAATTGTCGTATTCTCGTAAAAGTCCTGCGCCTGGACCCATCGGACGAACTCCGAGACCTGCCTGCTGGAGCAGGCGAGCACATTCGCGTACCGGTTTTCACCGAACTCGTCCCCGCACAGATCGCAGACGTATCCGTCTTCCTTATGTGTATCCATGGTCTGCAAGGTCAGATTGAACGGAGTATCCTCCCGCCCGGCGAGCTCGGTCAGCTGGGCTTTGGCAAAGGAGAAAAGCTTTTCGTCTTCATAGCCCCACCAGACCTTATACTGCAGAGGTATCCAGTTGTGATCTCTGGCGTAGCAATAGTCGAACACTTCAAAATCACCGTGGTCGGCGAAGAAAACTTTTTCTCCGGCAAAACTGGCATCTGTGCCCTGTAGAGACACATTGACATAGCCCGCATTCTCCAGAATATCGCCCAAAGCGGTCACGGAAGGGAAAAAGCTCGCCTGTGTCTCCATGTCGTTTCCGTTAATGCCGACCATCAACGGGAGTCCTGTGTTTTGACCGAAAACCGAACCCATGGTCCAGGTGGTGCCCTGCAGAGTGACAGCGCCGTTCAGCCTGTCGCTTCCGCCGTTAAAGCAAGTGTTTTTCAATGCCAGCTCCGTCAGCTCGGGGATATAGTTTTCTTCAAAAGCGCCGCCGCTTTTCTCATCGGCAAAAGCAAGCTCCATCGATTCCAAATAAATGTATATCAGATTTCGTTTCTTTGAAGGGAAACGGAGTTCCGCAGCGGCAGGATCAACATAATTATCTTCAATAAATGTGTCGGTTTGAGACTGCGAGCGGATATACGAGATCAGCTCAAAGCTTCTTTCCATATGCAGCATCGCTCCGCCTATCCCCGCAACGCACAGCACAGCCGTTCCGGCAGTGATGATACGATGCCATCGATGCAGCGGCAGAACGGCCGAGCGGCTGCGGATCATCAAAAAGCAGATGGCACCCGTCACGAGGATCTCGGGTATCCCGTATTTCAAGATATATTCGGAGATCATTTCCGAACCGGTGCCGGAGAGCGACGTCTTCATATGAAAGAACAGCTCGTCAGGCTGGAGGTCAGGGAACACGTCCGACAGCCACAACGCACTGAAAAAAACGATCGCCGCGATCGCCAGCAACAGCATCAAGAGAATCTCCCCGATCAGAAAGCAAACGGCTTTCCGCTTGCCCGGGACAGGGTTGAGGTTTTCTTTTCTCATGGAATCACCGCCAACCGGTATCAGAATAACGCACGCCCTGTTTCGTGCAAATCTGAAAATGAAACCAGGTTTTTACGAGCAGGACGGGATACAATTCGTGTTGAAGAGAGAAGACGCAAAGCTCATCTATTATTGCATTTTTTGCTGAAAAAAGCAAGATTCACCTTGCCGGTGAAAGGGTTTTTCCCCCATAAAACAGCCTTTCGGCTGCAGGGGACTTTCCTTCTCGGCTGTTTTTTGCTACAATGTTCCTGATCGAAAGGACGGTATCGTATGCTTCGCTTTTTCATCGGCCGGGCGGGGACGGGAAAGACCGCCGCCGTCATTGCCGGGATCAAACAGAATATGGAAAAGCCGTCGGGCCGCGATCTGCTGCTGGTCCCCGAGCAGTACAGCCACGAGGCCGAGCGCGAGCTCTGCCGGCGCTGCGGGGACAGGCTCTCCCTCACGGCGGAGGTGCTGAGCTTCACCGGATTGCAGCGGAGCATGGCGGCGCGCCTCGGCGGGGCGGCTTTGCCCTGGCTGGACAAGGGCGGGCGCATGCTGTGCATGGCCCTGGCCATGCAGAGCGTCGGGCCGCGGCTGCGCGTTTACGGCGCGGCCCAGTACCGGCCCGAGCTGCAGGCTATGCTGCTGTCCGCCGTGGACGAGCTCAAAAGCGCCTGCATCGACAGCGGGATGCTTCAGGAGGCCGCGGGCGGCTGCGACGGGGGGCTTGCCGACAAGCTCATCGACCTCGCGCTCGTGCTCGAGGCCTATGACAGCGTGGTTGCGAACGGCCGCGCCGACCCCGCCGACAGGCTCACGAGGCTTTCCTCCCAGATCGACGCGGGCGGCCTGCCCGATGATGCGCGCGTCTGGGTCGACGGCTTTATCGACTTCACGCGTCAGGAGCAGGAGGTGCTCTTCGCCATGCTGCGGCAGGGCGTGGAGCTCACCGTCTGCCTGACGCTGGACGCCTTCGACAGCGAGGACGAGGTCTTCGCCCTCTCGCGCCATGCCGGGCGGGCGCTGGCCGACTATGCCCGCGAGCTCGGGCAGAAGGTGGAGACCGTCACGCTCGAGGGCGGACGCTCGGACGCGCTGGCCTTCTTCTGCGAGCAGATGTTCCGCTACACCGACTTGAAGTGGGACGGCCCCGCCCCCGTGCGCCTGTACCGCGCCGAGGGCGTGACAGCCGAGTGCGAGCAGGCGGCGGCGCTGTGTCTGGAACTCGTGCGCGACGGGGGCTGCCGCTGGCGCGACATCTCGATCGTCGTGCGCGGCTACGAGGACTACCGCTCGGTGCTCGAGAGCATGTGCCGGCACTACGGCGTGCCGCTGTTCACCGCGGCGCGCTCCGACCTGATGCAGAAACCCCTGCCCGCCCTGATCGCCTATGCCTGCGAGATCGTGCAGGACGGCTGGGCCCTCGACGACGTGATGGGCTATCTGCGCACCGGGCTCGCCGGTCTCGACGAGGCCGAATGCGACGAGCTGGAGCGCTATCTCTTCAAATGGAGCATACGCGGCAGCGCCTGGGAGCGCCGGGGCGACTGGCGGCAGCACCCGGACGGCTACGGCGCGGAGTATACCGAAGAGACGGAGAAACGCCTCGCGCGTATAAACGCCCTGCGGCGGCGCGTGGCCGGGCCGCTCGCCGCCTTCGCCCGGGCGTCGGCGGAGGCCGAGACGGCAAAGGGGCAGGCCAAAGCGCTCTGCGCCCTGTTCGCCGCGCTGAAGCTGCCGGAGACGCTCGCGAGGCGCGCGGAGGAGCTGCGGGCCCTCGGCCGGGAGCGCAGCGCCGCCGAATACCGCCAGCTTTGGGAGCTGACTTGCTCGGCGCTGGAGCAGTGCGCCGCCATCCTCGGCGACGCCTCGATGGACGGCGAGACCTTCGGCCGTCTCTTCACGCGCATGCTCTCCTGCTATGATATCGGAACCATCCCGGTCTCCCTCGACCGCGTCAGCGCGGGCGACTTCGACCGCAACCGCCGCCGGAACGTGAAGCACCTGATCGTCCTCGGCGCCTCGGACGCGCGCCTGCCGCGCACCGAGGAGGGGGGCGGCGTCTTCTCCGTCGACGAGCGCCAGCGCCTTTTGGAGCTGGACATCGACCTCGGCGCCGGGGGCGACAGCGAGCTCTGGCGCGAGTTCTCCCTGATCTACCACACGCTGAGCCTCCCGTCCGAGAGCCTGACCCTGCTCTGCCCACTCGCGGACAGCGAGGGCGCGGCCCTGCGCCCGGCCTCGGTCTTCCGCCGCGCGCAGGCCCTGTTCTCTCTGGAGGTCAAAAGCGTCGATCTCACGGACGTGCGCATGTCTGCCCCGGCCCCGGCCCTCGCGCTGGCGGGGGAGGCCATCCGCGGCGCGGGCGGACGCGAGCAGGCGGCGCGGGAATACTTCGCCGAGCACGAGCCCGAGCATCTGGATGCGCTGGAGCGGGCGGCCCACGCCGTGCGGGGCAGCCTCTCGCGCGCCGCGGTCGAGCGCCTGTACGGCAAAAAGCTGCGGCTCTCAGCCTCGCGCATCGAGAAGTTCGCCTCCTGCCGCTTCGCCTATTTCTGCCAGTACGGCCTCAAGGCCAGACCCTACGAGCCCGCGGGCTTCGAGCCGCCGGAGATGGGCACTTTCTTCCACTACATCCTGGAAAATGTTGCCCGCGAGGTCAGAGGGCTCGGCGGCTTTCGCGCCGTTTCGGACGAGGAGCTCGAGCGCATCACCGACGCGTACATAGAGCGCTACGTCCGCGAGGAGCTCAACGACTTCCAGGAGAAGAGCAAACGCTTCGTCTATCTCTTCCGCCGCCTGCGCGAGAACGTCCGCCGCGTTGTGGCGGACATGGCCGCGGAGCTGCGGCGCTCGGACTTTGAGCCGCTAGACTTCGAGCTGGACTTTGCCAAGGCATCCGACGTGCTGCCCGTTGAGCTCGGCGGGGAGGGGGAGAACCTCGCCCTGACCGGCGTGGCCGACCGCGTGGACGGATTTTTGCACGGCGGGAAGCTCTATCTGCGCGTGGTGGACTACAAGACCGGCCGCAAGGAATTTTCTCTCAGCGACGTCTGGTACGGACAGAACCTGCAGATGCTGCTGTATCTCTTCACGCTCTCGGAGGGGGGCGCCGCCCGCTACGGCGCGCAGCCCGAGGCCGCGGGCGTCATGTACATCCCAGCGCGCAGCCCCATGCTCTCCGCCGACGGGCCCGAGGACGACGAGGCGCTCGCGCGGGCGCGCGCCAAAGAGCTGCGGCGCAGCGGCCTCGTCCTCGACGATGCGGCGGTGCTGGAGGCCTGGGAGCACGGCGCGGACAAGCGCTATATCCCCGTGAAGTTCAAAAACGGCGCGCCGGCACCCGATTCCCTCGCCGACAAGGAGCGCCTGGGGCTGCTGTCCCGGCACATCAAAAAGGAGCTGTGCGGCATGGCGAGGCAGCTGCGCGCCGGGAGCATCGCCGCCGATCCCTGGTACCGCAGCAATCAGGACAATGCCTGTCTGAACTGCGACTACTTCGCCGCCTGCGCCTTCCGCGACGGCCAGAACGGCGAGCAGAGCCGGTATTTGGCAAAGCTCAGCACCGAGCAGGTCTGGGCGATGATGGAGGAGGGCGAGCGCAATGGCTGACTTTACCCCCACCCCCTCGCAGTACGAGGCCATGACCCTGCGGGGACCGGCCCTGCTGGTGGCCGCGGGCGCGGGCAGCGGCAAGACGAGGGTGCTGACCGAGCGCGTGCTGCGCGCCGTCTGCGATCCGGAATCTGGCGCGGAGCTCGACAGCTTCCTCGTCATCAGCTTTACGCGCGCGGCGGCGGCGGAGCTGCGCGGCCGCATCATGGAGGCCCTGGCCGCGAGACTGGCCGAAGACCCCTCCAACCGCCGCCTGCTGCGGCAGAGCGCCCTGCTCTCCCGTGCGCAGATCGGCACCATCCACAGCTTCTGCGCCCAGCTTCTGCGCGAAAACTGCCAGACGGCGGGGCTGAGCCCGGATTTCAAGATCCTCGACGAGGACCGCGCCCTCGCCATGCGCGCCGCGGCGCTCGACCGCGTGCTCGAGGAGGCCTATGCCGACGTCGAGCGGGATGAGGACTTCCGCCTGCTGGCCGACACCGCCGGCGAAGGGCGCGACGACCGCGCGCTCGCGGAGCTGGTGCTGAATCTCCACAGCCGCATGCAGTGCCACGCCCGGCCCGAGGACTGGGCGGTGGAGCAGGTCGCGCTGCTGGACACGCCCTTTTCAGACGCGGGGGAGAGCCCCTGGGGGCGCGAGCTGCTCGAGCGGGCGAAGGCGCTGGCGGACTTCCACGCCGCGGAGCTCGAGGCGCTGATCGGCGAGATGGATGCCTGCGACAAAATCCGCGCCGCCTATGCCGAACACTTTTCCGAGCTCGCCGCCGGGCTGCGGGAATTCTCACGCAGGCTCGAGCTCGGCTGGGACGCGGCGCTCGAGGCCCTGCCTTTTGCCGCGCCGCGCCTGCCGACGCTGCGTAATTCCCCCGATCCGGCGCTGTCCGAGCGGCTCAAGAGCCGCCGCAAGGCCGCGCTCGACAGCATGAAGGGGCTGGAAAAGCTCTTCAGCGCGCCCTCGGAGCGCGTGCTGCGGGATCTGGCCGCGACCGCCCCGGCCATGCGGGCCCTGCTGCGGCTGACGCTTCACTTCGACCGCGCCTATACGCGCGACAAGCGCACGCGCGGCCTTGCCGACTACGCAGATCTCGAGCATCTGGCGGCGCGGCTCCTGCTGGATGAAAACGAGGAGCCGACGGCGCTCGCGAGGAAGCTCTCGGAGCGTTACCGCGAGGTCATGGTCGACGAGTATCAGGACGTCAGCCCCGTGCAGGACGCGATCTTCCGCGCCGTGTCTGACGGCGGGAAAAAGCTCTTCCTCGTCGGGGACGTCAAGCAGTCGATCTACCGCTTCCGCCTGGCCGACCCCGAGATCTTCAACGAAAAGTTCCGCAGCTATGCCGACGCCGACCCCCGACAGGCGCGCCGCATCCTCCTGCGTGAGAACTTCCGCTCCCGCGCGGAGATCCTGGACGCGGCGAACGCGGTCTTCTCCCTGTGCATGTCCCGGACTCTGGGCGACGTGGACTACAACGCCGACGCCGCGCTCATCCGCGGCGCAGATTATTACGAGGGCGCCGTCCCGAAGCCGGAGCTCCTGCTGCTGGGGCTGCCCGAGCAGGACGCGCCCGACAAGGCCGCCTGTGAGGCCGCCTTCGTCGCACAGCGCATCCGGGAGCTGGTGGCCTCCGGGGCGACGGTCACGACGCCTGCGGGCCCGCGGCCCATGGAATACGGTGACGTCGCCATCCTGCTGCGTTCGGCCAACACGGTGGGCGGGGTCTACCGCCGCGCCCTGATCGACGCGGGCGTCCCCGTCGGCAAGGCCCAGGGCAGCGGCTACTTCAGCTCGCCCGAGATCACGGCCGTGACAAGCATGCTCACGGTCATGGACAATCCCCACAAGGACATCCCTCTGATCGCGGTGCTGCGCTCGGCGGCCTTCGGCTTCACGCCGGACGAGCTCTCCGCCGTCCGCGCCGCCGACCGGGACGGCGACCTCTTCACCGCCCTCGAGGCCGCGGCGGAGAGCATGGAGAAGGCCCGTGGCTTTCTTGCGCGCCTGGCCGCCCTGCGCAGCGCCTGCAAGGATCTGAGCGCCGCCGAGACCGTGTGGAGCGTGCTGGAGGAGCTGGATCTGCCGGCCCTGTGCTCAGCGCAGGACGACGGGCGGCAGCGCCGCGAGAACCTGATGGCCCTCGTGGAGCTGGCCGAGAGCTATGAAAAAACCGGCTACCGCGGTCTGCACCGCTTCGTGCTGTGGCTCGCCTCGCTCTCGGCGCGCGGGCAGGAGCCCGCCCCCGGCGGGGCGGAGGCCTCCGCCGTGCAGATCCTGTCCGTCCACAAGTCCAAGGGTCTCGAATTCCCCGTGGTCTTCCTCTGCGACACCGCCCGCCGCTTCAATCTCAGCGAGCGGCAGGAGACCGTGCTGGTCCATCCGCAGCTCGGCCTCGGCCCCCGCTTTGTGGACACCGCCCGGCGCGTCCGCTATCCGACGCTGGCCCGCGCCGCCATCTCCGGCCGCCTCGAGCGCGAGGACCTGAGCGAGGAGATGCGGCTTCTGTATGTGGCCATGACGCGCGCGCGGGAGCGGCTGTTCATCACCGCGGCCTTCAAGGACCCGAACAAGGAGCTTGAAAAGCTGCAGCCGATCGCCCGGCCGCCGCTGGCCCCGGAGGCGCTGATGCGCGCCGGGTGCATGGCGCGCTGGCTCATGACGGCCTGCCTCGCCGGCGAGGGAGAGCAGATGCGCATGCGCGTGGTCGACCCCGACGCGGAGGAGAGACAGGACGAGCCCGAGAGGCCTGCCGCCCCCGCCGACCCGGAGGCCGCCCTGACGCTGCGGCGCAGGCTCGGCTTCCGATACCCGAACAAAGCGGCCGAGGAGCTGCCCTCCAAGCTCACCGCGACCGAGCTCAAGGGCCGCTGGGAGGCGGACGGGGACGCCGCCGAGCTGCTGCCGGAGAGGGCGTACAGCTTCCGCATGCCCGAGCTGGACGCGGGAGAGCGCCCGCTGCGCGCGGCGGAGCGCGGCGTCGCGACCCACCTGTTCCTGCAGCACATGGACCTCGCCAAAGCCCGCAGCCGCGCGGGACTGCGTGAAGAGCTCCGGCGTCTGCGCGAAGAGCGCTTCCTTACGGAGCGCGAGTGCGAGGCCGTCAACATCTCCGCCGTCGAGCGCCTGTTCGCCTCCGAGCTCGGGGCGCGGATGCTGGCGGCGAAGGAGCTGCTGCGCGAGTTTCGCTTCTCCCTGCTGCTCGACGCGCAGCGTCTGTACCCGGAGGCGGAGGGAGAGGAGCTGCTGCTGCAGGGCGTGGTGGACTGCTGCCTCGTGGAGCCCGACGGACTCGTCATCATCGACTACAAGACCGACCGCGTCAAAACCGACGGGGAGATCGCGGAGCGCGCCGCGCACTACCGCGGCCAGCTCACGGCTTACAGCGAGGCGCTTCGCCGCATCCTGGGCAAGCCCGTCAAGCGCTGCGTGCTCTTCTTCCTCGTCCCGGGCAAAACGGTCGAGCTGGAGACATAGTCATCCCAAATCGTCATATGTTCCCCGGCAAATCTCTTGCCGGGGAACATATATTTGTGATATAATCCTTTCCTGTGTATTCCGATTCCATTCTCTCTTCAAGGAGCTTACGATATGCGTGTCCGTGCCTTTCTCGCCATCGTCCTCTGCAAGCTGCTGCGCTTCGTCTCGCGCCTGCTGCACCGCGGCGGCACCGCCATGCCCGGCCGCTGGGCCCAGCGCATCTGCCCGGGGCTGCTCGGCATCCTTTCAAGGGACGTCAAGGTCGTCGTCATCACCGGCACCAACGGCAAGACCACCAGCGCCCGCATGATCGAGCAGGCCTTCGCCGATGAGGGGAAGGACTATTTCGCCAACCGCTCGGGTGCGAATCTGCTCTCCGGCATCACCACCGAATTCGTGATGAACTCCACGCTCTCCGGCCGCTGCCGGAAGGAGTACGCCGTCATCGAGTGCGACGAGGCTGCCTCCGTGTCGGTCTTCCCGCTGCTCAAGCCCCGGGTCATCGTGGTCACGAACCTGTTTCGCGACCAGCTCGACCGCTACGGCGAGGTCACGCACACCCTCGCGAACGTCCGCACGGGCATCCAGGGCGCGCCGGAGGCGACGCTCTGCCTCAACGCGGACTGCTCGCTGACGGCCTCGCTGGCCGACGATCTGCCCAACAAACACGTCTTCTTCGGCATCGAGCCGGGGGCCTGCCCCTCGGGCGAGAAATCGGAGCTGTCGGACGCGCCGCACTGCATCCGCTGCAAGACGGAGTACCAATACGACTTCATCACCTACGGCCACCTCGGCGCCTTCCGCTGCCCGAGCTGCGGCTATTGCCGTCCGGCGGCCGACTACGCGGTCACGGACGTGACCGAGCAGAGCGCCGAGGGCAGCGTCATCGTGCTCAACGCGCATGGCAAGTCCTGTCTCGCTCAGGTGAACCTGCCCGCGCTCTACAACGTCTACAACGCCGCCGGGGCCGTCGCCGCGGTGACGGAGATGGGGCTCGGTACCGAGGCCGGGATCAGGGCGATCGAGCACTTCAAATGCGGCTTCGGGCGCATGGAGAACTTCGCCCTCGGCAAGGCCGGGGCCAAGATGATGCTGGTGAAGAACCCCGCCGGCTGCAACCAGGTGCTGGACTTTCTGTGCCAGATCAAGAAGCCCTTCGCCCTCGTCGTCTGCCTCAACGACCGCGGGGCCGACGGCACGGACGTGTCGTGGATCTACGACGCCGCGTTTGAAAAGCTCGTCGACTGCGCATCGTATCTCGGACAGCTCGCCGTCTCGGGCGACCGGGCGGCCGACATGGCCGTGCGTCTCAAGTACGCGGGCGTCGCGCCGAAGGCCCTGCACATCGAGCGCGATTACGAAAAGCTCGTCTCGTGGATCGACGCGCAGGAGGTCCCGGTGTTCATCATCCCGACCTACACCGCCATGCTCGAGCTGCGCGAGGCCGTGATCCGCAAAGTGGGCGGGGACGAGTTCTGGGTATGAGGAGGATTTGACATGAAGCTGAAAATCTGCCATTTATACCCGGATGTTCTCAATCTCTACGGCGACGGGGGGAATATCCGCTGCCTGACGCGGCGCCTGCAGTGGCGCGGTATGGAGGCGGAGCTTGTCAAAATGCCCATCGGCTCGCATGAGAGCCTTGCGGGCGTGGACCTCGTCTTCATCGGCGGCGGGCAGGATTTCGAGCAGCAGGTGCTGCTCGAGGATCTGCACCGCGGGCGGGATGAGGAGCTTCGCGCCGCCATCGAGGACGGCGTGACCGTGCTCGCCGTCTGCGGCGGCTATCAGATGCTCGGCGCGTATTACGAGACCTACGACGGACAGCGCTGCGACTTCATCGGCGCGCTGGACCTGTATACCGTGGGCGCGCGAAAGCGCATGATCGGCAACTATATGTTCCGCTGTGACGACGCGCTCGGCGGCATGACGGTCGTCGGCTTCGAGAACCACAGCGGGCGCACCCGGCTCGGCAGCGGCGTGCAGCCGCTCGGGACGGTGCTCGCGGGCTTCGGCAACAACGGCGAGGACAAGACCGAGGGCGCGCATTACAAGAACGTCTTCGGCACCTACAGCCACGGGCCCATGCTGCCGAAGAACCCGGACTTCGCCGATCTGCTGCTGCGTACCGCGCTGGAGCGGCGCTGCGGCAGCGCGGAGCTTGCACCGCTGGACGACGCGCTCGAGCGCATGGCCCACGCCGAGATGTGCGCCAGACTGGAGAGGGAGAGAGCATGATCCGATTTTATAACGGGCGCGTGCTGCGCTTTTCGCCGGAAATGCGCGTGACGGAGGACGAGGTCTGGGTCGGGGACGGGCGCATCTGCCATGTCGGGCCCGCGCCGGAGACGCCGCCCGCCTTTGAGCGGCAGATCGACCTGCGCGGCGACCTGCTGATCCCGGGCTTCAAAAACGCGCACACGCACACGGCCATGACCTTCCTGCGCTCCTGCGCGGACGATCTGCCGCTGGACGAGTGGTTTTACAGGCAGGTGCTCCCGCACGAGGCCCTGCTCACGCCGGAGCGGCTCTATGATTTCACGAAGCTCGGCATTCTGGAATACCTCAGCTCCGGCATCACGGCAAGCTTCGACATGTATTTCCACAACGACGCCTACGCCCAGGCCAACATCGAGTGCGGCTTCCGCACCGTGATCTGCGCCTCGCTCAACAACTTCGACAGGGATGTCGAGAACATCGAGCGCGAGTATCTCAAGTTCAACGCTCTGGACGAGCTGGTATCCTACCGCCTCGGCATCCACGCCGAGTACACCACCTGCCGCGAGCGCATGGAGTATCTGGTCTCGCTGGCGCACAAATACAAAGAGCCCTGCTTTGCGCATCTGTGCGAGACGAAAGGCGAGGTGGAGGGCTGCCTTGAACGCTGGGGCATGACGCCGCCGCAGCTGCTGGACAGCCTCGGCTTCTTCGACTACGGCGGGGGCGGCTTCCACTGCGTGTGGATGAGCGATGAGGACGTGGCCCTCTTCGCACGCAAAAAGCTATGGGCCGTGACGAACCCCTGCTCCAACCTCAAGCTCGCCAGCGGGATCGCGCCTCTGGACCGGCTCCGCGCGGCGGGCGTGCCGCTCGCCATCGGCACCGACGGCGCGGCCAGCAACAACGCGCTGGACTTCTTCCGCGAGATGTATCTGGCAAGCGTGCTGCAGAAGGTACAGAGCTTCGACGCCGCGGCGGGCGGCGCGGACGCGGTGCTGGAGATGGCCTGCGTCGGCGGAGCGCGCGCCATGGGGCTGACTGACTGCGACGATATCGCCGTCGGCAAGCGCGCCGATCTCGTCGTGATCGACCTGCGTCGGCCAAACATGCAGCCCCTGCACAACATAGCGCGCAATCTCGTCTACGCGGGCTCGAAGGAGAACGTGCGCCTGACGATGGTGGGCGGGCGCGTGCTTTATGAAAACGGCGAATTCTTTGTGGGCGCGGAGCCTGAGGCGCTCTATGAAAAATGCAACGCCCATATCCGGGAGATGTTTTGATGAGAGAGATCGATCTGCATGTGCATACCACGGCCTCGGACGGCACGGCGCATCCGGAGGAGGTCGTGCGCCTCGCCAAAGAGTGCGGGCTGCGCGCCATCGCCATCACCGACCACGACACCATCTCCGGCTACGCCGGGGCCTTCTCGGCCGGGGAGGATCTGGGCGTGGAGGTCGTGCCGGGCATCGAGGTCAGCACGAAGTACGGCGTCTCGGTGCACGTGCTCGGCTACTATCTGGAAAACCTCGTGCCCCTGCTCGAGGACGTCGTCTACGACCGCGACCGCCGCAACGCGAAGGTCGCCGCGCTCATGGCCGCCGACGGTCTGCCCGTGAGCTACAAAAAAATGAAGGAGCGCTTCGGCGCGGTGATCGGCAGGCCCCATTTCGGCGAGCTGCTGATCGAGTTCGGACTGGCAAAGGACATGAACGACGCCTTTGAGCGCTTTGTCGGGAAGGGCAAGAAATACTACGTGCCGCGCACCACCATCAGCATCGAGGACTCGGTGGACGCCATCGTCGCCTCCGGCGGCGTGCCGGTGCTGGCGCACCCCTTCCAGTACAACAAGAGCGACACGGAGCTGCGCGAGCTGATCGAGCTGTGCATGGACCACGGCCTGCGGGGCATCGAGTGCCGCTACAGCGGCTACGGTCCGGAGCAGGTCGCCTACCTCGAAAAACTCGCCGAGGAATACCGTCTGGTCAAGACCGGCGGCAGCGACTACCACGGCAGCCACAAGGCGCATATCGCCCTCGGCAGCGGCATCGACGGCAATCTCGAGGTGCCCTACGAATGGCTTGAGCGCCTCAAGGCGGAGGCAAAGCCGCAATAAAGAACAAAACGCGAAAACGCCCTCCGGGATCACTCCCGGAGGGCGCTGCGCGTTTTACGATCAGTTGTTGCGGTAGTAGTTGATGAGGCAGCCGTCGACGATGATCTGGCGCTCGGGATCGGTCAGGGTCCCGATGGAGCACTTGAATTCGGTCACCGCGCCGTCGGGCTTGACGGCGTAGGCGGTGATGTCGTCGTTCTTCTCCAGCAGGGACTTGCGGATGCCCGGCACGAAGATGTAGTCGCCGAGCTCAAAGACCTCGGGCGTCTCGGTCAGGAAGGGCGTCATGCCCCAGTTGATGCAGTTGGAGCGGTAGCGCTTCGTGGCGTAGGCTCTGGCAAAGTTGGCCGACGCGCCCATCACGCGCTGCACGCTCGCCGCCTGCTCGCGGGCCGAGCCGTCGCCCGGCATGTTGGCGAAGATCGTGGAGCCGACGTCGGTGCCCTCGGGGTCGACCTTGAGCCCGGCCTTCGAAAGCGCTTCGTACACGGCCTTGATCTCGTCGGAGAGGCCCTTGCCCGCGCGGCGGTCGCGGTCCGCCTGGCGCAGGACCTTCGAGCGGCCGACGTACTGCGGATCGCGTCTCGACAGCGCAAACTCGCTCAGACGCTCGGGGTTGGAGCGGTAGGACGAGGTCTCGCCGGAGGGGATCAGCTCGTCGGTCGTCGTGACGGGGTCGGTGATGTAGGCGCAGACCTTGACCAGCAGATCGTCGGTCAGGGCGGGCATCTCCGGCCAGTCCTTGATGTTCGGGCCGAACTTGAGCTCATACGCGGGCTCGGGCCTGCCCCAGCCGTTGTAGACGCGTTTGGCGTAAATGCCGGCGTCGTACTCATACGGGGGATTGGTGTACTCGACGTCGAGGTCGGAGGCCGCGGTCAGCTTGCCGCCGTTGGCAGCGGTCGCGGCGATGGAGCGCGCGTCCATGAGGGCCACGGCGGAGAGCTGGCCCTCGCCGGGCTTGGAGCCCTCGCGGTTCGGGAAGTTGCGCGTGGTGTGGCGGATCGAGAACTCGCCGTTGGCAGGGGTGTCGCCCGCGCCGAAGCAGGGGCCGCAGAAGCACTCGCGGATGATCGCGCCCGCGGAGACGAGGTCGAAGAGCCTGCCGTTCTTGGCAAGGCAGGACCAGGCGGGCATGGAGCCGGGATAGACGTTCAGGCTGAACGCGCCGTTGCCGCAGCTCTTGCCGCGCAGGATGTCGGCCGCCGCGCAGATGTTGTCATAGGTGCCGCCGGAGCAGCCCGCGATCTCGCCCTGCTCGACCCAGATGCCGCCGTCGTGGTACTTGGACAGAAGGTCCATCTTCACGCCCTTGAGCTGCTTGTTGGCCGCCTCCTGCACCGTGTGCAGGATGTCCTCGGCATTTTCGAGCAGCTCGTGGATGGTGTAGGTGTTCGAGGGGTGCATGGGCATGGCGATCGTGCACTCGACCGTGGAGAGGTCGACGTAGACGCAGCCGTCGTAGTACGCGACCTTCGCGGGGTCGAGCTTCTTGTAGGCCTCGGGTCTGCCGTGGGTGACGTAGTAGCCCTTGGTCGTGTCGTCGGTGACCCAGATGGAGGACCAGCAGGTGGTCTCGGTGGTCATGACGTCGACGGCGTTGCGGTACTCGATGGGGAGATTGGCGATGCCGGGGCCGACGAACTCCATGACCTTGTTCTTGACGTAGCCGTTTTTGTACACCGCGCCGATGATGGACAGCGCCACGTCCTGCGGGCCGACGCCGGGCTTGGGAGCGCCGGTCAGGTAGATCGCGACCACGCCGGGATAGGCGAAGTCATAGGTGCGGCCCAAAAGCTGCTTGGCCAGCTCGCCGCCGCCCTCGCCCACGGCCAGGGTGCCCAGCGCGCCGTAGCGGGTGTGGGAGTCGGAGCCGAGGATCATGCGGCCGCAGCCGGTCATGGTCTCGCGGTTGTAGGAGTGGATGTTCGCCATGTTGGTGGGCACGTAGATGCCGCCGTACTTGTGCGCGGCGGAGAGGGCAAACTTGTGGTCGTCCTCGTTGATGGTGCCGCCGACGGCGCAGAGGGAGTTGTGACAGTTGGTGAGCACGTAAGGCAGGGGGAACTCCTTCATGCCCGAGGCTCTCGCGGTCTGGATGATGCCGACGTAGGTGATGTCGTGGCTGGTCATGGAGTCGTACTTGAGGCGCAGGTGCTCCATGTCCTCGGACTGGTTGTGGGCCTTGATGATGGAATACGCCATCGTGCCCTTTTTCGCGCAGTCGAGACAGGTCTTCTCGCTGGAGAGGGCCTCGGCCTCCTGCAGGCTTTGCGTGAGGGTCACGCCGTTGACGAGATACACGCCGCCGTCGTAGAGCTTGATCATAGTTGATATCCTCCGAAAAAATCAGGATAGGGAACAGGCGCGGAAAGCGCCTGTTCCCGGATGTTTCTGTGTCCTTACAGGACCATCGCGACGATGAAGTTGTAGACCGCGGCGCAGAGGACGCTGACGGGGACGGCCACGAACAGCAGGCGGTTGAAGAGGGCGTTGCGCTCCTCGTCGTTGCCGTAGGAGCCGAGGATCAGGCTGCCGCCGGAGGAGAAGGGGCTGATGGCGCTGCTCTGCGCGCCGAGGATGGTGCAGGCGAAGAGCGTGACGGGGTTGAGCCCGGTGGCCGCGGCGATGCCGGGGATCAGCGGGAAGAGGGCCGGGCAGACGACGCCCGTGGTGGAGCTGAAGAAGCTCATGAAGGCGCCGATCAGGCTGAACGCGATGGGCACGAGGAAGACGGGCACGTTGTTGCCGATCCAGTGGGAGACGGCCTCGATGGTGCCGGCCTTGACGGCGACGCCGATGAGCATGCCGGCGCCGGCGATCATCAGGATGGTGTTCCAGGGGACCTTCGCGATGATGTCCTTCTGGGGGGCGAGGTTCAGCAGCAGGCCGATGACGGTGAACACGAAGGCCACGAGGCCGACGTCGATCTTGCCGGCGACGTTCTTGATGAAGGCCACGTCGGGCAGCAGGAGCTTGAGCAGGGGGAAGATGAGCACGACGGCCATCATGATGAGCATGAGCCGAAGCGTGGTCTTCTGCTTGGAATCATAGGCCTCGGGCTTGGTGAAGGTGACGCCCTTGCCGATGTCGCGGTTGGCCTTCACGCCGAAGCGGAAGATGGCGATGAGGATGAGGGAGAAGACGATGGCCAGACCGAAGACCTTGAGCTCGGGGCCGAAGGTGTCGGCCAGGGCCTGCTCGGGGGCGGCCTCGTAGGCGGTGTCCATCAGGCCGCGGAAGATGACGCCGAGCGCGGCGGTCGGGAAGTCGCCGCCGGCCAGCGCGCCGCAGTTGATGGCGACGGCGCCGGTGAGCTTGTCCATCTTGGACTCCTCGCAGATGGCCATGGTGATGGGGGCGAGGAAGGCGAGGACGGTGAAGTAGGCTGCGCCCATGACGGACAGGATGACCGCCACGAAGAACAGCGCGAAGGGGAGCATGCCGGGGAAGCTGCGGCAGGCGTAGAGCAGGCTGCCGGAGAGCTTTTCGAGCGTGCCGTTGAGGGCTGCGAAGTTGTAAAACAGCGACACGGAGATGATGACGAACATGGTGCTGGTCGGCCACATGCCGATGACGTCCTTCGTCTTGAGACCGACGGCGAAGCAGCCGATCAGGTAAGCGAAGACGATGCAGAAGAAACCGGTGTTGATCTTGGTCTTGTAGCCAAGAAAGACGGCGAGCACGATCGCCGCAACGATCAGGATACCGAGCATGTTTTTCCTCCTAAAATTTCTTTTTTTATCTCTCTTACTCTCTCTTGCCGGGGGTTAATCTTTCAGATTCAGCAGGCCCATCTGGATGTCGTGGGTCATGTAACGCAGCTGCTCTTCGGTGACGCCGTGGTCGGCCATGAACTGCATGTACTGCTCGTAGGCGATCTCCCAGTTGGGGTTCTCGGTCTGGCCGCCGTCGGTCGAGATCATGACGTTCCTGTAGCCGACGGTCTGGATGACCTCGAGGTTCGAGGGCAGGTTGCTCTTGTACTTGCCGCCGCCCATGTTCTGGGCGTAGCAGCGCTCGAGCAGGACGTCGTAGTCCTTGACCATTTTGAGCTGGTCCTCGAGGCTCATGTCCACGATCCACCACTCGGGATGCGTGACCACGACCTTTTTCAGACCCATGGCGCGCGCGGCCTCGACGACCACGAAGCACTCCTCGGGGCTGACGTGACCGGTGCCAAGCACCACGTCGAAGTCCTTGATGAGCTGGAACACGTCCTTGAGCTCGGGGACGATCTTGCCGTCGCGCACGCAGGCGACGCCGGCGTCGGGGTTCTTGCCCATCTTTTTCAGATGGTTGCAGGCGGAGGCGGTGGGGAGCCACACGACCTTGCCGCCGAGCTTCAGGCCGCTCTCCACGGCGGCGGGGTTGATGCCGCCCATCTGCCTGTTGAGGGTGATGCTGCCGAACATCTGGAAGTCGTTGTCGCCCCCGTGGACGATCGCGTTGTGGCGGTTGCAGAGGTAGGCGCGGTCGACGGTGATGCCCTGGTGGGTCTTGATGACGATGGCCCGCGCGCCGACGCGGATGCCGGCTTCCATGAGCTCAAAGTCGTCGTAGGCCCGGATGCGGATGTCGGGGTTGGAGTGGACGTGCATGTCGATGACGCCCTTCATGGATACCTTTGCCATAGCATGCTCCTTTCTGTTGCAGTGTGAGTTCCGATAAAAGCTGAAAAGGGGGTCTTGTGCTTTCCGTTTGATGATTCTATAATATAAGAAAACCGCAGTCTTGGCAAGCGCGAATATCCGATACCGTGCATCAAAAAAAGCGATAGGAGAACGCGCATGGATCTGAAGGATTTTGAATATCTGATCGCCCTGGCCGAGGAGGGGAGCGTCTCCAAGGCGGCGGACAGGCTCTTTATGGCACAGTCCTCGCTGAGCGCGTTTCTGCAGCAGTATGAGAGCGAGCTGGGCGTCAAGCTCTTTCTGCGCACCTCCAAGGGCATCTGCCCGACCCGAAACGGCGAGGTCTTCATCGGGCATCTGCGGCGGCTCAAGGCGGAATTCAAGCAGGCCAAGAGCGAGCTGTACGACAATGAGGGCATGAAGGGCGGCCGCGTGGTGCTGGGCATCAGCTCCTTCCGCGGCCAGCAGACCCTGCCGAAGATCCTGCGGCGCTTCGGGGAGCTCTATCCCGAGGTGCAGGTCCAGGTCGAGGAGCACAACAGCAGAAAGCTGGAGGATCTGCTGCTCGACGGGAAGCTGGACGTGGCGGTGATCGCGCTGCCGGCGGCAAAGCTCAAGAACGAGGCGCACTTTCTCAAAAAGGAAGAGATCTATCTCGTGGCCGCGAAGGGGCACCCCCTGCTCGCCGAGGCGCACGCGACCCCGGACGGCCCCGGCCGCTGGGTCTCTCTCGCCGCGGCGGCGAAGCACCCCTTCATCCTCAGCTATCACGACACCATGATGGGCAGCATCAGCCGCGAGCTTTTCCAGAAGCACCGCATCAAATACAAGGCCCGTTTCGACACCATCACGGCCGCGATGGCCGTTTCCATGGCCGAGGCGGGGCTGGGCCTGGCCTTCACCTACGCCTCGTGCGTCAACCCCAACGCGCAGGTGGAGCTGTTTCGCATCGGGAAGGCGGGGGTCCATCTGGACCTGGGCGTCGCGCTGCCGACGCGCGAGTACCACTCGCAGGCCGCCCGGGCGATGGAGGCCGTCGTGCGCGAGGTCTACAGCGCCGAGCAGGACTGACTTGCGCGGCCGCGCGCCTTCGGGTATAATGAGAGCTGCGGCGGAGAGCCGCGGTACAGGAGGATACAAGCATGGATGCATTCAGCGGCGCAACGCTGCTCATCACCGGCGGCACCGGCTCCTTCGGCAACGCCGTCCTCAGACATTTCCTCGATTCCGATATCGGGCAGATCCGCATCTTCTCGCGCGATGAGAAAAAGCAGGACGATCTGCGCCACGAGCTGCAGGCGAAAAGCCCGGCGCTCGCGGGCAAGGTCCGCTTCTACCTCGGCGACGTGCGCGATCCCAACTCCATCGCGGACGCGATGCCCGGGGTGGACTATATCTTCCACGCGGCCGCGCTCAAGCAGGTGCCGAGCTGCGAATTCTTCCCCATGCAGGCGGTCAAGACCAACATCGAGGGAACGGACAACGTCCTGCGCGCCGCCGTCAGCGCGGGGGTGAAGCGGGTCGTGTGCCTGTCCACGGACAAGGCGGCCTATCCCATCAACGCCATGGGCATCTCCAAGGCCATGATGGAGCATGTCATCACCGCCAACGCCCGCGTGGCCGCCGAGCGCGGCGGCACGGTCATCTGCTGCACGCGCTACGGCAACGTCATGTGCTCGCGCGGCTCGGTGATCCCGCTGTTCATCGACCAGATCCGCGCGGGCAAGCCCATCACGATCACGAACCCCGCCATGACGCGCTTTCTGATGAATCTGGACGAGGCCGTGGAGCTCGTGCGCTTCGCCTTTGAGCACGCGCAGCCCGGCGATCTCTTCATCCAGAAGGCCGACGCCTCCACCATCGGCGATCTTGCGAAGGGCGTGCAGCGCCTCTTCGGCGACACCGGCACGCGCATCATCGGCACCCGCCACGGCGAAAAGCTGTACGAGACGCTGATGACCCGCGAGGAGCGTCTGCGCAGCGAGGATATGGGCCATTACTTCCGGGTCGCGGCGGACAACCGCGATCTGAACTACGACAAGTATTTCGTGGAGGGGCAGGTGCTCACCGAGGCGGAGGAGAGCTATACCAGCCACAACACCAGACTGCTCGACGTCGACGGCGTCGTGGAAAAGCTGCTGACGGCGGACTATGTGCGCACGGCGCTGGAGGAGGTCAAGCATGGCTGAGTGGAAAAACGACGGCAGACTGAAGCTGATGATCATCGTCGGCACACGGCCGGAGATCATACGCCTGTCCGAGGTCATCAAGAAATGCCGCGCCTGCTTCGATACCCTGCTGGTGCACACGGGGCAGAACTATGACTACACGCTCAACGGCATCTTCTTCCGCGATCTGGGGCTTAAAGACCCCGAGCTCTATCTCGACGCGGTCGGGGCCGATCTGGGCGAGACCATGGGCAACATCATCGCGAAGAGCTACCGGGTCATGGCGGAGCTGAAGCCCGAGGCCGTGCTGGTCCTGGGCGACACGAACTCCTGCCTGTCCGTCATCGGCGCCAAGCGCCTGCATATCCCGATCTTCCACATGGAGGCGGGCAACCGCTGCAAGGACGAGTGCCTGCCGGAGGAGACGAATCGCCGCATCGTGGACATCATCTCCGACGTGAATCTCGCCTACTCCGAGCATGCGCGCCGCTATCTGGCCGACTGCGGCCTGCCGAAGGAGAGGACCTTCGTCACCGGCTCCCCGATGGCCGAGGTGCTGCGCAAAAACCTCGCGGCGATCGAAGCCTCCAACATCCACGCGCGGCTGGGACTCGAGAAGGGGAAGTACATTCTGCTCTCCGCCCACCGTGAGGAGAACATCGACACGGAGAAAAACTTCCGCTCGCTGTTCACGGCGATCAACCGCATGGCCGAGACCTACGATCTGCCGGTACTCTACTCCTGCCACCCGCGCAGCAGGAAAAAGCTCGAGGCCTCGGGCTTTCAGCTCGACAGCCGCGTGAGGGCGCATGAGCCGCTGGGCTTCCACGACTACAACTGTCTGCAGATGAACGCCTTCTGCGTCGTGTCGGACAGCGGGACCCTCCCCGAGGAGGCGAGCTTCTTCGCCTCGATCGGCAGGCCCATCCCCGCGGTCTGCATCCGCACCAGCACCGAGAGGCCCGAGGCCCTCGACAAGGGCTGCTTCATCCTCTCGGGCATCGACGCCGAGGGTCTGCTGCGCTCGGTGGAGCTTGCGGCCGCGCTGGTGAAGGAGGGCGACGGCGGCCTGCCGGTGCCGGACTACACCGACGAGACCGTCAGCACCAAGGTGGTCCGCATCATCCAGAGCTATACCGGCGTCGTGAACAAAATGGTCTGGCGCAAGGAGAGCGGCGTATGAACATCCTCGTCACCGGCGCGGCCGGCATGGTCGGCACGGCGCTCATCCGCAATCTCGAGGCCCTGCGCGACGGCAGGAACCGCACCCGCCCCGGGCTTGAGATCGGGGAGATCTACGCGTACACCCGTGAGAGCACGGCGGAGGAGCTCGACGCCTGGTGCGCAAAGGCGGACTTCGTGTTCCACCTCGCCGGGGTCAACCGGCCGCAGGACCCGGAGGAGTTCATGCGCGGGAACTTCGGCCTGTCGAGCCAGCTGCTCGACGCGCTCAGACGGCACGGCAGCCGGGCGGGCGTGATGCTCGCCTCCTCGTCGCAGGCGAGTCTCTGCGGGCGCTTTGCGGACTCGGCATACGGCCGCTCCAAGCGCGCGGGGGAGGAGCTGTTCTTCACCTACGGCGAGGAGACTGGCGCCAGGACCGCGGTCTACCGCTTCCCCAATCTGATGGGCCACAGCCGGCCGAATTACAATTCCGCCGTGTCCACCTTCTGCTACAACCTCTCGCGCGATCTGCCCATCGCGGTGCACGACCGGAACACCGAGCTGGAGCTTTTGTACATCGACGATCTGATCGAGGGGCTCTTCGATCTGCTCGAGGGGAAGGAGAAGCGCTGCGATTACGACGGGCTCGACGCGGTCCCGAACCCAAACGGACGCTGGTGCTATATCCCGGTCACGCACCGCGCGACGCTCGGGGAGATCGTCGACCTGCTCGAGCAGTTCAAGTCCCAGAGCGCGACGCTTCTCATGCCGAAGATGCCCGCCGGGTCCTTCGCCAAAAAGCTGTTCAGCCTGTATCTGAGCTATCTGCCGGCCGAGCGGGTCAAATACGCGCTCAAAATGAACTGCGACGCGCGCGGCTCCTTTACCGAGCTTGTGCACACGCTCGACTGCGGGCAGGTCAGCATCAACATCTCGAAGCCGGGGATCACCAAGGGCAATCACTGGCACAACAGCAAGTGGGAGCAGTTCATCGTGGTCCACGGCCACGGCCTGATCCGCGAGCGGGATCTCTCCACCGGCGAGGTCCTGGAGTTCGAGGTCAGCGGCGAGAAGATCGAGAGCGTCTACATGTTGCCCGGCTGGACCCACAGCATCGAAAATCTCAGCCAGACCGAGGATCTGGTCACGGTCATGACCTGCAACGAGATCTTCGATCCCGCGCACCCGGACACCTTCTTTGAAGAGGTCTGAGGCCGGGGAGGAGGAAGAGCGCGTACATCCCCTCTGCCGACCGAAGCGGAAACGGGCGCAGGCCCGACTTGAAAACTGAAGGAGGATATCGCCATGAAAAAGATCCTTGCGTTATTGCTTGTTCTTGTCCTGTTTTTCAGCTTCAACACAGTCGCTTTTGCGGCCGTGGCGCAGGACGGCACCGCGGCTCCGCCCGCAGAGCCCGATCCGAAGCCTGACCCCGCTCCCATTGCGGCCGAAGAAGACGGCCCCATCAGCAGATACAAGCTGTACAACGCCGCTGACGAGCTGATCGGCACGGTCCCCGCCAGGGAGGTCCTGAAGCTGACCATCCTCGGTGCGTCCGACCTGAGCAGGGAGGACGGCGAAACCTTCCTCAAATACTACAGGGCCAGCCAGAACGTCACTGGCAAGTCCGTTAAGTACATCTTGTGGGTCAATATCCCCGAGAGCTACAAGACCGACGACCTGGCCTACATGGTCTTCCCCTTCGACTGCTCGGGCAAAGACGTCGAGGCGGAGGTGAACGGGAACAGCATGGAGGTCGTCAAGATCGAGGCGGAAAAGTACTACGTCAAGATGGCCGACTTCGGCGCGCTGACGGTCACGCGCAAAAAATAAAACAAACAGACAGCCGGTTTTTCAACCGGCTGTCGATTCGTTGTGGCTCCTTACGGTTCGAGAAAGCGTTCCGTCTCCTTCATGACGGCCCGCAGATTTTTCAGATCGGTCCGCACGTCCCCGCACTCCAGCGAATGGTTCGCGTCCGGGATGACATGGCAGGGGATGCCGCGCGCTGCGCAGAGCCCGGGGATCCTGTTCTCCGCCCCGCCGACCCAGGGGTCGGCCCCGCCGGTGAAGACGATCGTCTGTCCGAGCGGGAAGGTGAAGGTCTCCTCCAGCGGCGTGTACAGCACAAAGCGAGCCCGCTCCGTCACGCCGTGCGCCGCGGCGAGCTTCGCGGCGGCGACCGTCCCGATGCTCTTGCCGACGAACAAAAGCGCCTCATACGCCCGCAGATCGAGATCGGCCAGCATATCCTCCGCCTGCCTGTACGCGAGCGCGGCGCTCTCCGCCATGCGCGCCCGGTCGCCCTTGATCTTCGGCGGGAAACCGCCGTAGGGCAGCAGCCGGATCTCATAGTCCCGCGCCGCCGCGAGCTTCCGGCTGTAATACAGCAGGGGCTTGTCGACCGTATAGCCTATGCCCGGGAAAAACACCGCCAGCTTCGCCATGGGGTCCGCCTCCTTTTTTCTGCCGCCCGCGCAGCTACTTCAAGCCGAAAAACGAAAGGATCTGCGCGTTGGCAAAATCCATCTTCGCCGGGTCCAGAAAGCGGTGATCGGCGCCCTCGACCGGCACGAACTCGATCACGTTCTCCTCCGCAAAGTCCCTGACCGTGGAGAAGGGGACGATCTCGTCCTTCGTGCCCTGCAGGATCAGCAGCTCGTCCGCATACGGCAGGAAATCGCGCTGCGAGACGTCCGCCTGCTCCAGACTGTCCAGAAAGGCCCTGTCGATCTCGATCTTCCGGTCAAAGCCGACGGGCGCGCTCTTCCCCCTGCGCAGCTTTTCCCGGACCTCGTCCGTCATGATGGCGGACGTGAGCACCTCGTACATCTTAACCGCCGGGCAGCGCAGCGCCGTCTTGGCGAAGGGGTCCCCGTTTTCGGAGATGTATTTCAAAAACAGGTAGGCGCCGAAGCTGACTGCGTAGGCGAACACGGTCGGCGAAGCGAATCTGTCCCGGATATGCGCGAGGACCAGACGCAGATACATGTCGCAGTCCTCCAGCCGCAGCGCTTTGCGCACGTCGTCGCCGTGGCAGGGCCAGTCGAAGGTCACGACGGCGACGCCTTTGTTTTTTTCGAGCACACGCCCGGCAAAGCGCTCGGCCGCCTTGTTGTCCTTGTGACCGCCGAAGCCGTGCCCGAAGAGGATGACGCTCCGGACCCCGGCGGGATCGCCTGTATACAGCTTGCAGCGGATGCTGCAGCCCTCGGCATTGATGCTGAAATATTTGACCATGTGACAAAGAATCCTCTGTTTCTCAGACGCCGCACGCGGCAGTGATGATAATAAAGTATAGCACAGCGCCGCCCGTTTGAAAAGCGAAAAGCGCACAGCGGCGGTGAAAACAGACAGGCAGGCGCGTTTCGTTTCGCACAGATACACTTTTTGCGGTCTTTCCTGTTGCATCACGGGGGCAAATCGTGTACAATAACAAAATAGACGGAATGAGATGAGCGCGTTTTGTATCTGCGCGCGGGCAGAGCGGGAAAGGGGAACACCACGGTGGAGAAGGAAAAGCGAAACGAGATTATCCGGCGATGGACGCAGAGACTGGTCCTGGTCCTGCTTGACGTCTGCTCGATCAACCTCGCCTACTATTTTGCGCTGTATATCCGAATGACCAACAACCACAGGCTCGTGGCGGGGGCGGAGGTGTTCTTCGCGACCTTTTACCGCTTCGCGCCCTGGTATACGCTGTTCTGCATCGCCGTCTTCGCCTTCCTCAAGCTCTACAACGGCATGTGGCGCTATGCCGGGCTGAGCGATCTGAACCGCGTGCTGATGGCAAGCCTCATCACCTGCCTGTTCCATATCGTCGGCACGGCCTTTTTCATCCGCCTCATGCCCTTTACCTACTATGCCCTGGGCGCTGTGTTCCAGCTGCTTCTGATCTGTGCGAGCCGCTTTTCCTACCGCCTCGTCACGGCGGAGGTCTCGCGGATCAACAAGGCGCGCAACGCGGCGACGGTCAATGTCATGATCGTCGGCGCGGGCGAGAACGGCCGGCGGATCATCCGCTATCTCGAGGACGATCTCGTCTACCGGCCGGTCTGCGTGCTCGACAGCAAGAGCGAGAGCTACGGCGTGAAGCTCAACGGCATCCCGCTCGTCGGCGGGATGGACAAGGCCGAGGAGGCGGTGGACGGCTACGCGGTCAAGGCCGTGTTCGTCGCCGACCCCCTGCTGCAGCCGGAGCTCCGGGAAAAGCTGCAGGAGGTCTGCCGGAGCCGCGGCATCGACCTGATCAACTACGGCCCGCAGTTTTACGAGAGCGAGAACCTGACGCTCTCCCCTGAGCGACCGAGGAAGTCGCACGGGGACAAGCATATCATCCCCTTCAGCCCGCCGGACATCACGGAGCGCGAGATCGGCGAGGTCGTCGAGGCGCTGCGCAGCGGCTGGATCACGACCGGCCCGCGGACCAAGCTGCTCGAGAGAAGGCTCGCCGCCTACATCGAGACCGGCAGGGCCGACGTCGACACCGAACAGGAGTCCGGGCGCTGGAGCAACCGCGTCGTCTGCCTGAATTCCGCCACCGCCTCCGAGGAGCTGAACTTCCGCATCCTCGGCATCCGCGAGGGGGACGAGGTCATCGTCCCGGCCTATACCTATACGGCCAGCGCGAGCTCGGCGGTCCACTGCGGCGCGACGCTGAAATTCGTCGACATCCAGAAGGACGGCGATCCGGCCACGCATCTGCCGGAGATGGACTACGACAAGCTCGAGGCGGCGATCGGCCCGAAGACCAAGGCTGTCGTCACGGTGGATCTCGGCGGCATCGTCTGCGACTACGACCGCGTCTTCGAGATCGTCGAGAGAAAGCGCGGCCTCTTTACCCCGCTGGAGTCCGACGGCACGCCGCTCGGCGACCTGTCCTCCCGCATCCAGAAGGCGCTCGGCCGCGCCGCGGTCGTCGCCGACAGCGCCCACGCCCTCGGCGCCTCCCGCGTCTTCCGGGGCAAAAAGACGTACTGCGGCGCCATTGCGGACTTTACGGATTTCAGCTTCCACGCCGTGAAGAACTTCACGACCGCCGAGGGCGGCGCCAGCACCTGGAAACCGATCGAGGGCGTCGACAACGCGGAGATCTACAAGTTCTATCAGCTTCTGTCCCTGCACGGCCAGAACAAGGACGCGCTCGCGAAGAGCAAGGGCGGCTCCTGGGAGTACGACATCATCGGCCCCTGGTACAAGTGCAACATGACCGACATCATGGCGGCCATCGGCCTGCGCCAGCTCGACCGCTATCCCGGCCTGCTGGAGCGCCGCGTGGAGATCCTGAAAAAATACTGCGCGGTCTGTGACGAGCTGGGGATCTCCCATCTGGTACACCACGTGGAGGGGATGGACAGCTCCAACCACCTCTTCCTGATCCGCCTGCCGGGCTTTTCGGCCGAGCAGCGCAACAGCTTCATCGAGAAGCTGGTCGCCCGCGGCGTCTCGGCAAACGTCCACTACAAGCCCCTGCCCATGATGACAGCCTACCGCTCGATGGGCTGGGACATCGCGGACTTCCCCAACACCTACGACTACTATCACAATCTGGTCACCCTGCCCTTGCATACCCTGCTGAGCGATGAGGATGTGGACTATGTGTGTGAGACGGTGAAGGCCGTCTACCGGGAGATGAGGGCGTAAGATGCTGAAACGATGGGAGGAGCTCCCCGATTTCATGCGCTGCGGGGAGGTCAGACCCTATTGGGAGGCCCTGGACAAAAAGCGCGGACAGCTTGCCGTCAAGCGCGTCTTTGACGTCGCGGCCGCCTCCGTGCTGCTCGTCCTGCTCTCGCCGCCCATGGCGGTGATCGCGGTCATGGTCAAGCGCGATTCCGAGGGCCCGGTCTTCTACCGGCAGGAGCGCGTGACCACCTGCGGCAGGCATTTCAAAATCCACAAGTTCCGCACCATGGTGAGCAACGCCGACAAGATCGGCACCGCCGTGACCGTCGGCAACGACAGCCGCATCACAAAAGTCGGCGCGAAGCTCCGCTCCCACCGGCTGGACGAGCTGCCGCAGCTGCTCGACGTGCTGAAGGGGGACATGAGCTTCGTCGGCACGAGGCCGGAGGCCGTGCGCTATGTGGAGCGCTACCGGCCCGAGTATTACGCGACGCTCCTGATGCCCGCGGGCATCACCAGCGAGGCCAGCATCCGCTACAAGGACGAGGAAAAGCTCCTGAGCGCTGCGGAGGATGCGGACAGGACCTATGTGGAAAAGATCCTGCCGGAGAAGATGGCCTATAATCTGGAGGATATCCGGCGTTTCAGCCTGGCGCGGGAGCTCTCGACCATGGTCAGGACCGTGTTCGCTGTGCTGAAATAACGACAGGGAGGAGGAGAGGACTTGCTGACCATCCGGGAATTGGAGACGGCCGATCCGAAGCGCGTCGCGGAGATCGCCGCGCTGCACCGCAGGGCCTTTCCGACCTTTTTTCTGACGCAGCTCGGGCTGCCGTTTCTGAAGACGCTCTATGCCTGCTACCTCAAGGACCCGGACTCCGGGATCCTTCTGGCGGAGGAGGACGGGAGCGTCTGCGGCTTTCTCGCCTGGTCAAGGGACTATCCCGGATTTTACCGGAATCTGATCCGCCATCATATCGTGGAATTCGCGTTCTGCTCGCTGCTCGCCGTGCTCCGCCACCCCTCGTTCACAAAGCGCCTTCTGGGCGCCTTCAGGAAGAGCGATTCCGTTGTCAAGACCGAGCGCTATGTGGAGCTGTCCTCCATCTGCGTCGACCCCGCGGCGGAGGGCCGCGGCATCGGCTCGAAGCTGATCGGCCGGCTGAAGGAGGCTACGGACTTTTCCGAATATGCCTATATCAATCTTGAGACCGACGCGGACAACAACGAGGGCGCGAACCGCTTCTATCTGAAAAACGGCTTCATGCTGGCCCGGACGTACACGACCGCCGAGGGCAGACGCATGAACGAGTATCGCTATGCGCCGGAGGCGGCGGTATGAAAGTACTGTTTCTGGACGCCTATTTCGAGCCGGAGCAGATCGCCTATACCCATATGGAGCGCGACCTGCTGGCGGGGCTGGTCGAAGCCGGCTTTGACGTCGAGATCCTCTGCCCGCTTCCCACCCGGGGGATCAGCCCGGAGACGGCGAGAGAATACAAGCACAGGAGAGAGGAGCTGCTCTTTGACGGGCATGTCCGCGTCCGGCGCTTCCGGGCCCCGCAGGAGGGAACGGCCGTCCTGCTGCGGGCCCTGCGCTACTTCTGGTGCAATGCGCAGTCGTTCCGCCTCGGCAGGAAGGTGAAGAACGTCGACGCGGTGTTTGCCGTCAGCACGCCGCCGACACAGGGTTGGATAGCCGGAAAAGTGGCAAAAAGGCTGCATGTGCCCTTCGTTTACAATCTGCAGGACGTTTTTCCGGACTCTCTGGTCAACGCCGGGCTGACCCGGGAGGGGAGCCCGGTCTGGAAGCTCGGCAGGCGGATCGAGGATTTCACCTACCGCCATGCGGAGCGGATCATCGTCATCAGCGAGGGCTTCAAACGCAATCTCCTGGCGAAGGGCGTCCCGGAGGACAAGCTCTGCGTCGTCTCAAACTGGGTGGATCTGGACGCCGTCGCGCCGGTTGCCCGGGCTGAAAACCCGCTGTTCGACGAGCTCGGCCTTTCACGCTCCGACTTCGTGGTCGTGTACGCCGGGAACCTCGGAGAAGCCCAGGGCGCGGAGGTGATCGTGGAGGCCGCGCAAGAGCTCGCCCCGATCGAAGATCTCCGCTTCGTGCTCTTCGGCGGCGGCAGCAAATTTGAGGAGATCAAAAAGAAAGCCGCCCCTCTGAAAAACATACTGGTCACAGGGCTTCTCCCGCAGGAGCGGGTGCCCGAGGTGTACAGCCTGGGCGACGCGGCCCTGATCACCTGCAGGCCCGGGACCGGCGGCGCCGGTCTGCCCAGCAAGACCTGGAGCATCATGGCCTGCAACACCCCGATCATCGCGTCCTTCGATACGGACAGCGATCTGGCCGACGTCCTCCGGGAATCCCGCGCGGGCTGGTGCGTCGAGCCCGGAGACCCGCACAGGCTGGCCGAGGCGATCCTGAACGCCCGGCAGAGCAGGGACGAACAGAAAGCGGACATCCGCGGCTACGCGATGGCGACGGCCTCCCGGGAGGCCTGCGTCGAAAGCTATGTGGCCGAGCTGCGAAACGCCTGCCGGAACGGGCATAAGAAAAGCTGACAGCAAAAACCCCTCAATTCTCACGGAATTGAGGGGTTTTGTGTCGGCAGATAAACATGTCAGGTCTCGCGGATGGCGCGCTCGGCGATGTTGCGGCAGGAGAAGAAGCGCATCCCGTTTTCCCGGGCGGCCTGCCGCATCGCCTCGTATTCCTCGGGATGCGAGCGCAGATGCTCGATCACGGCGCGGATCTCCGCGGCGCTGTCCTCGGTCAGGAACCGGACATTCCCGCCCACATCGACATGGTGCGTCCCCGGCCAATCCTTTATCAGCATCGGGATGCCCTGACCGGTCACCTGCTCCCAGAAGACGGAATGGCGGCCGGGAAAGACGGCGAGATCCGCGGCGGCAAAGAGCCGGTAGGTCTCAAAGGGCTGCTGCCAGCCGATATACTGGACCTTCTGTCCGTCGACGAGCGCATGAAAATCTTCTTTCAATACCTTGTTGACGGAGCCGAAGACGATCAGACGAAGCGCCGGATCTTCGATCTCCCGCACCGCCTTCATCAGCTCGAGCGTCTGCTTCTTCGAGGGGTTGATCTTCCCGCCGGTGACGATGAGAAAATCATCTTCGGCAATGCCGTATTCCTGCCTGACGGCGGCGATGCTCTCCGCGGTCCCCGCGGCCTCGACGTACTCGTCGTCGGCCCCCATCGGGAGATACTCGCATTTCTCGGCGGGGAGCCCGTAGAGCTCCTCAATGAAATCCACGCGCGCCGGCAGGACGCCGTAGAATTTTTCCACCACGGGGATCAGCGAGCGCGCACAGCGGCGCCAGATGATCCGGTGCAGAACGTTTTTGGAGAGCCAGGTGGTCGCGCTGTTTGAATAATCGGCGTGGTTGTCGGCAAAAGCCCGGACCTCCGGATGCTTTTTCAGATAGCGCACGATCGTCGGCACATCCGCGAATGCGCAGCCGTGAATGAATATAAGATCCGGCCGGATCTCGTCAAGCGCCTTGTCGAGCCCGGAAAAGCGCTTGAATTTTCTGCGCATATCGTCCCGCCCGCGCATGGGGAGCCGGATCATATGGACGCCGTCCGCATTGATATAGTCGGTTTCCCGGAACGGCTCGGCGGCGCCCTTTCCGTTTCGGTGCCACATGGGTCCGATCAGGTAGACCTCGTGCCCGAGCTTCACATGATATTTGGACAGGAGATTCTCATTGAAGCCGAGCCCGTCGGTGACGGTCCCGGTCAAACTGATATGGACAATGCGCATGGTTTCTCCTTCCCCGGCGCAGATGTATCTCTGCACAGGCGGTACAGATACGATAATCAACTAATTGATTATACCACATCCGGCACAAGCCCGTCAATCGATGCAGGCGGCCCAAATGTGCGCGCAGCGTTCTTTTTCGTTTGACATTTTTTCGCCTGCGGTTACAATGTGAAAAGGGGGAGAGGCCTGCGCATGGAAAAGCGCCGGTCCGGTCTCTCCGGGAAAAACGCTTTCACACGCGGAGGAGCGCGATATGCACTTTGTCGAGGCAAAAGGGCTGCTGACCGGGGGCCGCGGCTATTACGGCATGAACATCTATCGGGGCTGTACGCACGGCTGCATCTACTGCGACAGCCGAAGCAAATGCTACCGCTTCACCCACCCCTTTGAGGATGTCGAGGTAAAGCGCAACGCCCCCGCGCTGCTGGAGAAGGCGCTCGCGTCCAAACGGAAAGCCTGCATGATCGGGACCGGGGCCATGTCGGACCCGTATATGCACTGCGAGGAAGAGCTCCGGCTGACCCGGCAGTGTCTGGAGATCATTCTGCGCCACGGCTTCGGCGCCGCGATCCAGACAAAATCGGACCGGATACTCCGGGACATCGACCTGCTGGACGAGATCAACCGGAACGCCAAATGCGTCGTCCAGATCACGCTGACCACCTGGGACGATACGCTGTGCGGCATCGTCGAGCCAAACGTCTGCAATACGAAGCGCCGCGTCGAGGTGCTGGCGGAGCTGCAGAGGCGGGGCATCCCCACCGTCGTCTGGCTTTCGCCGATCCTGCCCTTTCTCAACGACACGGAGGAGAACATCCGGGCCATTCTGGACGCCTGCATCCGCGTCGGCGTGAAGGGGATCCTCTGCTTCGGGATGGGCCTGACGCTCCGGGAGGGCGACCGGGAATACTATTACGCCGCGCTGGACAGGCATTTCCCGGGACTGAAGGAGAAGTACATTTCGACCTACGGGGACGCCTATGAGCTGCCGAGCCCGCACGAGGCGGAACTGATGAAGCTGTTTCAAAGCACCTGCAGGGCAAACGGCATCCTGTCCACCCCGGACGAGTGCTTCGCCTATCTGCGCGAGCTGCCCGAAAAGCATGAGCAGCTCACCCTGTTTTGAGAAAGAGCGGCAGAACGGCAACGCGTCCGCAATGTGCGTAACAAAAAGCCTCCTGCAAATACTACCTGAGACAACAGATAGAAACGCAGGAGGATTTTTGATATGAAAGCAAGCAGGATCGTGCGGCGGATCGACGACCTCGGCCGGGTCGTGATCCCCAGGGAGATCCGCCGCACCACCAAGGGATTACTAATCAAAGAACTCAACTTCAACGCGCAAGTCTTTGATTTCCGGATTCAATCGAAGAACAAGATTCTGAAACGGAAGACGGATAGCCGAGTTTTTCACAATGATTTCAGCCTCTTCGCAGAACACCGCCCGGGGTTATCCCGGGCGGTGCTCTTTTCCCATCACATTTTCTACACCTCTCCTTATGAAACACAATTCAAAGGAGGATCAATATGGAGGAGAAGATGTTCAATGTCGTGGGGCTGCGGATGACGCTGCCGATGGGGCTGTTCAAAAACGCGTACCTCTACGCCGACAGCCGGGACTATCAGTCGCTTCGGGTGTTCCGGCGCAAGGGAGGTCTCCGCGGCTTCCGGGTGTGCAAGAGCTATGTTTTCAAGCTCGACCCGAAGTACTGTCTGGTGGGCTGCACGCTGAACAAGCGCGAAGAGCGGGCCTTCCTCGAAGCCCTCGACGAGCTGCAGCGGGATCTGCTGGTCATGGGCTATCGGGACTATGAGCAGTACTGCGACGATGTGTTCACTATGGTGAAGCAGGCGATCTGAGAATCGCAGGTTTTACACTCCTTATCGTAGAGGGGCGGGTTGGCATAGGCTGACCCGCTTTCAACTATGGAAAGGGTGAACGCAATTGAAAACAGAGAGCATGGAAAAGACCGCCGGGCTGAGTGAGCGCCTGGCACGGCTCCGGCCGGAGGAGCTGCCGGGCTTCCTGGCGGAGAACCGGGACGCGCTGATCACGGACGCGCGGCCCTTCGCGGCCTACATGCGGGCGAAGTTCAGAGAGAAAGGGGTGCTGCAGCAAAACGTTTTCCTCGCCGCCGACATGTCCGAAAACTACGGCTACAAGCTGATCGCGGAGGAAAAGCACACGGTGAGGCGCGACACGATCCTGCGGCTCTGTCTGGCGGCGGGCTTCAATGCGGACGAGACGCGGGAGGCGCTGATCCTTTACGGCATGGCGCCCCTGCACGAAAGGCTCCCGCGGGACGTCGTCTTCCTCGTCACGATCCGCAGCGGTATCCGCGACGTCCATCGGGTCAACGAGCTGCTGCTCGACTGCGGACTGGCCCCGCTGGTCAGGGAATCCGAGTAAAGAAGACCGCATCCGGGCAAAGGCTTGTGTCATCTCGAGCGGAGGCGAAGCCGCAGTCGAGAGATCTGAGAACGCAAAAGCCTGTGGGGAAAAGATCTCTCCGCTCGCGCTGCTCGGTCGAGATGACAAGAGCCGGCCTCTGGCGAAAAACGCCGCGATTCACACCGTTTCGGTGGGAACGCGGCGCTTGCGATTCTGCTATGATGGAAGACCACGAAACAACAAGGAGGAAACGACAATGGCATATTGCAGAGAATGCGGCGCGGCCCTGCAGGAGGGCGCACGCTTCTGTCCCGAGTGCGGGGCGCCCGTCGAGAGCGCGCCGCCGCGCACGAGCCCGGAGCCGCAGCTCGAATACCCGACCGAGAAGCCGAGAAAGAAAAAGAAACCGCTCTTCAAGCGCTGGTGGTTCTGGCTGCTGGTCGTGATCCTGGCGGCGAACCTCGTCGGCCGCGTCGGAAAGCGCAGCACGTCCAAGCCCGCGGTGAAGCCCGCCGCGCCCGCGGCGACGCTCGCCCCCAAGGCGACGCCCAAGCCGACCCCCGTCCCGACGGTCGCGCCCGTCGAAGAGGCCGCGCCGGAACCGAGCGCGGAGCCCGCGCCCGAGCCGACGCCCGAACCCGCACCGACCGTCGCGGAGAGCGAGATCCGGCCCGAGGTCAAGGCTTTTCTGGATTCCTACGAGGACTTCATGGACGAGTACGTGGACTTCATGCAGAAATACAGCAAGGCGGACCCGGGCAGCATGGTGTCCATGATGGGCGACTATTACAGCATCCTGACCCGCTATACGGAGTTCGCGGAGAAGATCGACGCCATGGACGAGAGTGAGCTGACAAACGCGGAGCTGGCCTACTACATCGACGTCACGGGCCGCGTCAACAAGAAGCTGCTGACCGTTGCGGGCGGATAACACAAAGTGGGAAGCCGTGCTCACGGCTTCCCACAAAACAGTATGTTCAGGAGAGCGCTAAGACTAAAAAATGCGGCGTCAGCCCTGCGCTTCCCATGCGAACAGCTCGGTATAGATCATGCCGTTTCGTCCGCGGTCGGAGCGCATGAGCGAGCCGGCGTTCACCGTCATGGACGCCGGCTGGAGCTGTATCGCGGGCAGCTTTCCGGACGCCTTTCTGATCAGCGTGACGTGCGGGGAGAAGCGTTTCCTGTCGAAGGGGATGCCGTTTTCCGCAAGCGCTCTCCGGAGCTTGCGGACAAGGGCTGTGAGCGGAGCAGATTCCCCGATCCCCGCCCACCAGAGATTTCCGAAGCAGCCCATGCCGTCCAGGGACAGCTCGAAGGGCGCGAAGGACACGGCGGACAGCGCGTCCGTGATCGGTTCCGCATCCGGGTATTCCCCGATGAACGCGAGCGTCAGGTGCATGTTCTCCGGCGGCGTGTAGCTGCCCCGCACGCCGGACCGATACATCCTGTTCTGCGCATCGCGCAGCGCGTCCTTCATTTCATCGGACAGATTGATTGCAATAAACAGTCTCATATGGCCTTCTTTGTGTAATGCTCCCAGAAAAACAGGCGCAAAAATACCAGTCGCGGGACTGGTATAAACCTATCATACAAGCTTTGGCACCTTTCTCTCCGGGAGGTTGCCGTGCGGTCATCGGGCTTGTCCCTCGCGCATCTCTTATAGGTATTTGTTTGGTTTTCAGATCTGTGCACCGATCTGCGCGTACTATAACACAGGCGGGGGCGCTTTGTCAAATCTCCGGAGCAGCCTCGTGCGGCACAGTAAGAGAATGGACAGTGTCAACGAGAAAAAGTATCCGTATATCGCCCTGCCTCCTGCAAATACTATCTGAGACAACAGATAGAAATACAGGAGGATTTTTGATATGAAAGCAACCGGAATCGTGCGGCGGATCGACGACCTCGGCCGGGTCGTGATCCCCAAGGAGATCCGCCGCACCATGCGCATCCGCGAGGGTGACCCGCTGGAGATTTTCACGGACAAGGACGGAGGACTCATTTTCAAGAAGTATTCACCGATCGGGGAGCTGGGGGACTTCTCGGCACAGATCTGCGAGAGCATGCGGAGGTCGACGGACTGCATCACAGCGGTGTGTGATCGGGACGCGGTGATCGCCGTTGCGGGCGGGGCGAAACGGGAACTGCTGGACAAACCGATCAGCGCCCAGCTCGGAGAGCTCATGGAGGAGCGCGCCATGTATCGACGGGGAGCGGCCTCCGGCTTCCTGCCCGTGTGCGGTTCCGACGAGCGCTACGGGATCGGGGTGGCGGCGCCGATCCTGGCGGAGGGGGATGTGCTGGGCTGCGTGCTTTTTGTGACGGAGAAAAACGCCTTGCCGCTGGGAGAGGTGGAGTACAAGCTGGCGCAGACGGTCTCGACATTTCTTGGGAAGCAGATGGAGAGCTGACGCACTGCGGCCGGCGGCTGGGCCCGACAGGGGAGCACAGCCGCCGGCCGATTTTGCGTTGAAGAGCTGAGAAAAAATGCTTGACTTTTCCAAATGGCCGAGCTATAATGACAAAGCTAATAGAGACGGACGATTGGCGCAGCTGGTAGCGCATCCGCTTGACGTGCGGGAGGTCACAAGTTCGAGTCTTGTATCGTCCACCATTGAAACCTGAACTAAGAGTTCAGGTTTCTTTTATTTTATTGCGATATCTGCCACCTTTGGCCTTAAAAAGTTCACAATCGAACAAAGGACATTTTAGCAGTACCCCAATAAGAGTTCATGAAACTTTAAAAATGGTAACTATGGCATACATATTTATGGAGAAAAGGGATGTCTAAAGTTGACCATTCCGCTCGATTAAGTTACACTGTTCCAGCGTTCGGTTTAAAGCTTATCGCAAACGAAAGCGCCAGCCAAGTCCTTTTTGGGACCTAACTGGTGCTTTTGTTGTGTTTTGCTATTTTGCAACGCACCCTTCTTTTTAGCGCCGGACGCGGCGCCTGGCTTTACAGGATGAAGTTGTCCAGATAATGTTTCGACAGCCGGATGGATTTCAGCACGTCTTCGCGGCAGGACTCGAAGGCCTTGTCCTCAACCTCGATGACGGCGTCGCCGTTGTAGCGGATATCGTTGAGGGCGGAGACGAAGGCGCCCCAGTCGACGTCGCCGAGGCCCGGAATCTTGGGGGACATGTAGTCGAGCGGGTAGGCGAGCACACCGCACTGCTTCAGCTTTTCGGGATAGAGCTTGATGTCCTTGAAGTGGACATGGAAGAGCCTGTCCCTGAACTCATACACCGTCTGCAGGTAGTCCAGACCCTGCCAGACATAGTGGCTGGGGTCGAAGTTCAGGCCGAAGTTGGGGCTGGGGCAGAGCTCAAAGAGCTTGCGGAACAGCACCGGCGTGCACATGAGGTTCTGTCCGCCGGGCCACTGGTCGGCACCGAAGAGCATGGGGCAGTTTTCAATGCCGATCTTCACACCCTCGTCCTCCGCCAGCTTGATAATGGGGGGCCAGATTTCCTGGAACAGGGCCAGGTTTTCCTCCACCGTCTTGTGCTGGTCGCGGCCGATGAAGGTGGTGACCAGGTTCACGCCCAGCTTGGCAGAGGCCTTGATCAGGGCTTTCAGGTGCTCGATGGCCGCTTTACGCTTGGCAAGGTCGGGGTCCATGGTGTTGGGATAGTAGGCCAGAGAGGAGATGTGCATGCCTTTGTCGGCGATATACTTCTTCACATAGGCAGTGTACTCGTCATCCTCCAGAACGCGCTCGGCGTCGATGTGGCTGACGCCGGCATAGCGGCGCTCGGCCTTGCCGGCAGGCCAGCAGGCGACTTCGAGACACTCGAAGCCCATCTCCGCGGCAGTGTCGACGGCCTCCTCAAAGCTCCAGCCGTCCAGGATGGCAGTCAAAAGTCCGAAATGAATCATGGTTCGTACCTCCTTAGCGGTTTGCGGGGCTATCCACGGCACCGCCCTTCCCGCTGCTCTCCCTGGAGGCGAAAACCGCACGCATGGCGGAGAGGACGCTCTCGCCGGAGATGGGGGATTTCTCGCCCTTCAGCAGGCAGTCCACCCACAGGTCGATGATGCCGGATTTGGTCTGGTTATCGTTGGTCTGGATCTGCTCGACGTCGAAGTACTTCGGCTCCTGTCCGGGCTTCTTCAGCACGACGGAGTGG
>JAILNC010000119.1 GCA_024691985.1 Oscillospiraceae bacterium | reverse complement strand
CGCCTGCGCGCAGCCGCACAGGAGCGCCGCGCAGAGGAGCAGCGCCGGCAGCAGCGGGGCTCGTGCGGGCCCGCTGCGTTTTGTTGTCGTTTTGAAAAGCTTCCTGTGCATATGCTTCATTTCGCCCCGCGGTGCAGCACGACGGTCTCCCAGGGCCGCAGCTTCCCCGCGGTCGGGGGCGTCGGGTAGTTGGCGATCAGGACCGGGGCGTCCCGATATTCGGCCGGGACTTCATACGCGCGCTCGTTTTCCGAGAAATTGCAAAGCACCAGCAGGCCCTCGTCCCCCAGCGTGCGGGTGTAGACAAAGAGCTCCGGGTCCTCGGGCAAGAGCAGCTCGAAGTGGCCGTAGACGATCACATCCAGCTCTTTGCGCAGCGCGATCAGCTTTTGATAGTAATGAAAGACCGAGTCCGGGCGCGAGAGCTGCTCCGCGGCGTTGATCTCTTGATAATTCGGGTTGACCGGCAGCCAGGGCGTCCCCGTGCTGAAGCCCGCGTTTTCACCGGCGTCCCACTGCATGGGCGTGCGCGCGTTGTCGCGGCTGCGCTGGCGCATCATGGCCACGCCCTCCTCCTCGCTCATGACGCCCTTGGCGTGGAGGTCCCGGTAATTGCCCAGCGACTCGATGTCGTTGATCTGGTCGAGACTTGTCCACGGGAAGTTGGTCATGCCCAGCTCCTCGCCCTGATAGATATAGGGCGTGCCCTGCATCATGTGCAGGCAGGTCGCCAGCATCTTGGCCGAGAGCTCGCGGTATGCCGGCTCCTCGCTGCCGTAGCGGGAGACCACGCGCGGCTGGTCATGGTTGTCCCAGTAGAGGCTGTTCCAGGCGATGCCGTCGAGCTCCCTCTGCCAGCGCGCGAGCGTGGCCTTGAGCCGCGGCAGATTTTTGCGCTGCGGGGCGTAGCGGCCGTAGAGCGGGTGGAAGTCCGCGTCCATGTGCTCAAACTGGAAGACCATCGACAGCTCCGAGCCGTCCAGATTCGCGTAGCTTTTGGCCTCCTCGAGCGTCACGCCCGCGCACTCGCCCACGGTCAGAAGATCGTACTTCGACAGCACCCGCCGGTTCATCTCCCGCAGATACTCGTGCTCGTGCGGGCCGTTCGCCGCCAGATGGAAGGAGGCGTAGCCGGTGGGGCCGGGCACGCCGTCGGGCAGGCCCTCGGGCTTGGAGATCAGGCTGATGACGTCCATGCGGAAGCCGTCGATGCCCTTCTGCAGCCACCAGTCCATCATGCGGAAGATCTCGCCTCGCACGACTGGATTGTCCCAGTTGAGGTCCGGCTGCTTCTTCGAGAAGAGGTGCAGATAGTACATGCCGGTCCTCTCGTCATACTCCCACGCGCTGCCGCCGAAGCAGGAGCCCCAGTTGTTGGGGGGACCGCCGTTCTTCCCCTCGCGCCAGATGTAGTAGTCCCGGTACGGGCTGTCCTTGGCGGAGCGGGATTCGACGAACCAGCGGTGCTCGTCCGAGCTGTGGTTGACCACGATATCCATCACGATCTTGAGCCCCTGCGCGTGCGCCTTTTCGAGCATCGCGTCAAAGTCCGCCATGGTGCCGAACTCCGCCATGATGTCCTGATAATCGCTGATGTCGTAGCCGTTGTCGTCGTTGGGGGAGCTGTAGACAGGGGAGAGCCAGATCGCGTCGACGCCCAGCTCGCGGATGTACTCGAGGCGGCTCGTGATGCCGGGGATGTCCCCGATCCCGTCGCCGTTCGAGTCCTGAAAGCTGCGCGGATAGATCTGATATACCACGCTTCTCTGCCACCATTTTTCTTCCATGTGCAAAACCTCCCGTCTTTAACAAATACTATAGCACAAAACCCGCCCGGCCGACAAGCACAAGAAAAGCGGCTTGACGCGGCTTCGGATTCATGGTATGTTGAACATGATAGTTCAAAGTCTTGAAGGAATCGCGGGGAGGAGGGGCGTTTTGATGCACGTCGTTTGGCAGGGGCTGCTCTGCTGTCTGTTGGGCTACGCCTTCGGGAATTTCAGCCCGGCCTTTCTGCTCGGCCGGGCCAGGGGCTACGACGTGCGCGAGGAGGGTTCGGGCAACGTCGGGGCGACGAACGCCTTCATCCTGCTCGGGAAAAACGCCTTCTTCCTCACGGCGGCGCTGGATATCCTGAAGGCCTTTTTCGCCTGGAAGCTCTGCGCGTATCTGTTCCCGACGCTCCAGGCGGCCGGGCCTCTCGGCGGGGCGTCCTGCATCCTGGGCCACATCTACCCGGTCCTGCTGCGTTTTCGCGGCGGGAAGGGGCTGGCGACCATCGGCGGCGTCGTGCTCGCGTGGAACTGGGAGTGGTTTTTCATCCTCCTCGCGCTGGCCGCGGCGATCGCCTTCGGGACGCGCTATGTCTCCCTGGTGGCGCCGGCGATCTCGGTCATATTCCCGGCCTGCTATTATTGGATGACGGGACTGCTCCTCTGCGCGCTCATCCTGCTGCTCCCCGCGCTCCCCATCTTTGCGAGGCACTGGGAGAATTTCGCGCGCATCCGGGCCGGTACGGAGATGCGCACGAGCTTTATCTGGAACAAAGAGGGCGAGCTCAAGCGCATCGGCAAGTGGAATCAGAAGACACAGTCGCAGCTGAAGAGAAGGGGCAAGCCGTAAGGCCTGCCCCGTTTTTTATCGGATCACATGTTTTTCAGCATAAACAGCCCGTGGCGGTTGCAGCAGGCATAGAACGCCTTCACGCAGTCGATCCGGAACCTCGCCTCCGCCGCCTCCTCGGGGTACAGCTTCACGAACTGCACCCGCCGGTCGGACACCGCGGCGAGGAAGGAGAGATAGTGCTCCCTCTCCATCGGGTGCTCGACCGTGACAAAGTATTCGTCCTCCACGATCTGAACATGAATTTCGTGCTCTTTGTCCGCGTCCTCCGGCTCGAGGGGCGGCAGGGTGATGCCGCAGCAGCTGACCAGCGCCTCGCCGACCGTCCGGATCACGTTGCCGCAGACCGGGCAGACGTAGAAGCGGCCCCTGCGCATGTCGGAGGCGCGGTTTCGGTTCCGCACGTCCTCGCCGGAGAGAAGCTCGATCACGGAGATGTCCAGCGCCCCGGCCAGCGGCTCAAGCAGGCTGATGTCCGGGAAGCCCTGACCTGTCTCCCATTTACTCACGGCCTTGCCGCTGACATAGAGCTTTTCCGCCAGCTCCTCCTGCGTCATGCGCTTTTTCTCGCGGAGCCTGCGGATCACGGCCCCGGTGACGTATCTGTCCATGGCTTTCGCCTCCTTCTGCAAAGAGCATACCACATTCCCGCGCGCAAAGCACCCCACGCGTCGTGGAATAAAAACAAACCCCACAGGAAAAACCTGTGGGGTTATCGCTTGCCGTTCATTCCGTCACATTCGCCAGCTCCATCAGCCGGATCAGCACCCGGATGCCCTGGGCGTAGGAGCGCAGGGGCAGGCGCTCGTTGGTGCCGTGTACGCCGCTGCGCGCGTCTTCGGCCTCGGTCATGAAGGGGCTGCAGCGCAGGCAGCAGTCGCAGATGCGCTCGTAGCGGCGGGCGTCGGTGGAGCCCACGGTCATGGCCGGCACGAACTGCACCTGCGGGTAGAAGGGCCGCAGGGCCTCGCGCAGCATCCGATACCCGTAGCCGTCGCTGCGGGCGACATGGGAGGGGTCGTTGGCCTGCAGAAAGCGCAGCTTTACGGGCGCGTTTCCCACGGCCTCGCGGCAGTGGGTCATCACGTCCTCCGCGCCGACGCCCTCGTTGAGACGGAAGTTGATCACGGCCCGCATGTTCTGGGGCAGCACGTTGCAGGCGGCGCTGCCGCCCTCGATCATCGTCGGGGCGATGGTGGTGGTCACAAAGGGGAAGAGCTCCGGCTGCGATGCGCAGAAGGCGGCGATGGCGTCGGCGTTGCCGCGCACGTCCTGTACCAGGGTGCGCAGCGGCTCCTCCGTGATGCGGGGGGCCAGGGTCTCGAAGGCTGCGGCCATCGGCGTCGGCAGGCGGGTCGGGAAGGGCGCGTCGGCGACGGCGGTAATGGCCCGGGCCAGATGCTCCAGCGAGCTGCCGCCGAAGGGGCGGCTGGAATGCCCGCCCGCGCTCTCGACCGAGAGCTCGAGATCGGCATAGCCTTTTTCCATCAGCGCCACCAGCGAGACGGGCTGACCGGGCGCGCCGTAGCAGGCGCCGTCCTCGATGATGCCGCCGCCCTCGTCCAGCACGAATTCCAGGCGCACGCCGCGGCTCTCCAGCGTCTCGGCAATGGCGAGCGCGCCGAGATTCAGCGTCTCCTCATCGTCGCCGAAGGCGAGGAAGGCCGTGCGGCGGAAGCTCTTTCCATGGCTGAGCAGGTATTCCGCGGCCTCGAGGATGCCGAAGACCATCTGCTTGATGTCCAGCGTGCCGCGGCCCCAGATACAGCCGTCGGCCACGTCGCCGGAAAAGGCGTCGTGAAGCCAGTCCGCCTCCGTCCCGGGCACCACCGGCACCACGTCCTGATGGGACATGTACAGGCAGGGGAGCAGCGACGCGTCCGTGCCGGGGATGGTGATGAGCACCGCATGGCCGATCAGCTCGAAGCTGCCGCAGCGCATGACGTTCGGAAAGCCCCGGCGCATGATCTCCTGCAGGCGGTCAAACTGGGAAAAGTCCGTCAGGCTGTGGTCGGCGTGATTCACGGTCCGGCACCGGATCGCCTGCGAAAGGCGCTCCGCGGCGCCCGCCGCGTCCAGATCCGGATAGCGCGCCTCTTCGGCGAAATAAGCGCTCACTTCTCTCATGGCTGCTTGTCCTCCAGATAGCGGCTGAGGAATTCCCGGGTGCGCGCGTTCTTCGGATTGACGAAGATCTCCTTCGGCGCGCCCTGTTCCAGGATCACGCCCTGATCCATGAAGACCACCCGGTCGCTGACCTCCTTGGCGAAGGCCATCTCGTGCGTGACCACGACCATGGTCATGCCCTGCGCCGCCAGCGCCTTCATGACGTCCAGCACCTCGCCGACGATCTCGGGGTCGAGGGCGGAGGTCGGCTCGTCGAAGAGCATGATCTCCGGCTCCATGCACAGGGCCCGCGCGATGGCGACGCGCTGCTTCTGCCCGCCGGACAGGCGCGTGGAGTCGGCGTAGATGAAATCCGCCAGACCCACCGTGGTCAGGTTCCGCACGGCGGCCTCCTCGGCCTGGGCGCGCGAGACCTTGCGCACGGTCATGGGGGCCAGGGTGCAGTTGTCGATGACGTTCTTGTTGTTGAACAGATTGAAGCTCTGGAACACCATGCCGATCTTCTGCCGCAGGGCGTTGAGATCGACCGTGAGGTCCATCAGATCCTGGCCGTCGAACCAGATGTGGCCGTCGTCGGCCTCTTCCAGAAGGTTGATGCAGCGCAGCAGGGTCGACTTGCCGGAGCCGGAGGCGCCGATGATGCAGACCACCTCGCCCTTGCGGATCTCCAGATCGATGCCCTTGAGGACGTGGAGGCTGCCGAAGGATTTCTCCAGCTGTTCGATTCTCAAAACACATTCGTCCATGCCGCACCCCTCAGTTCGAGCTGGGGATCCCCTTGACCGGGGTGTCCAGCTTTCCGCCCAGATACTTCAGCAGGCAGGAGGACAGCCAGGTGAGGATCAGATACAGAAGCGCCGCCACGAGGTAGATCTCCAGCGAGCGGAAATAGATGCCGCTGACGGACTTGGTGGCGTACATCAGGTCCATGACGCCGATGACCGACAGCACGGAGGAATCCTTGATGTTGATGATGAACTCGTTGCCGATGGCGGGGATGGAATTCTTCACCGCCTGGGGGAAGACGACCTTGATCATGCTCTGCCAGTTGCTCATGCCCAGCGAGCGGGCCGCCTCGGTCTGGCCGCGGTCGATGGCCTGGATGCCGCCGCGCAGCACCTCGGTCAGATAGGCCGTGGAGTTGAGCGAGACGGTGCACAGACCGGAGATGAAGAAGCTCCACACGTGGTTGATCTCCGTGACCGTCATGCCGGTGCGCTTGAAGAGATTGAAGCCGAAGTAGTAGAAGATCAGCGCCTGCACCATCATGGGCGTGCCGCGGATGACGAAGATGTAGAGGCGGGCGAAGTGGCTGGCCAGCCATTTGACGCCCTTGACGAGGTCGCGGTCCCGCTTGTCCGGCTCCTGGATGCGGAGGAAGACCATGAAGATGGCGAGGATGAAGGCGATCGCCGTGCCCAGCAGCGCGATGCGCACCGTGGTCCAGATACCGGCCAGCAGCATGTCCTTGCCCTTGACGCTCATGTAGATCATGGAGGAGGCGAAGTCCTGCGGGTTCTTGTCCGCCTGCATGCAGATCTGCACGGTGTAGATCAGCTTCAGAAGCCCCCTGTCGATCAGCGCGAGCGCGCAGGCCAGCACCGTGAGCCAGAAGGCCCAGAAGGCGACGGCCGTCATCGGCGGGCGGCACATGGGGCAGCTGCGGTAGCTTTTGGCGCGCGCCAGCTTGAAGACCAGCGCCGCGGCGCCGAGGGCCAGGAAGGCCCAGAACAGCACCCGGCACAGAAGGCCCGGCACGTTGTTCGTCAAGAAGCTGTACGGGTGGGGTTCGCCCGAGAGCAGACTCAGCCCCAGCAGGGCGATCAGGCTGCCGCCCAGATAGATATAGGGGCGGTCCCGGGTGACGGACTTGCCCCTGACAGTTGGATTCATGGTCAACCTTCCTTTTGACTCCCCGGGCAGAAAGCCCGGGGAGTCCCCTTGTCAAGTGTGTAAAACGATCAGATGGGCTGGTTGTTCAGCGCGGTGTCCCAGAGCTCGTCGCGCTGGGCCTGATCCACGGTGGCCAGGGCGTCGTTCACGAGGCTCAGCAGCACGTCGTCGCTCTTGCGCAGACCCACGCAGGAGCCGCGGAAGCCGGGGTCAAGACCCTCGCCCTCGGGGAAGCTGACAGCGACGAAGTTGGGGTTGGCGGCCTGGTAGCCGGGGAAGTTCTCGAGGTTGATGACGATGGCGTCGCAGGCGCCCTGCTGCAGACGGGCGATCATGTCGGGCACGCTGCCGACGGCGGGCAGGTGGTTGACGCCCGGGATCTGGTCGATGGTCCAGTCAAGGGCGGTGTCCTTCTGGCCGAGGACGCTCGCGCCGCTGAAATCGGCGAGGCTGGTGGCGTTTTCATAGACGGTGCCGGCGTTGACCATCAGCGCGTAGATCGTGGAGTGATAGGGCTCGGAGAAGTTGATGGCCTCCTTGCGGGTCTCCGTGTCGGCCATGCCGGCGATGATGGCGTCGATCTGGCCCTGGTTGAGCGCTTCGATCAGGCCGTCCCACTCCATCTTGACCACCACCAGTTCAAGACCGAGCTGGTCGGCGATGATGCGGGCGATCTGCACGTCGTAGCCCTCGGCGTAGGCGCCGGATACGTTCTCAACGGGGACGTTGGTGTCGCTGGGCTCGGACTCCTGCCAGTTGCTGGGGGCGTAGGCGCATTCCATGCCGACGCGCAGCTGACCGTTGAGATAGGCGAGGGGATCGGCCTCGGCGGTCTCGGTCTGGGCGGCGGGGGCGGCCGCGGGGGCCGCCGCGGGAGCGGCGCTGCCGCCGCAGGCGGCCAGGGACAGGGTCATCAGCAGAGCCAGCAGAATAACGGTGATTCTTCTCGTGGTGTTCATTTTTGTTCTCTCCTTCATCAAATTCAGACGGGGCGCAAACAAAAAGCCGTAAACGCGTTTGAGCGTTTACGGCACAAATCCCGATTCGGCTGGGGCCCCAGCCCGGATCCTGTACTCGATAGCGCTCCACTTGCGTGACAGTCCGCCGGGTATTTCCCGACGTCCCAGCGAAGAGAGCGCAGCTGCTGTTCTTCACTTCGGCGATGTCCCCTTTCGGCTTCCGCGAAAAGCTGCTTCTGAGCGGGAGCTTACTGATGGACCTCGCGCCTCTATCTTGTCTGCGATGATAGGCGATAGCCCGTTTTTTGTCAAGAGTCGGATGTGTTTTTCTCCCAACTGGCACAAAAACACAAAAATGTTTCAAAATTTTTGTATGTTTTCGCCAAAGAAATTTTCATTCCATCTCGATGGCGAAGAGCCCGCCGGCGCCGCCCGTATGCAGGAACAGGACGTTTTCCTCCTCGCCGAAGACGCCCTCCTCCGCCATTTCCAGCAGCCCCGCGAAGGCCTTGCCAGTGTACACCGGGTCGAGGAAGATCCCCTCGCGCGCGGCCATCAGGGAGACGGCGGCGTTGCCCGCCGCGGAGGCGATCGCGTAGCCGGGGCCGCACATATCCCGCAGATGGTAGTCCTCCGGCGTGATCTCGAGCGGGACTTCGAGCAGCGCGGCGCTCTCGCGCATCAGCTCGGGGGTGATGCGGTCGAAGGGGTCGGTGTCGACCATCATCCCGTGGACCTTCGTCCCGGGCAGGAAGAGCTTCGCGCCGAGCGCCAGCCCCGCCATCGTGCCGCCGCTGCCCTCCGCGCAGACGATATGATCGAAGCGCATGTCCTGCGCGGCGATCTCCCGGGCGCAGTCGACGTAGCCCAGCGCGCCCAGGGCGTTGGATCCGCCGCAGGGGATCTTGTAATACGGCCTGCCCGACGCCTGCCCGATGCGGTCCATCTCCGCGTAGATGTCCGCGTAGTCGTCGGTGTCGACGAAGCGCACCTCCGTGCCCATCAGCCGCTCCAAAAGCTGGTTGCCGACGCACGCGGTCACCCCGCGCTTTTTCAGCACGAGGATCGCCCGCATGCCGAGCTTCCCCGCCGCGGCGGCCGTCAGCATGGCGTGGTTGGACTGCGCGCCGCCGGTCGTGAATACGATCTCCGCGCCCTGCCTTTGAGCGTCGGCAAGGAGGAACTCGAGCTTGCGGAGCTTGTTCCCGCCCAGCCCCAGGCCGGTCAGATCGTCCCGTTTGATATAGATGTTCCTGCCCAGCAGAGCGCTGATGTTCTCAAGCTTTTGGATCGGGGTCGGAAAAATGCCCAGTGAGACTCTGGGAAACCGGTCAAGCGTTTTCATATCGAAGCTCCTCCCTGCAATGCGGCGCGGCACGGCCGGCGCGCGTGGGGCAAAACCTGCTGCCCTTTATAACCATTCTAGCACGCTTTCGCTCAATTTGCAAAACCCCGTTTCGATCCTCCGGGGCGTCGCCGTTTTCGCATGCCGGATATCAAACAAGCCGGATCTTCCCGAAGATCGGGAAGACCCGGCTTGCCGGTATTGCTGTTTATTCGCTGTCGGCTTCCGCTCAGCCGAAGCTGACGCCCAGCAGCTGCGCGAGTTTCGTGAAGGGGATGCGGTCAATGTCGCTCAGTCCGGCGTCCCTGAGCGCGCCGAGGACGTCCGTCTCGGGCTCGATCGTCATGCTGACCTCGCTGTCGCCGTCCATGAAGAAGATCTCCACCGTGACGTCGGGGCGGTCTCGCATCGCGTGGGCATAGTCGCCGCAGACGGAATAGATCGTCGTCTGCATCGCGCTCCCGTCGAAGCTGAGCTTCTCTCCCTTGTCGGCGGCGCGGATGATATCCGCCCAGGTCGCACGATACCCTTCATAGGACGCGGCAGGCACGACGAAGCCGGGCTGAGGCTCGGGCTGAGGTCCGGGACCGGGACCGGGATCGATGATCGTCTCTGTCCAGACGGCGCTCAGCAGGAGGTTTTCTTCGCTGATCGAGATCTCTTCACCGAGCGGGAAGGTCCGGCCGTCCTCGCTGCTCCATCCGCTCAGCGTGTACTTGTACTTCGTCCCGTCCGCCGCAACGGCGATGTAGCTCGGGCCGGTGAGCTTCTTGCTGTCGATGGTGACGGTTTTCCCGCTGTCGCCGAAGAGAATCACGCTGCCGGAGACCTTGAACGCGGGCATGCTGCCCTGCAGCGTCTTGTCGCTGCTCCTGGCGTCCGGCGTGAGCTCATAGTCGAGCCTGTGCCGGATATGATCACTCACATACTCGCTGAAGGTGTTCTCCTGGTCCACAGCCGTCTCGGTTCCGCTGACGACGATCGTCTCCGGGACGATATACTCGCTGGCCGAGGGGTCGAAATAGATCATTTCCAGCCCGTTCTCAGTCTGTTTGTATACCGCGCCGCTCTCGTCCACGATGATGGTCTGAGGGAAGCTGTGGAAGGGCTCGGTGACGAGGTCGGAGTTGATGGCGTGGGGATCCAGCGTGATTGTATGGCCGGACACGGTGTCGGGGTCGCCGTCGTCAGCGCCGAGAAAGCTGATCTCGCTCGGTTCATCGTTGATAAAGAACGCTTTGAAAAAGCCCTCGGGCAGCCTGTTGACGTCAGCGCCGACCTCCAGTGTATAGGACTTGGAGCCCCTAAAGGTATTCGAACTCAGATAGGCCTTAAAAGAGCCGTTGTTGAGAATGGATCCCTCCAGGTCGGAGGCGTTGTAGGTGATCGACTCGATCCCCTTGCAGTTACTGAAGGCGGTCTCGTTGATCACCGTCACGGTGGCGGGGAGGGAGACCTTCTTGAGGGCCGACATCACCGACTGATTGCTATCGGCGGAGAACACGCCGCGCTCGATCTTGGTCAGCTTGGTGTTCGACAGATCGGCCTCCTCCAGCGAGGTCTGGCTGAAGGCCTGCTGGCGTATATTCTCCAGATTGGTGCAGGACGCGAAATCGAAGCTCGTCAGATTGTAGCATTTGCGAAACGCACTCCAGCCGATGTTGACCAGGGTCGAGCAGGCGGTGACCGTGGTCAGCGCCGCAAACTCCTGGAACACGCCCTTGCTGCTGGAGAGATTCTCGTCCCAGCCGACGCCGGTGACGCCCTCGCCCAGCACGATGCTTTCGACCTTGGACTTGAGCTGCTTCAGCGGTCCGGAGTCTCCGCCCAGCGCCTGAACGGCATACTGGCTCAGACGGGCGCTGCGCTCCTCTTCGCTCTCCCCGTCGATATGCAGCTCGGGGACGCTCTCGCCGTCCGCCAGCCGGACCGTCAGGGTCTTCGTCTCTTCGTCATAGGAGCATACGATCTTGCCGGATTCGTTGCCGGCAAAGTCGTCGGTGACCAGCAGATTCAGAACGTCGCCGTTCTGGAAGTGGATCTCGAGATTCTCCGCGGAGCTGAAGGCGCTGTTCGCGGAGATCGTCCAGCTCCCGTCCACCAGCTCGCAGGAGAAAAGCTCGGGCGCGCTGCTGACCACGTCGACGATCTCGCCGTCCAGACCAAGCTCCTCCAGGATCGCGTCCAGACCGCTGCTCGTTCCGCCCGTCAGCACGACCTTCTGCCCGTCAAGGTGGAAGTCCACCTCAAACAGGCCCTCTGCGTTCAAGCCGCCGTCCGTCTCACTGACCGCCGCGGGTTCAGACTCCGCCGCGGGGGCGGATTCTGCCGCGGGCGCGGACTCAGCCGCGGGTGCGGACTCGGCCGCAGGGGCGGACTCAGCCGCGGGTGCAGACTCAGCCGCGGGGGCGGACTCGGCCGCA
>JAILNC010000110.1 GCA_024691985.1 Oscillospiraceae bacterium | reverse complement strand
GTCGTATTCCTGATCGCCCATCGCGCGTACAGCGGCCCCGGTCTCCTTCAGTGCGAAGCGGGCTGTCGTATCGTAGCGTACCTGGCCGCTTACAATGAACATGGGAATAGAGTCCAGCCATCCGCCCACAACACCGGTGAGCGCGTTGATCCCGCCCGGCCCGGTCGTGACGCAGACGGCGGCGATCCGATTCTCCAACCGGGCGTAAGCCTCCGCCGCCATGGCGCTGGCCTGTTCATGGTGGTTGTAGGTGACGTGCAGCTTCTCATGGTGCCCAAACGCATCGTTGAGATGCATGGCCCCACCGCCAACGACGGAAAAAACGTCCGTGACGCCGTGAGAAACGAGGAAATCAGCTATGTAATCCGAAAGACGCTGAATCATGTGCTACCTCCTGGAATTGCCTTTCTTTATCATGCGCTCATGGTACACGTTGAACATCGCAAGAAACAGGCCTTTTGGCAGGGTTTTATACAGGGCCCTTTCTATTTGGAAAGAAAACGTGTTTTTCCCTTCTTCTTATTCCTTGTCTTTCCTTGAGTTTGCCTGTTGGTAAGAACGATTCACCCATATGACAAGGTTAATTGCCGTTGGGATCGGTGTGTGATATATAGCCTTTATAGTGTCTTTTCGGAGTCATATAATCGCCGTACATCTGTTTCAGAATCGCATCATATCCTACGGGAGCGGGGACTCTATCTCCATGAAAAGGAAGATAGACCACGCCTGCATAATCGCTCTTTTTATAAAAATCAATAAAATAGAGAAGTGAATTGCTCCTAATGAAATAATCTGACTGAATATCGGCAAAACGCGTGGTATTGTGTTCATACAGGCTCAGCGCTCGGTTCAGGCTGATGCACTTTCCCAAAACGGCCGCCGTCCTGGAAAGCGCCTTTTCCGAAAAGGACATGTCGGCCTCGTGAATAGCATATCGATTAGACCTGGCGAATCCGTAAAACACCTTGCTCTTCAGTCTAATGAATGATTGCCGCCATTTTGCATTCGGGACAGAGTCAAGTATGAAGAAATCGATCGACATGCGGTTTTGATAGTTATGATAAGCCCTGTCTTCCGCTGTTTCACTCCGAAGCGGTACGGTCGTATCGATCAACTTTGGAACAAAGTCAAAGAAATAGGGCGCAAAGTCTTTCGGCTCGATAAATTTATATTTTGCAGGCAGGCACTTGTTAAAAACCTTTTTCAGGCGTTCATACTCCTCCCTCTCGACGGCGACGTCAATATCATCGTCCCACGGAATAAAATCGTGCTCACGAACTGCGCCCAGGAGGCTACCGCTGTCAAAAAAATAGGTGATGTTATTTGCTTTGCAGATCTCATCAAACATACGCCACATTTTAAATAGTTTATCATGCAGCTCGTCGATCTTCATGACCTTCACTCCTTTATGTCTCGATATCCCAGCCCAATGCACAACAAGAGCCGCAGCACGTTCACGGCCAGCAGCCCCCAGCAAAACCCGTTGATCCCGTAGCGTCCAGTAAGCGGAATACACAGGGCGACAAACAGCACCCCATGTACGACATTCACTATCATCTGATTTCGCGCGTGGGTGAAGCGCAGCAGCACGGACGCGGTCAGCACATTCCCCACAAAATAAAACACCTGCGCGGCGTTGGCAAGCAGAAGAAAATGCCTGACCTCCTCAATGTCATTCGGGTACAGAAACGGCAGGATGACCAGAGACGCGGCCGTGCACAGCGCCGTCGCCAGCACGCTTGCCGCGGCGGTCAGCCCGGTCACCTGATTCATGAGCTTCCGCGTCAGTTTCCCCTCATACCGGGCCAGATATCCGACGAGCACGCCGTTGAGCGGGGTCGAAACAAAGGTCATGGTCTTTCCGAGAAGCGACGCGATATAGTACACCGAAACTGCCGTGCTCCCGGCAAAGAGCCGCAGGATGATCCTGTCCCCGTTGAAGATAAGGTGCGACAGCACATTGCTGCCAATCAGCACCAGCGCCAGCCGAAGGATTGGAGAGAGTGATGCGGCGGCGGATTCTTGCTCTGCGTCTATTTTAAAAATCGATCCCCGCCACAGCACGAAGAGCAGCCCGGCAAGTTCCCCGGGCAGCAGCGCCAGCGGCCAGAGACCGCTCCGTCGGAAGAGCCAAATGCCGAGCAAATATCCGATGCCGATGATCACATAATAAAGAAAATAGCCTTTGTAATTGACATGCAGCCGGTATTCCACATCGGCATAATACCGCCACATCGTTGCCGCCGTCAGCAGGCAGAAAAGCAAAAACTCCGTGCCGTTCAGATGGAGCAAATCGAGGCCGTTGAGCGTAAAGAGAATCAGGATCGAGAGGAGCGTTCCGGCCGCCATCAGCAGCAGATACGGCCGGTTTTTTGTCTCCTCCGCGGCGCTCCTGCGCATCCTGGCGTAGTTGACTCCGCTGCCGACAGAGATCGCCATGATGTTCATGATCCCCAGCAGGTAGACGATATTACCGTAGGCTTCGCTGCCAAGTACCCGATTCCAGTACGGATAAACCAGAAGCTGGGCGGCCGCGTTCATGAGCACGAGCCCGGCTATGCTCCAGACGAAATCTGAAAAAAACTTGACTCGTTTATCTGCGATTCCCATTTGCCGCCTCAACAATGACCTCCGCCATGTAGTTGATCATCTCATCCGTCATGCCCGGATATACCCCGACCCAGAAGCTGTTGTTCATAACGAAATCGGTGGTCTCCAGCCCTCCGACAACGCGGTAGCGCTCCGTGCCCCGGATCTGATCGAAGCAGGGATGGCGGATCAGATTGCCGGAGAAGAGCAGCCGCGTCTGGATGTTGTGCTCCTCGAGACAGCGCGTGATGCGGTTGCGGTCCAGGCCGCTCTCGGGACGCACAGAGATCAAAAAGCCGAACCACGACGGCTCGCTGTTCTCGGCGGGCTCCGGCAGGATCAACCTGTCCGATATGGGTTCGAGCGCCCTGTGCAGCCTGCCCCAGTTGTGGCGGCGGCGTTCGATGAAGGACGGGAATTTCTTGAGCTGCTCGCAGCCCACGGCGGCCTGCATGTCCGTAACCTTCAGGTTATAGCCGAAGTGGCTGTATACATACTTGTGATCATAGCCGGCGGGCAGCTCTCCGTGCTGACCGTCAAAGCGATGGCCACAGAAGTTGTCCCGGCCGGAGGGGCAGATGCAGTCGCGCCCCCAGTCGCGGAAGGAGAGGATCAGGCGGTGCAGCAAGGGGTTGTCGGTATACACGCAGCCACCCTCGCCCATCGTCATGTGATGGGGCGGATAGAAGGAGGAGGTGCCGATATCTCCCCATGTACCGGTATACTTTGTGACGCCGTCGATCGTGTACTTCGTGCCCAGGGCGTCGCAGTTGTCCTCCACCAGCCAGAGCCCGTGCGCGCTGCAGAAGGCCTTGACCGCTTTCAGATCAAAGGGGTTTCCCAGCGTGTGCGCGATCATAACGGCCTTCGTCTTCTCGCTCAGCGCCGCCTCCAACTTTGTCACGTCGATGTTGTACTGCGGGACCGTCACGTCGACAAAAACGGGCACGGCGCCGTAGTTGAGGATAGGCGTCACCGTGGTCGGGAAGCCGCAGGCGACGGTGATGACCTCGTCCCCGGGGAGGATCTGCCGCGCGCCCAGCTCCGGCGCGGTCAGCGCCATGAAGGCGATCAGATTGGCGGAGGAGCCGGAATTGACCAGGTGGGCGTAGCGCACGCCGATCCACTTGGCAAAGTCCCGCTCAAACTGCGCTGCAAAGCGTCCCGTCGTGAGCCAGAAGTCCAGCGTCGCATCCGTCAAAGCCTGCAGTTCTTTCTCATCGAAAACGCGGGAAGCATAGTTGATGCGGTCGCCGGGAGCAAAGGGCGTTTTCTTTTCCATGAAACTGCGGTAATACTCCCCTGCCAGTTCCCGGATCTCCTCTCTCGCCTCTGCCTCAGTTGCCCAGCGCGCCATCTGTGCGTCCTCCCTGTAAGTACTCTGCGATCTGGCGGTCCATGACCGCCCTGACGTCCCCGCCGGAGGCCCAGACCTTGCTCCATTCCACAGTCTTCTGCACCGCCGTGTCCAGATCCCAGCGGGGCTGCCAGCCAAAAGTGGCTTTGAGCTTTGAGCAGTCCAGCTTCAAAAAGTTAGCCTCATGCGGGCCGTCGTCAGATCGGTCTACCCATTGCAGGCCCTCGCCCCAGTGCTTGACAAAAGTATCCACCAGTGCGCCCGTCCGAAAGCAGTCCCGCTCGTCGGGACCAACGTTGTACCAGCCCGCGTATTCCGCGTTTTCGTACTGCTTTGCCGCGATCATCAGATAGGCGCAGACAGGCTCCAGCACATGCTGAAAGGGCCGGGTCGAATACGGATTGCGGACGACGATGGTCTCACGCTTCAGTGCGGCCCTCACGCAGTCCGGGATGATCCTGTCCTTTGCGAAGTCCCCTCCGCCGATGACGTTGCCGGCGCGCGCTGTCGAGATCGCAATGTGCGAATCGGCAAAGAACGAATTCTTGTAGCAATGGGTAACGAGCTCCGAGCAGGACTTGGAGTTGGAGTAGGGATCGAAGCCGTCCAACGGCTCGTTCTCCCGGTAGCCCCATACCCATTCCCTGTTCTCGTAGACCTTGTCCGTCGTCACATTCAAAACTGAGCGCACGGATGGCGTCTGCCGCACGGCCTCCAGCACGTTCACCGTGCCCATGACATTGGTCGAGTATGTACCGACCGGGTCCTGGTAACTTTTTCGCACGATCGGCTGCGCCGCCATGTGGATCACGATCTCCGGCTGGTGCTCGGCAAAGACAGCTTTCAAATGATCCAGATCCCGGACGTCGCCTTTGATATGGGTAAGTTGGTCTTTAACGCCGCAGAGGTCAAAAAGACGTGTTTTTTCCTCTGTGCAGGTGGAATAACCGATCACGTGCGCCCCAATGTTGGCAAGCACAACGGACATCCAGGATCCCTTAAAGCCCGTATGCCCGGTCAAAAGGATCGTCTTCCCCTGATAGAAATTCAGATCAAGCTCCATGCGTTTCCCTTCTTATCCGTCCTGCCATTTTTTCCAGGGAGCGACGCCGCTCTGCAGCAGCTTTTCGAGCAGCTCCTTTTCCCGCATGTTGTCCATGCACTGCCAGAAGCCCCTGTGCATGTATGACATCAACTGTCCTTCCTCGGCCAGCCTCTCCATCGGCTCCTGTTCAAAAACGGTCTGATCCCCCTCGAGGTAGTCGAAGATCTCGGGGTTGAGCACCATATAGCCGGCGTTGATCGGTGTGCTGTCAGTCAGCCTCTTTTCGCGGAAGGACTTCACGGCGTTGTCGCCGCCGATGTTCAAGACGCCCTTTGTCTGGTCCTGGAGCACAGCCGTCAGCGTCGCGGTCTTCCCGTGGGACTTGTGAAAGCGGATTACATCGTTGATATCGACGTCACAGACGCCGTCGCCGTAGGTCATCAGAAACGGCTCGTCCCCGACGTATTTGCGAATCCGTCGGATCCGCCCGCCGGTCATGGTGTGAAGGCCGGTGTCCACGACCGTGACCCGCCACGGCTCGGCGCGGGATTCCAGGACGATGCGCTCATCGCTTTTCCCCCGGTAGTCAAAGGTCACGTCGCTGCTGTTCAGGAAATAATCCGCAAACCACTCTTTGATGGACTCCTGCCGGTAACCGGCGCAGATGATGAATTCGTCATGCCCGTAGTAAGCATATTCCTTCATGATATGCCAGAGTATGGGCTTCCCACCGATTTCCACGAGGGGCTTCGGCTTATATACGGATTCCTCCGAAAGCCTTGTTCCAAAGCCACCGGCAAGCAGTACGACCTTCATTCTGTTACCCTCCGACTGTTATCTGAACAGCATGTGAAATACGATATATGCCGCCGGCAGGAAAGCCAGCGCGAGATTGCCGAGCGTCCTGAGGTACAGCACGCCGTTGTTCAGCGGCTCCCACAGCTTGATATGCCTGCATTTTGAACAGGAAAAGAAAACCGTTGCGAGACAGATCCCAAAAAGGGCGGTAAATACAAATGATCTCATCTCGAGATTATTGTAATAGCGCAGCAAAACAGAGTATTTCTCCGACGGGTCCGGGGATGGCATACCCAGGAGTCTGTGGAGAACGCCCATCCCGCCGGTGGTTTTCACGCCGAAGCACCAATAGTAGAGGATATAGTTTTTGATCGTGATCACCCAGGACAGCGCAGACTCCAGGACAAGCAGCTTGTTCGCGTTGCAGCTGCGCGTCGCCAGCATCAGGACAAAGGCGGGCGCGGCAAGAATCACCCAATAGGGATACGGGTCGACAAGCACGCAGAAAGACGCCATCGTAACGAACAGACAGTCCGCCGCGATTTTCAGCTCGTCCCCGTTCTCTCCCGGCTCGTGGAAATACGCGGCGATCAGAACCAAAGCGAACACCAGAGGGAACCAGTAGATCACGGCTTTGCCGTCGCTGATCTGAGGCCCCTTCAGCAGCAGCGAGATCAGACCCGAATTGCCGATCCCTCCGTTCGGCCTCGGAAAGAGGGCCGAAAACAACAGAGAGGGGAGCAGGATGAAAAGGCAGCTTCTGACGATCCGGAAAATCCGTTTCTCCTTCAGCAGCAGAAGCGGCAAAAAATAGAAGAGGGCGAAGTATTTGAATACCAACGCAAACGAAAAAGCCAGGAGAAAGCTCTTCGGCTTGTTGTCCATCCAGTTGCTGATGCCCCAGAGGATCAACGGGATGCCGAGGATGTCGTACTGACCGATGATCCCGATCGGATAGATGACGAGGATGGACGAGAAAAACAGGAAGGCCCCCAGTTGCGCATACTCCCGGTTTTTCGACTTGTCGATGATCCTGAAGATCTGAACGGTCGAGAGGACCAGGAAGGGGACGAGCATCAGCTTCATCCAGATCATGGACGGGATGGTATTGAACAGCGCCATCCCGGTCGCCCTCTCCAGCAGCCAGGTCGGAAGGTTCCAGACGGCAAACACGGCATATACGGGGAACAGATAGGCGGCGCCCTGGGGTACGGAATAAAAGGCGTTTCCGCTCAGCATGCCGGAGGATGCGGTATAGAAGTCCCGCACTCTCCCCTCAAGCAGGAGATTCCAGATGTTATATCCGTGCTTTGCAGTAATAAGAATGTCGTTGTATGTATGCAAAGGCAACAGAATGCAAAAAGAGAGAATAACAAGAGCCCACAGGATCTTGGGGACGTAAATGTAACCGTCTTTACGACCGACTTCAGAACAACATCCAATGAATGTATGTAAACTCTTTTTTTTGCGATTTGAATCCATTATTACTTGATCTCTCCATTATGACTGCCGACTAACGACGAATACTCTTCTTATCACAGCAAGAATAACATGGCATGCAGGATTCTCAGTCAATAACTAATTTAATATAACACAGTTATTCTTTATTTACAATGGCAATTGTACCGGCAGCTGTGTGTCTTTTGTACAAGTGAAGAAAAGCAAAGCACGGAACCGGTCGCCGTTCAAAAACGGGAAGCCGGCGGGGGAATAAGAAAGTTATATCTTTCATTAGTTATACTTATAGGATTATAACAGAAAAATGTTTCTTTACATTTGACAAACTGTTGTCAAATTGCCCCCGCTATGGTAGGATAAGATTTGTAAAGTCGCATTCGAAAAGTCGGGTGCGAAGCGGGACATGCGCCGGGCGCATGTGAGCATTTTGAGAAAGGGAGAGTCGCCATGGGAATCATCAAGTATCTATTCGTACTGGTCTATGTTTTCTTCATTCTCCTGGTCGGTATCCAGTCCCGCAAGGGAACGCAGGAAAGCAGCGACGGCTACCTGCTCGGCGGGCGCAGCATCGGCCCTGTGATCACCTCGTTCTCCTTCGTAGCGACCTACATCTCCGGCGTCTGCATGGTCAATGCCGGCAAGATCGGCTGGGACTGGGGCGTCGGCGCCATGTGGAACGCCTGGGGCAACGTCATCCTGAGCATCATGTTCATGTGGGGCCTGCTGGGCGTCCGCAGCCGCATCATGAGTGAAAAGTTGCAGGTTCAGACGCTCCCCGACTATCTGCGTCTGCGCTACGGTACGGAATTTTTCAAGCTGGCGGGCAGCGTTGTCGTGTTCGTGTTCATGATCCCTTACACGGCCGCCGTGTTCTCCAGCCTGAGCTACATGTTCACCTCCGTGTTCAACCTGCCCTACATGACCTCGGTGGTCATTATGGCCTTTATCGGCGCGCTGTATCTGGTGCTGGGCGGCTATAAGGCGGCTGCCAAGGTCGACGTGTTCCAGGGCGGTATCATGGTCCTCGGCGGCATCATCCTCGCAGTCGCCACCCTGCGCGCGCCCGAAGTGGGCGGCCTGAGTGAAGGTATCGCGCGCATGCGCGCCCTGCCCTCGTTCGTCAACACCGGCGGCGTCACCGCCACGGGCGACGATCTGATCAGCTTCGGCTTCAACGGAAACTGGGGCCTGCTGATGGGCATCATCCCCTTCGTTCTGATGACCTCCTGGGCGCCGAACGGCCTGCCCCAGATGGTCACCAAGTTCTTTGCCATCAGCTCTCCCAAGCAGATCAAGGTCGGCGCCGTGGTCTGCTCCATCCTTGGCTTCCTGATTCTGACCGGCGTGCATCTGCCCGGCATGTTCGTCCATCTTTTCTATGATGAGCTTCCCGCCGGCGGCGGCACGAACGTGCTCGTGCCCGACATGCTCCCCCGTATTTTCGGCAGCGGCCTCATCGGTCAGCTCTGCCTGTCGCTGATCCTGCTGCTGGTACTCTCGGCCTCCATGTCCACGCTGGCCGGCCTGGTCCTCTCCGCCTCCGCGTCTTTCGGCGTGGACTTCATCAAGGGCTATGTCAAGAAGGATATGAGCGAGGAAAGGACGACCGTTCTCCTACAGTTTTGCACCGTGTTCTTCGTGCTCGGCTCGCTGGTCCTGGCGCTGCTGAATCTGGGCGTCATCTCAAGCATACAGAGCCTTGCATGGGGCGCCATGTCCGGCTTCTTCCTGGCCCCCTATGTATACGGCACGCTCGGCAAGTGGCCCACGAAGACCGCCGCGATCACCGGCAGCATCGTCGGTCTCGCGTGCGCCGTGCTCATCCCCACCGTCGTCAAGAGCGCTTTCCCGGATATCGCCAAATACTGCAGCACCGTTAACGCCTGCGCGATCGCCACGACGCTGCCGCTGATCGTGGTGCCCATCGTCAGCGCCTTCACCAAGAAGGTCGAGCCCGGGCGTGTGGCGTTCTGCTTCGATACCGATATGGAAACCACGGGCGGAGACAACCTGGAAAAAGCGATCGCCCGCATCCTCATCAACGGCAAGCCTGTCGAGGAAGACTACCAGGTCAAGGCCGGCGACGTGATCGAGATCTGCCGCGGCGATCAGACGCTGAAGTTCGAGATCAAGGAGGCCTCCGACAAGCTTTCCGAATCCGACGCGCTGTCCATACTCAAGGATCTGCAGCTATAAAAACACAGGTCACAAAAGAACACCCCGAGGCATACGCCTCGGGGTGTTCTTTTGCTTTGGGATCAGCGCTTGTTGCTGCGCCGCCAGATCTTCTGTTCCTCCGCCGCTCGGATGAGCTCCTCGCGGAAGTCGGGATGCGCGATGTTGATGAGCGCTTCGGCCCGCTGCCAGGTCGGCAGGCCGGGGAGCGTCGCGATCCCGTATTCCGTTACGATGCTCGGCGCCTGGGTGCGGGGCGTGGTGATGATGTCGCCCGCGGTGAACTTGGGCACGATGCGGGAGCGGACGTTGCCGGCCTTGTCGGTGAAGGTCGCGTGCATGGTCAAGAAGCCCCTGCCGTGCTCGGCCTCCATGACGCCGGTGATGAAGTCCACCTGTCCGCCGGTGCCGGAGATCTGCCGGGTGCCGGAGCTCTCGCTGCTCACCTGCCCGTAGAGATCCACCGCGATGCAGCCGTTGATGGAGACGAAATCATCCAGCTGGCGGATCGTCTCGGGATTGTTCACATAGCGCATCGGCGCGGTCAGGATCGCCCCGTTGTGGTCGAGGAAGTCATAGAGCTCCCGGGAGCCGTTGCAGATGGAGAACACGCCCTTGCCGCGGTTGAGCTTTTTGAGACGGTTGGTGATCTTCCCCGCCTGATAGAGGGCGAGGTAGCCGTCGCTCATCAGCTCCGTGTGCATGCCGAGATCCTTCACGTCCGATTCGGCGATCAGCGTTCCGATGGCGTTGGGGATGCCGCCGATGCCGAGCTGCAGCGTCGCGCCGCTGGTGATATACGGCATGATGTGCTCCGCGATTTTACGGTCCAGGTCGGAGGCGAGAGGACTCGCGGTCGCCGGGATGGGCAGGCTGCACTCCACGACGCAGTCCACGTCCTGGATGTTGATATGATCGTTCTCGGTGCCCGCCGTGACCGGCATGGTCGGGTTGACCTCGAGGATGATCGTTTTCGCCGCGTCGAGCACCTCCTGCATGGCGCAGTTGGTTAGACCGAAGGAGAAATTGCCGTACTCGTCCATGGGCGCCACCGTGACCATGGCCACGTCCACCGGGGCATAGCCCTTGCGGTAGTAGGTCCCGCAGTGGCGGAAGAGCATCGGAGTGTGGAAGGCGCGGCCCTGGTCGATGTATTTCCGGTCAAGGCCGGAGCAGTGCCAGAGGTTGTAGGTGAAGGAATGACCGGGATCGTTTTCCACCGTGGCGACCGGCAGCATGGAAATGGCATTGCGGATCTTGACGTCGTGCAGCTCGCCGGAGCGCGCCGCGAGAGCTTTGTCCAGCATCTGGGGGAAAGAACAGGTCTGGCTGTAGTCCACCCAGTCCCCGTCCTTTACCAGTTTGACCGCTTCCTCCGGACTGCGGAGCTTCTGGCGGTAAAGTGCCTGGAAATCCATAGCGCTTCTCCTTTATCCCTTGGCCTTTCTGCCGGCCTCCAGCCCCTTGGCGAAGGCCTTCTTGTTGAGCTCGATGAACTCCTGCTTCTTGCCCAGCAGGCGAAGCACGCAGTCGAGCACAAGGTTCTCGTCCATGAGCTGCGTATACCCGATGTACGCGCCGAGCATGACGATGTTCAGCACCTTCAGGCTGCCCAGCTCCATCGCCATTTCGGTGACGGGGATGGGCACGACCGTCACGTCGTCCCGCTCCGCCCCGCTCTTGACCAAGGAGCTGTTCGTGAAGATCATGCCGCCGCTGCGGACATTATTGCGGTACTTCACCATGGAGACGTCGTTCATGACGATCAGCTCATCGACGACGGCGGGCTTGGGAGAACCGACCTCGCGGTCGGAGGCGACGACGAAGCAGTTGGCGGTGCCGCCGCGCTGCTGTGCGCCGTAGGAGGGGAAGAAGGTGACGTTATAATCGGTGGAGTCACAGATCGCCTGGCTGAGCAGCTTGCCGATCATCATGACGCCCTGTCCGCCGAAGCCGGCTACCATTAAATTCAGTTCCATTGTCTGACCTCCTTACTTGTCCCGCAGAACGCCGAGCGGGAATTCCTTCATCATGTTTTCCTCAAGGAACTTCAGGCTCTTTTCGGGGCTCAGACCCCAGTTGGTCGGGCAGCTGGTCACGATCTCGACAAAGGAATAGCCCTTGCCGTCAAGCTGGTTCTGGAAGGCCTTTTTGATGGCATTCTTGGTCTTGCGGACGTTGGCCGGGTTGTTGCACGAGACGCGCTCGATATACACCGGGGCCGTGAGCTGGTTGATGATCTCGGCGATGTGCAGCGGATAGCCGTGGATCTTGGGATCGCGCCCGCCCGGGGCCGTCGTGGCCTTCATGCCGATCAGCGTCGTGGGCGCCATCTGGCCGCCTGTCATGCCGTAGATGCCGTTGTTGATGAAGATCACGCTGATGTTCTCGCCGCGGTTGGCCGCGTGGATCGTCTCCGCCAGGCCGATGGAGGCCAGATCGCCGTCGCCCTGATAGGTGAAGACGAGGGTATCGGGGTTGGAGCGCTTGAGACCGGTCGCGGCGGCGGCGGCTCTGCCGTGGGGCGCCGTGGCGAGGTCATAGCTCAAAACCTCCTGCGCGAGGCCGCAGCAGCCGATCGCCAGGATGCAGGACGCCTTGTTGTCGATGCCGAGCTCTTCCAGCACCTCGCCGATCAGCTTGAAGGCGGTCCCGTGCATGCAGCCGGGGCAGAAGCCCAGCAGATTGCCGTTGAGCGTATTGGTTCTGGTGTAGACAGCTTCCATTACTTGACACCTCCCGAAAGGATTTCCTGTGCTTTCCGGACAATATCTCCGCGCTCGATCAGATTGCCGCCGCTGCGCAGGCAGGTATCCACCGCGCCGCGCTCCTTGACCGCGAGCTTCACATCGTACAGCATCTGCGCAGGAATGCTCATTTCGATGTCCAGAACGCACTTGCAGACGTCGTAGTTGATCTTGTCAAAGCTCTTTACAGGGAAGGGCGAGACCGTCTTCGGACGAATCATGCCGACCTTATGGCCCTCGGCGCGCAGCAGCTCGAGGGCGCTCTTGGCGATGCGGGCCGTGGTGCCGTAGGCGACGAACACCAGCTCGGCGTTGTCGAGATACAGCTCCTCCACCTGCACGTCGTTCTCCTCCCAGCCGTGGTACATCTTGTCCAGCTGGATGCAGTGCTCCTCCTGCATGACGGTGGACCAGTAGCCAGGAGAGAGGAAGCCGCGCTTCTCGTCGCGGCTGTGGCCGACGATGGCCCATTTGCGGTTGGCCTGCTTGAGGGCGGCGACTTCCTCGTCGCTCTTCATCGGGGGCAGGACCACCGGCTCCATGATGGTGCCGATTACACCGTCGCCGAGGATCAGGACCGGGTTGCGGTCGCGCTCGGCCAGATCAAAGGCCTGATAGGTCATGTCCACGGCCTCCTGCACGGTGGCGGGGGCCAGGACGATCATCTTGAAGCCGCCGTTGCCGCTGGCCTTGGTGGCCTGGAAATAGTCCTGCTGGGACGCCTGGATCGTACCGACGCCGGGGCCGCCGCGCTGCATGTTCGCATACACCATGGGGACCATGGCGCCCGCGCAGTAGGAAATACCCTCGCTCTTGAGGCTGATGCCCACGCTGGAGGATGAGGTCATCGACCGCGTGCCGCCTGCGCCCGCGCCGTAGACCATGTTGACCGAGGCGATCTCGCTCTCGCCCTGCACGAACACGCCGCCCACCTGGGGAAGTCTGCGCGACATGTACTCCGGGATCTCGTTCTGCGGTGTGATGGGGTAACCGGCATAGAAGCGGCAGCCTGCACGGACGGCCGCCTCCGCGATGGCTTCGCAGCCCTTCATAAACACCTTGTCGCTCATGTTGCCCTCCTTATTTGTAGAGCTCAATGGCCCCTTCGGGACACATGGAGCAGCAGATTGCGCAGCCGATGCAGCTTTCGGGATCGGTCTGCACGACGTAGGGATACCCGTTGGCGTTGATGTCCTCTCCGATCTTCATGATCTTCTTCGGACAGAACATCACACAGTAGCCGCAGGATTTGCAGAAGTTCGCGTTGATGACAAGCTTTGGCATGGTGCTTCCCTTCCTTTTTTGATGATTTTTATTTAGATTTTTACTTGCTTCTCAACCATGGATACCTGAGGTATTGGTGCACCGGGATGCGCTCCGGGTCGCTTTCCCCGGGGAGCGGCAGCTCCAGGCCCTCCGTGATGAAGACCGCCGTAAGCTCTTCGGCGGGGATGCTTCTGGTCAGCTGCGCAAGCCCCGCTGTGACCAGCTCCTCCGTGGTGTCGGGGCCGACGGTGGGGTTGGCCGCGAAGAAAACACGCTCGATATGGCAGGCGTTGAGCACCGTCTCCATCGTCTCGCGTATGCCCGCGATCGTGCCGGACCAGGGACGGTACGGGTTGAGTACATAGATCGCCGCGGTGTTCTCCCCGTTGAGGTAGTCTGACAGGCACCCGACCATGCGGGAGGCGTTCTCGTTGCCGCCGACGTCCAGGATGCAGACGCTGTCCTTGCGGACGAGGTGGGGAATGATCCCGTTGACCAGGACGGGCATGTCCAGCAGCTGCGGCATAAAGTGCACGGTGACGCCCAGCTCCCTCATCTCCGCCTCCGCATCGCGGGCGCGGAACATGGCCTTGGTCTGATCCATGTCGAAAAGATGGACGTTCCCGCAGCCGCGCTGCCGGAGAAGCGCGGCCGTGTTCAGGGCGATCTCGCTCTTCCCGCTTCCGGTCTCCCCGATGAAAATGAAATTCTTTTTCTCCTGCAGCAGCTTAGAGAACCTGGGCATGGGAGCACCTCGCTTTGCGGAATGATCCGGTCTCACGATAAAACAGGAAGTTTGGAGACAGGCATTTGGGGATTTTTGACATTTTTTGCACTGCTGTGCTTGTATAACTTGTGCTTATATTATACGCGTTTGTGAAAATAAAAGCAATACTGTTCTTACCATGTCTCACCGTGTTTTCTGTGTTTTTCCAGGGAAAAACAGCTCACCCGGGGGCAGGCTCTTCAAAGCCCGCTCCCGGGTGATGCGCGCGGATCGGCCGCTTTTCGCGGCCGCGGCGCGGAGATTACGATCCCGCGTTGACGGCGGTGATGCGCCCCTGTCCGTAGGGGTTTTCGTAGCCCTCGCCGATATTGCCGCCGAGGGTCTCGGTGATGTAGTCGATCAGCGCCTGATTGTCCAGCTTCCCTCTCGTCTCCAGGACCTTGCAGTCCTTGAACATCGAATACCCATCGCCGCCCTCGAGCAGCATGAAGTTATGGCCAGCCAGCCTGTAGGTCTTTGCCGGGTCGAGCGGATCGTCGCCGATCACAACATTGCGCACGCGGCGGGGCATGCTCCCGTCGATATGGTCGAAGAAGCCCTGCTCATCCTGTACGCAGGGGCTGGGGATCGTAGGATCGTATTCGAAGCGCAGGCCCGCCACCTGCAGAAATCCGCCGAATTCGCCCGGCGCCGAGTGTACAGACCACTCCAGCGCGTCCAGCACCTGCTGGCCGCTGACCTCCAGTACGGTGAGGTTATTGCCGAAGGGGAAGACCGTCAGGATATCGTTGAGGGTGATGCTGCCCTTATCGATGCTGACGCGGATGGCGCCGCCGTTGATGAATGCGAAATCCGGATCGGGCGCCTGATCCAGAAAGGCGTCGGCGCACAGGTCGCCCAGATTGGTCTCGGTTTTGCGGATGATGCGGAGCGGCCTCCCATCGTCCAATGTACGCCCGGGTTCGTTGATGATCAGGTCGATCGAGGTAGTCGCCACGACCTCGGACAGCTTCGCGTTGAGCTCGTCTGTGGCGGCGGCGACCGCATCGCGCACGCTGTTTTCGATCCCGAGCAGCTCGGGAGCCGCCACGCTGCTGCCCCAGGAATATAGCTCGGAGCTGATTTCGCCGTCGCGCGTGATGTGCAGCACGCCGATGTTCGCCATTTTGGTCCCGCAGGCGGAACGCACCACGTCATGCCCGGCCTTGTCCTTCATGACGACCTGGTCCGTATCGTGGCTGTGCCCGTCCAGCAGGGCGTCAATGCCGGTCGTGTTGGCGATCACCTCGCTGTACATCCAAGGACTGCTGGTTTCGTTTTTTCCCAGATGCGCCAGCAGCACAACGTAGTCCGCGCCCGCCGCCCGGACCTCGTCAACGTTTTTCTGGACCGTTTCGTAGAGGCGCTCCCCTGTCTTGTCCTCCATAAAGCTGTATATGAAATTGCCGTTTTCGTCCTGGAAATTCTTCGGGGAGGAGCCGCGCAGCGTGTCGGGCGTGACGACGCCCACAAAGCCGACCTTCACGCCGCCGATCTCCCTGATCAGCCAGGGATCGAACAGCAGCTCGCCTTCCTTGTTGAAGTTGCAGCAGATGACGGGGAAGTTCGCCTTTTTGAGCAGCGTGAGAAGATGGTCGACGCCGTAGTCGAACTCGTGGTTGCCGGGCAGAAAGGCGTCATAGCCGACGGTGTTCATGATGTCGATGATGGCGTCGCCCTTGGTCATGGTGCCGACCGGCTCGCCCTGAATGGCGTCCCCGTCGTCCACCAGCAGCACGTTGTACTCCTTCGAAAGCTGCTCCTTTGCGGCGGCAAGACCCGCATAGCCCCAGCCCTTGTCGACGCCGCAGTGTACGTCGCTGGTATAGAGGATGAGCAGGTCCCGCTCCTCCGCGGGCTTTTCCGGCTGGGCAGGCTCCTGTGTCGGCTTGGGAGCCTCCGTTTCCGCCGGAGTCTCCGTGGGTGCGGGCGTCTCCGTCTGCGCGGACGGGGCTGTCCGGCCGCAGCCGGAGAGGAGGGTCAAGGCCATCGCCAGGAGCAGGAGCAGGGCAAGCACTTTTCTTTTCATACTGTTGGCCGCCTTTCGTTCGAGTTAAATAATTGCGATCGGGTTTTGCGCGCGGTCCCGGAATCCGCCGCTTTTCCGCGCTGATGGCTGATGTATTATGTCTAATTTTAATACATCCGGCCTGCATGTCAAGAGCCTGTGATCCAAATCCCCGCGATTTTTTCCGCGGCCGCATCCCCGTGAAGTCTTGTTATCGCCGGAAGAATCTGCTATACTGTGTAAAACTGTTTGATCGGCAAGGCCTGTTGAACAGCTTTCAAAACGCGCAGAGGGGGCAAAGCCCATGGAAAAAAACAACATCCGCGAGCAGCAGATCACCCGTACGAGTCTCATCGGCATCGCGGCAAATCTCCTGCTGGCCGGCTTCAAGGCCGCGGTGGGTCTGCTGGCGGGCTCTATCGCCATCGTGCTGGACGCGGTGAATAACACGACCGACGCCCTGAGCTCGGTCATCACGATTTTGGGCGTGAAGCTTGCCAAGCGCCGCCCGGACGAGAAGCACCCCTTCGGCTATGGGCGGATCGAGTATCTCAGCGCCGTGGTCATTTCGGCCATCGTGCTGTCCGCGGGCGCCACCTCGCTGATCGAATCGGTCAAGGCGATCATCACGCCGACGACGCCTGAGCACAATGCCGTGACGCTCTCCGTCATCGCCGTGGCCGTGGTGGTCAAGCTGCTGCTCGGCCGCTTTGTCAAGGCCCAGGGCGAGAAATACAATTCCGAGGCGCTGGTCGCTTCCGGCTCGGATGCGAGCTTTGACGCGATCATCTCCGCCTCGACGCTCGTCGGCGCGCTCATCACCCTGCTGTTTCATGTGAGCATCGACGGATGGCTCGGCGCGGTCATCTCCGTCTTCATTCTCAAGGCCGGGTTCGAGATGCTGCTCGATTCCTTCAACGACATCATGGGCAAGCGCCCCGACAGTGAGATCACCCGCCAGATCCGCGCCTGCGCCGCGGACGTGCCCGGCGTGCTCGGGGCCTATGACCTGATCCTGCACAACTACGGCCCGAATTCCGCCATCGGCTCGATCCACGTGGAAGTGCCGGACACGCTGGACGCGCGGAGCCTGAACGCCGTGACGCAGGCGGTTCAGAACACGGTGCTGGAAAACTTCCATGTCTTTCTGACCGTCGGCTTCTATGTTATCGACACCTCACGGCAGGCGGATATCGACAGGATCAACGCCATCGCCACCGCCCATCCCGGCGCGCTCGGCACGCACGGCGTCAACTTTGACGACGAACGCAGACGGCTGAGCTTCGACGTGCTGGTGGACTTCACCGTGCACGACAAGGCAGGGCTGTGCGAGGCGATCCGCGGCGAGCTCTCCCCTGTTTTCCCCGGCTATGACATTGTCATCAACTGCGACACCAATTACAGCGACTGATCCGTCAGACAGAACACGCAGCAGGGCAGGAGATACGCTCCTGCCCTGCTGCTGTTTTTCACTTGAGCCGCACAAACTTCACCGTTTTGTTTTTCATGGAGATCTTGCCGACCTCATAGCCGTAATCCGGCAGCTCCTTCTTGTACGTCAAAAAGGCGTGGTCGACGGGAAAGCCGCAGATCGCCTCCACCTCCGCGAAGCTCAGTTCCGCCGGAGCGTGCTCCCGGACATACTCCCAAAGCCTGTCATACTTGCTCATTCTTATCTCCCGTTGTCACAGAGGACAGAGGCCGCAGCCTCTGTCCTCTGTTTCTGTTCTGTACGCTGCTTACAGCACCTCGGTCGCCGTGCGCTCCATGGGCAGCGCCCTGCGATAGCGCTCGAGGAAGGCCGCAAAGCCCGCCACGTCCACGCTGTCGGCGGTGAGCGTCACGCTCTTCGCGCCGGCAAAGACCTTGTTATCCAGATAGTCGGGAAGGGTCTCGCCCTCGTCCTTCCACAGCATGTAGGCCGCGAGCAATGCCATGCCGTAGGGGCCGCCCTCCCCCGCCGTCTCCATGACGGAGACCGGGGTGTTGACCGCCGCCGACAGCATCCGCTGACCGACCTCCGGCGTCTTGAAGAAGCCGCCGTGGCCGTAGAGCTTGTCGATCTGCACCTGCTCGCACCCGGTGAGGATGTCCATACCGATCTTCAGCGTGGCAAGCGCCGACAAAAGATGCGTGCGCATGAAGTTCGCCAGCGTGAAGTTTGCGTTCTGCATGCGGGCAAAGACCGGACGGCCCTCGTCCAGATCGGTCACGCCCTCGCCGGAGAAGTAATTGAAGCTCATGAGTCCGCCGCAGTCCGCCTCGCCCTCAAGCGCCTTGCGGAACAGTGCGGTGAAGAGCTCGCCCTTGCCCACTTTAAGGCCCATTGTGTCGGCAAACTCCGCAAAGAGATTGACCCAGGCGTTGATATCGCTGGTGCAGTTGTTGCAGTGCACCATGGCGACCGGCGCGCCGTCGGGCGTGGTGACCATGTCGATCTCGCGGTGCACGCCGAGCGGGTGGTCTGTGACGATCATCGCGAAGTCCGAGGTGCCCGCCGAGACGTTGCCGGTGCGCACGCGGACGGAGTTCGTGGCTGTCATGCCGGTGCCCGCGTCGCCCTCGCAGGGCGCGACGGGGACGCCCGCCTGCAGCACGCCGCTCGGGTCGATAAAGCGCGCGCCGGCCTCGGTCAGCGTACCGGCCTGCACGCCCGCGGGCAGAACCTTCGGCAGGATGGCGCGCAGGTCCATGCCCGTAAGATCATCGAATTTCCGCAGCATACCCTCGTCATAGTCGCACTTTGCGCTGTCGATGGGGAACATGCCGGAGGCCTCGCCCACGCCCATGAGCTTCTCGCCCGTGAGCTGCCAGTGGATGTAGCCCGCCAGCGTCGTGAGATAGGCGATGTCCTTCACATGCTCCTCGCCGTTGAGGATCGCCTGATACAGGTGAGCGATGCTCCAGCGCTGCGGGATGTTGAAGCCGAACAGCGCCGTCAGCTTTTCGGCAGCTTCGCCGGTGATGGTGTTGCGCCAGGTGCGGAATTCCGCCAGCTGCTTCCCGTCTGCGTCAAAGGGCAGGTAGCCGTGCATCATGGCGGACACACCGATCGCGCCGAGGGTCGTGACGGGCTGGCCCAGGTTCTCGACGAGCGCCGCATAGGCCGCGCGGATGCCGCTGTGCACGGCGTCCATCGAATAGGTCCAGACGCCGTCGACAAACTGATTCTCCCACTCGAAGTCGCCCGAGGCGACGGGGACGTGGTTCTCGTCGATCAGCACCGCCTTGATGCGGGTCGAGCCGAGCTCGATGCCCAAAACCGCTTTTGTCAGATCCATTCTTTCTTCCACTTCCTTTAATAGCTTGTGGGGATGGCTTTATCAAATCACTGCGTCTGGGGCGGCCCCTCTTCTACTGGCGGAGCATTCTGCTTTCTGCTGTTCTGCTTGATCCTGCTCTTGCTGCGGGCAGAGAGGACCACGCTCTGCAGGACGATGAAGAAGCCGAGCATGGCGCCGTTGGCCATCTCCTGCCACCAGGACGCATTCAACGGGCTGAGCGCGATGATCTTCTGGATCGTGGCAAGGATCATCGTGCCGAAGAAGGTGCCGATCACGTTGCCGACGCCGCCGGTGAGCAACGTACCGCCGATGATGGAGGAGGCAATGGCGTCCATCTCGCCGCGCAGGGCGACGCTGGCGTTGCCGGCGGGCTTGTGCATCAGGAAGACGAAGCCGGCCAGGCCTGCCAGCAGACCGCTGATCACATAACTCCAGAAGATGGTGCGCTTGACGTTGATGCCCAGCATCAGCGCGCTCTGCCGGTTGCCGCCGACCGCGTAGATATTGCGGCCGAGCTTCACATAGCGGAGCATCAGCGCCATCAGGATGACCACAAGGATGGCGACGATCGCGCCGATCTCGATCTTGGCGGGGATCAGATTGCCGTTTTGTGCGGTATAGCCCAGCCAGGAGATTTTCAGCTTGACCTTCACCAGCTCGAGAAAGGCCTTGTGCGTCACCTTGACCGGGTTGACGGACAGAATGGTGGTCAGGCCGCGGGCAAGGAACATGCCTGCGAGCGTGACAATAAAGGGCTGGATCTCCAGATAACTGACAAGGAAGCCCTCCGCCACGCCGAAAGCCAGGCCGATCCCCAGCGCCAGCAGGAAGGTCAGCAGGATACTCACAAAGCTGCTCTCGATCATGCAGCCGTTGAGGAACAGGGCGCAGCTCATGACGGTCAGGCCGATGATGCCGCCGACGCTGATGTTGATGCCGCCGCCGATCATGACGACGGTCAGGCTGCAGGCGATGATGATGAGCGCCGCGTTGTCGTTGAGCAGGTCGAAAATCATCTGCGGCTTCAGAAAGCCGCCCTTCAGCGTGAGCATGGCCGCCAGATACATGACGACGAATATCCCGATACTGATGAACATCAGCATCTGTGCGTCGGTTAGCGGTTCTCTCTGCAGAGACCGCACCTTCTGCTTTTTATCCGGCATTCAGCTCACCCCCCTCTTGCTGAGCTCTTTTGTTTGCCTGACAGATCGGGTACGGTTCCAGAACTCTGTCAGCTTGCTCTTGACCACGGGAGAGCCGGCAACCACGATGATAATGATCACGATCGCCTTGTAAGCCTTGACGTTGACCGGGGCCACATTCATGGCGTACAGCGTCGTGGTCAGCATCTGAATGATATAGGCGCCGAGGATGCTTCCGCTCAGCTTGAAGCGGCCGCCGCCCAGGTTGTTGCCGCCGATGGCGACCGCAAGGATCGCGTCCATCTCAATGTCGACCAGCAGCGTCTTGTGGTTGAGCTGTCCCAGACGGCACACGCCGATCACGCTGGCAACGGACACGCATACGCCGAGCAGGGCAAAGCTCAGGAGCTTGATGAGCGTCGGGTTGATGCCGTTGAGTCTGGCCGCGCCCGCGTTGATGCCGACCGACTGGGTATAGAGGCTGAGGCTTGTGAATTTGAATACCAGGAACATCAGCAGACCCACCAGCAGCACCGCGAAGATGGGCGTGGGGATCGGAATGCCGGGGATCGTCATGCCGATGGAGCTGATAATGGGGCTGTTGAGCTGGGGGGTCGCGTCGCCGTTGATCCAGTATGCAATGGATCGGCCGCAGGAATACAGGATCAGCGTCGCTATCATCGGTTGGATGCGGAACACCGCGACCAGCGTGCCGTTGAAAAGCTTGAAGAGGATCGTCGCGAGGCAGCAGAGCAGAAGGCCCAGGAGCACACTGCCCACGGTGATCGCCCCCATCCCCTGAAGGATCTTGACGAACACGGCGCCGGCGATCGCGCCGACCGCACCGACGGAAATGTCCTGTCCTCCGCAGGCCGCGGTGACCAGCGTCATGCCCATGGCGATGATCGCAAGCTCGCTCGCGCTGTCGATGATGCTGATGAGGTTGCCCGTCAGCACGATGTTGCCGCTGTTGTTCACGCGCATGCTGATGGCGAAAAAGCCGAGATCGCGGAACAGGTTGAATACGATCAGAATGCCGAGGGCGACCAGCGGGATCAAAAGCTGGCCGAGCCCGGCGCCTGCTTTCTTCTTTGTATTCATCTTACTGCTCTCCTCCCGCGATGGTCTTCATCACTTGCTCCTGCGTCAGCTCCTCGCCTGTCAACTCACCGACGATCTTGCGGTCACGCATGACGATCAGGCGCGAGCAGGTGCGCAGCATCTCCTCGATCTCCGAGGAAATGAAGGTGATGCTCATTCCCTCCTCCGCGAGCTTCAGCACCAGCTTCTGGATCTCGGTCTTGGTGCCGACGTCGATTCCGCGGGTCGGCTCGTCGAGGATCAGGTACTGCGGATGTGTCAGCAGCCAGCGCGCCAGGATCACCTTCTGCTGATTGCCGCCGGAGAGCGATCTGATGGGCGTCTCCGTTGAGGCGGTCTTGATGTTCAGCGCCTTGATGTACTCGTCGGCAAAAGCCTCTGTTTTAGCGCGCGAGATGGGATGGTTCATGCCCTTGATGACCTGCAGGGCCAGAATGATATTCTCACGTACGGACAGATCCGCGATGATGCCGTCGCGCTTGCGGTCTTCGGGGAGATAGCCGATGCCGTGCTTCATGGCGTCGAGGGGCTTTGTGATCTTGACCTGCTTCCCGTCCACCTTCACCGTGCCGCCGGTGACCGGATCGGCGCCGAAAATAGCCCGGACGCTCTCGCTGCGGCCGGAGCCCAGCAGGCCGGTAAAGCCATTGACCTCGCCCTTGGCGATATGGAAATCAAAGGGGCGGCTCTCGCTGCTGGAAAGGTCATCAGCCTCGTAAAAGACATCATTCTCAGACCCGGCGGGGGCGTTGTTCTTGATGCCGGACAGATCCTCCAGGTCCTTGCCGATCATCTTTTCAACCAGCTTTACCTGCGGCAGATCCTTCACGTCATATTGCCCGACCAGCTCGCCGTTGCGGAGCACGGTGATCTGATCGCTGACCGCGTAGACCTGTTCAAGGAAGTGCGTGACGAAGATGATACCGACGCCGCGGCTTTTCAGTTCTCGCATCAGGCCAAACAGCATCTCGACCTCTTTATCGTCGAGCGAGGAGGTCGGTTCGTCGAGGATCAGAACCTTGCACTCAGCGTCCACCGCCCTGGCGATGGCGACCATCTGCTGGACTGCAAGCGAGCAGCTTCCGAGCTGCTGCCGCGGTCTGGCCGGGATGCCGAGATTGTTCAGCATCTCGCCCGCTTTTTTCTCCATTCCCTTCCAGTCCACACCCCTGCCGCTGCCGCGGCCGATGAACATGTTCTCCGCTACGGTGAGATTCGGGCAGAGCGTGATCTCCTGATATACGGTGCTGATGCCGTAGTGCTGCGCCTCCTGAGGGGAATGGATGACAATGGGTCCCTCGTGCCCGTCGATCCGGATCTCTCCGCCATCCATGGCATACACGCCGGTCAGCACCTTGATCAGCGTCGATTTTCCCGCGCCATTCTCCCCCATCAGCGCGTGGATCGTTCCTTTACGCAGGGTAAAATCTACATTATTCAGGGCCCTGACGCCCGGAAAGTATTTGCAGATCCCGCGCATGGTCAAAACAATATCGTCTTGCATCCGCTTGTCTCCTGTCCTTGAGTATGAAGAAAAGGCGCGGTGTGGACCGCGGATCACTCCACTTTTTCCACACCGCGCTGTTGGTTTTGCTTCGCTGTTCTGGGAGGGGTTATCAGCCGAGGCCGTAGGTGTCGATGTCGGCCTGGGTGATGGTGCGGGCGTCAAAGCCCTTCTCCACGGAGATGATCTGGTTGAGATCGTTCAGGCCCTCGATCTGGCCGCC
>JAILNC010000071.1 GCA_024691985.1 Oscillospiraceae bacterium | reverse complement strand
TGACGTTCTTCATCTTGGTGCGGACAAAGGCCGCGCCCTTGCCGGGCTTGACGTGCTGAAACTCGACGACCTGCATGACCTGGCCGTCCATCTCAAAGGTAACGCCGTTTCTGAAATCGCCTGCAGTAATCATATATTGGGTCCTCCCGAATTGAATTGATACAATTATCTCCGTTATTTTACAGGATAGCAAGCGCTATTGCAAGCTTTTTTTCACAGATCGGCCCCGGCGGGAACATACCCCTCAGTCAGGGGAGCCAAAGAGCCTGTGCAGATCGGGACACCCCCTCAGGCGCTGCGCGCCAGCTCCCCCAAAGGGGGAGCCAAAGAGGTTTTTAAATGATCAGAAATTCCTTCGGCGCTCTGGTGATGAGCTCCGCGCCGTCTTCGCGGATCACCATCACGTCCTCGATGCGCACGCCGAAGCGGCCGGGCAGGTAGATCCCGGGCTCGGCGGAGCTCACGCAGCCCGCGGGCAGGGGGGCTTCCCCGGTCGGGCCCGCATAGGGGGGCTCGTGGATGTCGAGGCCGAGGCAGTGGCCGAAGCCGTGCCCGAAGTATTCGCCGAAGCCCGCATCGGCGATGACCTTCCGCGCCGCGGCGTCGACGTCCCTGCCCAGAACGCCCGCCCGCGCCGCCCGGATCCCGGCAAGCTGGGCGCGCAGCACCGTGTCGTAGACGTTCTTCATCTCGTCGGTGGCGGAGCCGATCGCGACGGTGCGCGTCATGTCGGAGCAGTAGCCGTTTTTGATGCAGCCGAAGTCCATGGTCACGAAGTCGCCGCTCCGGATGACCCTGTCCCCCGGCACGCCGTGGGGCATGCTGGTCTTGCTGCCCGTCACGACGATGGGGTCGAAGGAATTGCCCTCCGAGCCGCGGCGCAGCATCTGATACACAAGCTCCGCGGCGGCCTCGCGCTCGGTCATGCCCGGGCGGATAAGATGCAGCAGCTCTTCGAGCGCGGCCTCCGCGATGCGCTGGGCCCCGGTCATGGCTTCGATCTCCGCCTCGTCCTTGACCGCGCGCAGATCTGCAAAGAGCCCGCCCGCCGCTTCGAGCGTCAGGCCGAGCTTCTTCTCCCAGCCGAGCCAGGCCGCGCGGCTGAGACTGCGGTCCTCGGCGGCGAGGCGCTGCGCCCCGCTCTCCCGGATCGCCTCCTTGAGGCGCGCGGAGAGGGGATGCGCCCGGTCGAAGAGCCAGACCGTGACGCCCTCGTCCGCGGCGGCTTGCGCCGCCTCGATGTAGCGCGAGTCGGTGATCAGCCACGCCCCTTCGCGCGCGGCGAGCACAACGCCGTCGGTGAAGGGAAAGCCCGCCGCGTAGCGCTGGTTCTTTCCGTCCGTGATCAGCACGGCGTCCATGCCGCGGCGCTCCAGCTGGGCGCGGATACGCGCAAGATGGTTCATGTCCTCAGGTCCTTTCTATACTATAGAGAGGAAAGCTCACGATGAAGCGCGAGCCCTGCGGCTTGTTCTGGCCGACGGCGATGCTGCCGCCGTGGGCCTTGACCGCGTCGTGCACGATGCTCAGGCCGAGGCCGCTGCCCCCCGCCTCGCGGGAGCGGGCCTTGTCCACGCGGTAGAAGCGGGCGAAGATGTTGTAGGTCTCATCCTCGGGGATGCCGATGCCGGTATCCTCGACGGTGAAGCTCACCGTCTCTTCATCGGCGTGCAGGAAGACGCCCACGCTGCCGTCGGGGACGTTGTATTTGATGGCGTTTTCGATCAGATTGAAGACGATGTGGAACATGTCGTCCACCGTAGCCAGCACGACGCAGCCGTCGTCCAGGGCGGTGCGGATCGTGACGCGCCGCTCCTCGGCCAGGGGGCGCAGGACGGCCAGCGCGTCCAGCGTGACCTGCCGGACGTCCACCGGCTCGGGCACGATCTGGATATCGTCGTCCAGGCGCGAGAGGGCCAGCAGCTTCTCCGTCGTGCGCTGCAGGCGCTCGGCCTCGTTGCCGATGTCGGTGACGAACTCGCGCACGGTCGCGCTGTCCATGCCCTCGGTCTGCACGATGCTGTCCGAGAGCAGGCGGATGGAGGCCAGCGGGGTCTTGAGCTCGTGCGAAGCGTCGGAGACGAAACGGCGGCGCTGCCGCTCGGTATCCTCGAGGCGCTCGGTCAGCTCGTTGAACTCGTTGCCGAGCTCGGCCAGCTCGTCCGTGCCGGAGGTGGTCATGCGGTAGCTGTAGTCGCCGCCGGCCACGATGCGCATCGAGGCCGACAGCTCCTGCACACGCCGCAGCGTGCCCGAGGAGTAGACCGCCGCCATCACGAGCGCGGCGGCCGCGATGATCAGGGAGACCGTGCGGATCTGCACCTGCATGCCGTGCAGGATCTGCCCGCGCTCGGCGTCCGACTCGTGCAGGTAGACAGCGCCGGTGATCACGCCCTGGGCGCTGACCGGGATGGCGTAGCCCGAGGAAAAGCTCTCCCCCCGCAGGGAGGAGCGGAACACCGTCTTCGACGAGAGGGCGGTCTGCACGTCCTCGCGCACGTGCGCATCGTCCGCGCCGCCGGAATCGTAGATGGTGCGGCCCTCGCTGTCCGTAAAGAGCACCCGGTCATAGTCCTGGATCTCCAGCAGGCGCAGCACCTCCGCCACGCGCTCCTCATCCGGCCGGTCGAGCACCGCCAGCGCCGAGGCCAGCGCCGCGCCGCGGCTGGACATGGAGCTCTGCTTCTCCTGATACACAGCGTCGCGCGCCGAGATGGTGGGGTAGAAGTTCAGAAGCAGCAGCAGCACCAGCAGCAGCAGCGCGATGAACACGAAGAAGCGGAAGCGGATGCTGCCGGTGTTAATGATGCGTTTCAAGGTAGTAGCCCACTCCCCACTTCGTCATGATGTACTGCGGGCGCGCGGGGTCCGGCTCCAGCTTTTCGCGCAGGCGCCGGATGTGCACGTCCACGGTGCGGGTGTCGCCCAGATAGTCGTAGCCCCAGACGAGATCCAGCAGACTCTCCCGCGAGAAGACCTTGCCCGGGTTTTTGAGCAGGAAGAGCATGAGGTCGAATTCCTTCATGGTCAGCTCCGTCTCCTTGCCGTCCTTGAAGGCGCTGCGGCAGCTCTCGTCCAGCCTGATGGGGCCGCAGGTATAGACCGAGGCCGACGCCGCGGCGGGCGCGGCGATGCCGGCCCGGCGGATCAGCGCGCGCACGCGGGCCTTGAGCTCGAGGATGTTGAAGGGCTTGGTCATATAGTCGTCCGCGCCGGACTCGAAGCCCATGAGCTTGTCGGCGTCCTCGCTGCGGGCGGTGAGCATGATGATCGGGACGGTGGAGAAGCTGCGGATCTCCTGGCAGGCCTCCAGCCCGTCCTTCTTCGGCATCATCAGGTCGAGAATGATGAGGGCGTAGTCCCCCGCGCGCGCCATGTTCACGGCGCTCTCGCCGTCATAGCACACATCCACGGTGTAGCCCTCGTTCTCCAGATTGAACTTGATGCCCTTGACGAGCAGGCGCTCGTCGTCGACCACGAGAATATTCATGGATGGGTTCTCCTTTTAGTATCCGGGGAAGGACACGCTGTCCTTGCCGTAATAGGCCGCCATCGAGACGTTGACCCACTCGTCCGGGTCCTCGGCGATGTCGGTGTAGTACAGCAGCCAGGGCTGTACCGGGAAAGGCTCGAGCTTCGCGTCGAGGATCTGCGGGTCCTCCAGAACGGCCAGCCGCCGGTCGGCGCAGGCGCGGTATTCCCGCCCCTCGCCTGAGCGCAGCAGGCCGATCGCCGCGATCGAGCTGACGCGGCCGCCGTCCCGGACCCAGGTCCT
>JAILNC010000050.1 GCA_024691985.1 Oscillospiraceae bacterium | reverse complement strand
CGCGGCGTTCGCGCTCGGCCTTCATCTGCTTCTCCATCGCGTTCTGGATCTCCTTGGGCGGGAGGATGTTCTTCAGCTCCACGCGGTTGACCTTGATGCCCCAGGGGTCGGTGGCCTCGTCGAGGATGGAGCGCATCTTGGAGTTGATGATGTCGCGGCTGGTCAGACACTGGTCGAGCTCCAGCTCGCCGATGATGTTGCGCAGCGTAGTGGCGGAGAGGTTCTCGATGGCGAGCATGGGCTGCTCGATGCCGTAGGTGTACAGGCGCGGGTCGGTGATCTGGAAGTAGACGACAGTGTCGATCTGCATGGTGACGTTGTCCTTCGTGATCACGGGCTGGGGCGGAAAGTCGGCCACCTGCTCCTTGAGGGAGACGATCTTGGCCACGCGCTCGATGAAGGGCGCCTTGACCTTGAAGCCGACGTCCCAGGTGGTTTTGTAGGCGCCGAGGCGCTCGATGACATAGGCCTTGGCCTGCGGGACGATGCGGATGCAGCGGATGAAAATGATGATGGCGATAAGCAGTACGACAGGCAGAACAAATTGCATGATATAACCTCCTCAGTTTTGCGCTTCCTTCTTTTCTTCCACGATGAGCTTGACGCCCTCGATGCGCACGGCGCGCAGCACGGCGCCCTTTTCGGCCCGGCCGTCCTTCTCGGCCATGCGGGCCGTCCAGATCTTGCCGCCGACGCTCACCGCGCCGGTGCCGGCCACATTGTCGATCGCCTCGGTCACGACGCAGTCCTGTCCGATGGCCATGTCCGCGTTGGTGTGCACGGTGTGGGCGTTGACATACTTTTTGGCAAGGGGCCGGGTGATCAGCAGCGTCGCCAGCGACACCACGAAGAACCACAGCACCTGCAGCCAGACAGGCGCCTTGAGCAGCGACGAGATCAGCGCGGCCAGCGCCCCCAGCGCGAACCAGATGGACACCAGTCCCGGCGCCATGCCTTCCACGACCAGCAGGACGACCATCGCGACAAGCCAGAACGCGCTCATTCCCATTTGTGAGATCAGAGCCATGATCCCTCCCCCTTTCCGGCGGTCAAAAGCCGCCTGTGTGTTTCTTGCAGGGATTACTTAAAAAGCCTGCTTGAATATTATAATATACCCCCGCGCATTGCGCAAGTGGGATTGCATGGGCATTGCTGAATTTTCGGTAAACTTCTCTTTACTTTTCCGATGTAAAGGTGTAAAGTATGAGCAGTCCTTTCATCACCTGTCTGGGAGGTTCCTATGAACAAACGGCCGAAGAAGCCCCGCAACGAGAAGCTGTACGAGGCGATCCTCTCTCTGCGGGATCTGGACGAGTGTATGCGCTTTTTTGACGATCTGTGCACGGTGACGGAGCTGGTGGCCATGGAGCAGCGCTATCAGGTGGCCTCTTGTCTCTACGACGGCAAGATCTATACCGACATCCTGGCGGAAACCGGCGCCTCCAGCGCCACGATCAGCCGGGTCAACCGCGCCCTGCAGTACGGCAGCGGCGGCTATGCCGCCGTGTTCGACCGCATGAAGGAGAGCGAGGCGTGAGCTGCTACGCGCCGCTGGCCCGCTGGTACGACCGTCTGACGGGCGACGTGCCCTACGCGGCCTTCGCGGATTACGACGAGGCGCTGTTTCGCGCGGACGGCGGGGAGTTCGGGCTGCTGCTCGATCTGTGCTGCGGCACCGGGACGCTGACCTGGGCGCTGGCGGAGCGCGGCTATGAGATGATCGGCTGCGACCGCTCGGTGGACATGCTCATGCAGGCGCGGGACAAGGCCGTCCCCGGGGTGCAGCCGCCCCTCTTTCTGTGCCAGAGCGCCGAGGAACTCGACCTCTACGGTACGGTGGACGCGGCGGTCTGCTCGCTCGACGCGCTCAACTACCTCGCGCCGGAGCTGCTGCCGGAGGTCTTCCGCCGTCTGCATCTCTTCGTGCGCCCGGAGGGGCTGCTGATCTTCGACATGCGCACGCCGGACTTTCTGCGCGCGCTGGACGGGCAGATCTTCGTCGACGAGACGGAGGATCTGCTCTGCCTCTGGCGTGCGGACTTTGACGAGGACAGCCGCGCGCTGGTCTACGGGATGGACCTGTTCACCCGGCGCGGCGGGCTCTGGGCGCGCGAAGGTGAGGAGCATATCGAATACGCCCACAAGCCGGACGCGCTGCGGCAGCTTCTGGAGCAGGCCGGCTTCGACGCGGTCCGCTTCCGGCAGGACGGCCCGCAGGCCGATCAGGGCAGGCTCTGGCTCACGGCGAAAAGGAAAGCGTAGAAAAAGCAAAATTCACGCTTGACAAATCGGATTTTCTTTAGTATTATTACAAAGCTGTGACGCGGGAGCATAGCTCAGCTGGTTAGAGCACCTGCCTTACAAGCAGGGGGTCACTGGTTCGAGTCCAGTTGTTCCCACCATGCTTCACCTCACAGATTCGCCTCGGTAGCTCAGTTGGTAGAGCAGCGGACTGAAAATCCGCGTGTCGCCAGTTCGACTCTGGCCTGAGGCACCATCCGCGGCTTTAGCTCATCCGGTAGAGCGCCACCTTGCCAAGGTGGAGGTAGCGAGTTCGAGCCT
>JAILNC010000016.1 GCA_024691985.1 Oscillospiraceae bacterium | reverse complement strand
GCTCCGACTTTGTCGAGCTCTACGTCGGCGTCGGCGCGGGTCGTGTCCGCGACCTCTTCGAGCAGGCCAAGAAGGTCGCCCCGGCGATCATCTTCATCGACGAGATCGACGCCGTCGGCCGTCCGAGGGGCAGCGGCCTCGGCGGCGGCCACGACGAGCGCGAGCAGACGCTCAACCAGCTGCTCGTCGAGGTGGACGGCTTCGGCAACAACGAGGGCGTCATCGTCATGGCGGCCACCAACCGCGCGGACATCCTGGACAACGCCCTGCTGCGTCCGGGCCGCTTCGACCGCCAGGTCTACGTCGGCCTGCCCGACATCCGCGGACGCGAGGCCATTTTGAAGATCCACGCGCGCGACAAGCAGCTCGCCGAGGACGTGGACCTCAACTCCATCGCCAAGGGCACGCCGGGCTTCTCCGGCGCCGATCTCGAAAACCTCATGAACGAGGCAGCGCTGCTGGCCGTGCGCCGCAAGCACCGCTTCATCAACATGGAGGATATCGACGAGGCGATCCTGAAGGTCCAGATGGGCCCCGAGAAGAAGAGCCGCAAGATGAGCGAGAAGGCCAGAAAGCTCACCGCCTACCACGAGGCCGGCCACGCCGTCACCGGGCGCTATCTCGAGCATGTGGACCCCGTGCACTATATCACCATCATCCCGCGCGGCGCGGCGGGCGGCTTCACGCTCTTCCGGCCGCAGGAGGATCTGGAGAACTTCAAATCCCGCGGCGAGATGTTCGAGAGCATCGTCATGGCCCTGGGCGGCCGCATTTCGGAGAAGCTGTTTCTGGACGACATCTCCACCGGCGCGTCCGGCGACATCCAGCAGGCCAGCTCCATCGCGCGCGACATGGTCATGCGCTACGGCATGAGCGAGCGCCTCGGCCCCATCTCGTACGACAACTCCGGCCACTCCATCTTCATCGGGCGCGACTTCGGCCAGACCAAGAGCTATTCCGAGGAGACCGCCGGCATGATCGACGAGGAGGTCAAGAAGATCTTCGACGAGGCCAGCGCCCGGTGCGAGGCGATCCTGCTCGAGCACGCCGACCAGCTGCGCGCCATCGCCGAGTACCTGCTCGAGCATGAGACCATGGAGGCCGAGGAGTTCAACTACTACTTCGATCACGGCGAGTTCATGCCCATGCCCCCGCAGAAGCTGCGCAGGGTCAAGGAGGACAAGAGCATCGAGCGCCCCGCGCGCAAGATCTCCATGACCGACGGCGACGCCCCCGAGGCCGGGGCGGACAAGCCCGCCGAGCCCGCGCAGGAGGCCGCCCCGGCGGAGGAAGCGCAGGCCGAAGCCCCGCAGACCGATCCCCCGCAGAAGAGCGGGAAGGAAGGAGAGTAAGCAGATGGACGCCGTACAGCTGTGCGAGATCGCGATGCTGGTCGCTTTCGGCATTTCCTGGCCCTTCAACATCTCCAAGTCCTGGCGCTCCCGCACCGCCAAGGGCAAGAGCGTGGCCTTCGAGTTCATCATCGTCTTCGGCTACCTCATCGGCGTGACGGGGAAGTTCATCACCCTCAGCCGCACGGGGGTCCTCCCCTACTCCACCTGGTTCTATCTGGCGGACATCGCCATGGTCGTCTTCGACATCTGCCTCTATTACCGCAACCGGAAGCTCGACAAGGAAGCCGAGGGCTGACACACAATTGGGGCACCTGTCGCAGGGGACGACCCCCGGGCGTCCCGCGCGATGTCACTTCAAAACGATAAAAAATGTACGGCGAATCCGGTAAACGCAACGGATTCGCCGTACATTTATTTATTGTGGATGCCAAATCCCCGCCGGGCCGCCGAGGGCGTCGGCCCCTACGGGGGTTGGGGTGGGGAAATCAATCCATGCCGCAGGGGAGATTCACGAATCGCCCGCGGCTTCGGGCCGCCGAGGGCGTCGGCCCCTACGGGGGGTGGGTCGGAAATCGATCCATGCCGTGGGGGCGATTTATCCCCTCACGTCGAGCTTCATCCCGGCCTCGGCGGTGGGAGAGGCCCAGAGGGCGCGGAAGCCGACCGCCTTGTCGAGCTTGATGCGCTCGCCCGCGGCAAAGACCGTAGTCTGCCCGTCGATCTCCGCCTCCCAGCCGAGGAAGCTGTACCCCTCGTGCTCCGGCGCGTCGGGCAGCGCAAAGGGCTTGCCCTGCGGCACGGACAGCACGGCCGAGCCGCCAAACCCGTCCTCAAACACGAGCTGCAGCACGGCGATAGACGCGACCGACGCGCAGTACTCCTCGGAAACGACCGGAGCCGCGGGCTTCGCGGGTTCCGCGGGCTTCTTGATCAGCTTGGCGCTGAGGTTCAGGGTGACGTTTTTCAGCAGGCTCGTAAAGCTCAGCGTCCAGCCGCCGCTCTCGCTCCCCGTCGCGCTCATGGCGCCGGCGTCCTCCGCCAGCGTCGGCATGGCGAGGGTGTAGCCGCTCTTCGGCGTGACGGTGACGCTGCCCGACGCGCCGTCCAGCAGCCAGTACACGTCGGCGTACAGCTTCATGTCCCCGTCCGCGGCGCCGGCCGCGGCGTTCTTGCCCGCGATCTGCACGCCGTACGAGTACTGGTTCATGACAGTGCCGGTGTAGCCTCCGCCGTCGGTTTTATTGGTGACATTGCCGCCGTAGTTGTTCACGATCTTGCCGTAGTTATTCTCGACGTAATCCAGGTTATCCGTGATCGTGCCGCCCCTGTCATTGGTATGGACAAAACGGTGGTTGACGACGATCACGCCGCCTTCTCCGTTGAACTCTACAAAACCGAAGTTGCCGGTGCCTTCTACCGGATTGCCGTCCTCGTCGACCTGCCCGATCGTGCCGGTGTTTTCTTGAATACTGCCTTTGCTGTTCACGACGGTGGCGCCCTCAAAGTTGTAAGAAATAGCGCCATTGTTGTCTGTGACGGTGCCGTGGTTCTCCCCGACCTCGCCGTTGTTCGTTTCGACCTTGCCGCCGGCATAGTTAGTACTGACAATGCCGAGTTCATCGTTGACCGTGACCGTGCCGTAGTTGTCCGTGACCGTGCCGCCTTCGTGGTTGGCCGTGATCGTACCGGTGGACGCGTTGGTCCCGACCGTGCCGAAGTTGCCCGTGAAGAACAGCGGCTCGCCGTTGTCTGTCGTCCCGATCGTGCCCGCGTTGGTCGTGACCGTGCCGTAGTTCCGCTCGACCAGGGCGCCTTCGTGGTTGGTCCCGACCTGGCCGTCCGGCTTGCCGCCGCTCGCGGCGTTGTTGTTCTTGACCGTGCCGTAGTTGCCATCGACCATACCGCCGGCGTTGTTGTTCGCAACGGTGCCGTAGTTGCCTTGGACCATACCGCCGGCGTTGTTGTTCGTGACCGTGCCGCCGTTGATCGTGACCGTGCCGGCGTTGTTTTCCATGGTATCATCGACATCAAAAATATCTCCACGCTCTCCTTCGCCAAGGTCGTCCATCGCCCAGGCGGACATGGGGAAGAGGGAGAGCGCCATCGTCAGCACGAGCAGGACGGCGAGCAGGGTGCGCGGGAAAAGCGTACGTTTCATGTCAGCGCTCCTTTCTATCTCCTCCGGTTGTTGACGGCCATGAACAGACGCAGCAGCTGCATCAGCGTCGTCGCGAGGGCCGCGACGTAGGTCAGGGCCGCGGCGCTGAGTACCTTCTTCGCGCCGGTCAGCTCCTCGCCCTCCAGCAGGCCCATACCCTCGATAGTGCGCAGGGCCCGGCGGCTCGCGTCAAACTCGGTGGGCAGGGTCACGATCTGGAACAGGGCCACCAGCGCGTAGAGCGCCACGCCCGCATAGGCCAGGTACAGAAACTTCTGGGAATAGCTGCTCAGGAAGAGGCCCAGCAGCAGCATCGGGATCGAGAGCTTCGCGCCGAAGTTCGTCGCCGGGATGATGGCCTGGCGTATCCTGCCGGGCAGGTAGTCCTGCGCGGTCTGGATCGCGTGCCCGACCTCGTGGCAGGCCACGCCCACCGCCGCCGTGGAGGCGGAGCCGAACACACTCTCGGACAGGCGGATGACGTTGGCCTGCGGGTCGTAGTGGTCGGTCAGCTCGCCGGACACGCACTCGACCGGGACATTGCGCAGGCCGTTGGCGTCCAGCACCCGGCGCGCGGCGTCGGCGCCGGTCAGGCCGCGGCTGTTGATCTGCTTCTCGTATTTTCTGTAAGTGTGCTTGACGTTCCAGCTCGCCCACAGGGAGAAGATCACCGCGGGCAGGACCATGATGATATAGGTCAGATCGAGATACATGCGGAGCCCTCCTTATAAAATCCCGTTTTATTCCGTGTAAGTGCGCAGAAAGCCCTCCAGCTCACGCAGATAGCGCTCCGGCTCGCGCCCGAAGGAGCTGATGTGCGGCGCCCCCGCGTAGGAGGAGCGCAGCTTTTTCGACGCGCAGGCCGTGTAGCATTTGTCCAGATTGTCATAGGGCACGAGACCGTCGCCGCCGCCGTGGATGAACAGCACCGGCACCTTGCATCTCGCGAGGGCGCGGCTCAGCGGCAGGCGGATCGAAAAGCCGCGGAAGAGGCGGCAGTACACGTCCAGCAGCCCCGTGAAGAAGCCGCCGAAGGGCAGCTTCGGCATGTACAGCTTCGTGGAAGCGTGCAGCTGGTCAAAGAGGTTTTCGTAGCCGCAGTCCTCCACGGCGCAGCAGACGTTCTCCGGCAGCTCTTCGCCCAGCGCGCCCATCACGGTCGCCGCGCCCATGGACCAGCCGAAGAGCGCGACCTTCCCGCCGGGCCTGCGCTTGTTGACATAGTCAATCCAGCCGAGCAGATCATAGCGCTCCCGCACGCCCATGGTGAAGTAAGCGCCCTCGCTTTTGTTGTGGCCGCGCTGATAGATCAGCAGCGCGTTGTAGCCCGCGGCGCACAGGGGACTCGCGATGCCCGTGAGCTCCTCCGGCCCGCCCCGGTAGCCGTGGACGAAGATCACCGTCGTCTCGCCGCCGCGGTCGTAGAAGAGGCCGCGCAGCTTGAGTCCGTCGCGGGAGGTGATCTCCGCCTCCTCGCGGTCCGGGCTGTCGAAAAACGCGCGGTCGCGGATCATCGTGATCTCGTCGTCCTCGCTCAGGCCGCTCTGCCAGTCGTAGGGCTCATCCCAGCGCTTGAAGGTGAAGAGGAAGAAATATCTCCCCGCCAGAAAGAGCAGCGCCAGCAGCACCGCCAGCGTGACAAGGAACACGGTCATGGCGCCCACCCCTTACAGCTTGAGGTTTTTCTCGTAGGTGCGGATCACCGCTTCGATGACCGCGCCGCGGAAGCCGCGCTCCTCCAGCGCGCGCACGCCCTGGATCGTCGTGCCGCCCGGCGAGCAGACCGCGTCCTTGAGCTCGCCCGGGTGCTTCCCGGTCTCGAGGCACAACGCCGCCGAGCCGATCAGCGTCTGCGCCGCCAGCTCGACTGCCTGCTTTCTCGGCAGACCGCAGGCCACGCCGCCGTCCGCCAGCGCCTCGAGGAAGAGGTCGACGAAGGCCGGGCCGCTGCCCGAGAGGGCGCTGCCCGCGTCGATGAGCCGCTCCTCCAGCTTCAGGAAGCGGCCCGCGCCCGCCATGGCCTCGACAAAGGCGGTCTCCTCCGCCGCCGTCACGTCCGCGCCCGGGCTGTAGAGGATCATCCCCTGCCCGATCGAGGCGGGGGTGTTCGGCATGATGCGGATGACCGGGAGCGTCAGCCCCAGCATATTCAGCAGCTTTTCCCGGCTCGTGCCCGCCGCCATCGTGACCAGCACGAAGCGGTCCGCCCGCGCCTTGAGCAGCGGGGCGAGCGTTTCGCACAGGCCGGGCAGCATCTGGGGCTTGACGCCGAGGAAGAGATAGTCCGCCCGCGCGACGGCCTCCTCCGGCGTGACGGCCTGCGCGCCGATCTGCGCGGCCAGCGCCTCGGCCTTGGCCTGCGTGCGGTTCGTGAGCAGGACCGTGTTCTCCGCCTTTTTCGCCGCGGCCCGCGCCAGCGCGCCGCCCATGTTCCCGGTTCCGATGAATCCCAGTGTCGGCATATGAATTTCCCCTTTTTTATTCTTTCCTGTGCTGTCATCTTGAGCGAGCGAAGCGAGTCGAAAGATCCTTCAGATTCTTCGCTTCGCTTGGAATGACAGGTTTTTCAGTCTTCGATCGTGCCCAGCTCGTCGAGCGTCAGCTCAAAGGCCGGGATAAAATGCCTGAGAAAATAGTCCACCTCGGGCAGGCCGCACTCCTCGAGCGTCCTGCGCGTCTGCCTCTCGGCGGAGAGGAACTCGTCGTTGCCGGCGCGGCGCTCCTCGATGCACTTGATATAGGCCGAGAGCTTGTCGGCGGCCTTGACGAGATCGCGGCAGCGCGCCTGCGTCACGCCCGAGAGCATCGGCTCGAAGGCCGGGCGCAGCTCGTCGGGCAGGGTGTCCAGCAGCTTGCGGCAGGCCAGGCCCTCCACCTGGCGGTAGGCGGCCATGATCTCCGGGCTGTGGTACTTGATGGGCGTGGGCAGGTCCCCCGTCAGGATCTCCGAGCAGTCGTGATACAGCGCGACCGCCGCGTATTCCTCCGGGTCGCAGGGCACACCGAACACGTCGCGCCGGATGATCGCCAGCGCGTGGGCGATGACCGCCACCATGTGGCTGTGCTCCTGGATATTCTCGGGCATGGCGTTGCGCATCAGGCTCCAGCGCCCGATGTAGCGCATGCGCGAAAGGTAGGCAAAAAAGTTGTAGCTCATATCGCTTTCTCCGTATTTTGATTGTATCACAGGGCCTTGCGCTTTGCAATCGCGTACGCCGCCAGCTCCTCAAAGCGCCGGTTAGCCTCCCAGAAAACGAAGGCGAACAGCGCGGTCAGCAGGATGAAGCCCAGATCGATCAGCGGCTGGAACTTGAGCATGCCGAGCCACTGCTCCCGCCGCCGGAAAACCGTCCACTCGAACAGATAGATCGGGTAGGAGTACTTCCCGAGCCAGAGCAGCGCACGCTCCGCCGCGCCGCCGAGGTGCACGAACTGCGACGCGGCCAGAACCTGCAGCGCCCCGAAGAGGGCGTATTTCCAGGTCCACGGCGTCATGCCGTACGAGATGACCATATAGACCGTCGAGAGGAAAAAGAGCCCCGGCCAGACGAGCGTTCTTATCCATTCCTTCACCTGCACCCGACCCAGCGCGCACAGCGCGGCGCCGAGCGGGAAGAAGATCACATAGCGCTTCGCGCCGCTCGTCCCGTCCCAGACGCCGATCAGGCTCAGGCGATAGAACACGTACGAGAACAGGAAGAGGCCCGCGAGCCGGACAGCGGTCCCGATCCGTCTGTCCCCGGCGCGCCGCGTCAGCAGCGCCAGCGGGTAAAAGGCCGCGTACCAGAACAGGATATAGGAGATATACCACATGGTCTTGTCGGCGTTCATATAGAAGTCCAGTCCGACGACCGTGCAGAAGATCTCGTAGCTGCCCTCCACGTGCAGGATGAGCACGTTGAAGACGCCGACGATCATGTACGGGAGCCAGACCTTGAAAAACCGCCTCCGCCAATAGTTCTCCAGTCCCCTGTCCTCAAACGAGGCCTCCAGCCCGTAGCCGCTCAGCAGCAGGAACAGCGTCACACCGCCGACGCCGCCCCAGGCGATATATTTGGCGTGCCCGAGCAGCACGTATAAGATGGCGACACCGCGCAGGATGGTGCTTTTTCTCCTGTCCAGGGAAAGCAGCGGGACCCTCTCGTCCGGCGCGTTGTTCACAAGGCACGGCCTCCCTTCGATAAAACGGGGTATATTTAAGATATTATATCGCATGATCGGCCCCGTTACAAGCGCAAAGCGTCCCGAAAAGCGGAAAAAGCCTCTTTGGGTTTTCATGCGCAGCTCGGCGTGAATATTGACGGGAATTTGCCGGATATGCTATACTGCGGGCAAACAGGTCCGCCGGGAAAGAGGGAGGAAGCCGTATGCGATTTGATTTGGTCGAGAAGCTGAGAAAAACGGACGTGCGGTATAAAACCGCCGTGGTCAGCACGTTCCTGTGGGGGGTCGCCTCGCAGGGAATGGGGCTGTTCAACAAATTCTCCGTCCATGACGATGTTATGAATTACGGGGTGGGCGGGACATATTATCTCGGCCGATGGATGCTTGACTATATGGGGAAGCTTGAGACCTTTCTTTTCAAGCAGGGGCATGTCAGCCTGCCGCTTTTCAACGGCCTGCTCGCGATCGTGCTCATCGCCGTGTCGGCCTGTCTGATCATCCGGATGCTGGAGATCCGGAACCTCTTCCTCTGCGCCTTCATCGGCGGCCTGATGGCCTCTTTCCCGGTGGTCACCAGCATCTTCGGATATATGTTCTGCGCGCATTTCTTTTTGTTTTCTCTCTTCTTTACCGTGTTGGGGGCATACTGCATCTGTCTCGGGGACAAATGGTATCTGAAGCTTGCCGGGATCGTTCTGATGGGCTCAGCCATTGGGATCTATCAGGCCTTTTTCCCTGTCGGCGTCACGCTGATCCTAATGTATCTGATCGCCTTTTCCGCGAAAGCAGACGACTGGAAAAGCCTGCTGAAAAAAATCATCCTTTCCGGCCTGTGTATGATCGCCGCTCTTGTCTTCTATCTCGTTCTCAATTCTGTCCTCCTGTCCGTAAAGGATGTGAGCTTCGACTATTTCGGAACGACCTCCATAGGCAAGGCTTCGCTCCCGGAATACTTCCGCAGGGCCGCCTACGCATATAAAGAGTTCTTTTATCCCAACATCAATTCCAAGTATTATATGTATCGGGACCGCGTCAGCATTCTCTACAAGGCCGTCGTGCTGTTCAGCGTCCTGCTGAGCGTCCAGCGGATCGTAAAAATCTATAAAACGAATCGGCTCAACGCGCTGATCTGCGCCCTGCTGATGCTGCTCTTCCCGATCTCCACGAATCTTATCCTCGTGATGGTCGGAGAACAGCTTGTACATTCTGTCATGGTCTATGCGCTGCTTCTCCCGTTTGTCTGGTTCGTCTGGCTGCTGGACAAGGCCGAATGGAAGCGGGGCCTTGTCGAGAAGGGCGCGGCTTATGCGGCGACCTGCGTGTGCGTCCTGATCCTGCTGGTGTTCTGCCGCTATGACAACATGGCCTATCTGAAGGCGACCTACGCGCAGACGGAGGCGATCAGCTACTTCACCACGCTCGTCACGCAGATCAAGGAGACCGACGGATACTCCGACGAGCTGCCGGTCGCCTTCCTCAACTGGATAGACGACAGCTCCGTCTCGTCCGGGGACCGCGACAAGATCCGCGTCCGCCTGTTCCCGTACGGCGACGTCGGGGGCTATCTGGTCAACTACCGGTGGAGGGAATTCATGTGGCAGTGGTGCGGCTATGCGCCGACCGTTGTGAGCGCGGACGACTTCGCCGATCTGGAAGAGGTCAAAAACATGCCCCATTATCCCGACGACGGCTCCATCAAGGTGATCGACGGCACCGTGGTCGTCAACTTCTGAAGCGCCCCGCGGGGCAAAAAAAGAACAGGCCGACATGTCGGTCTGTTCTTTTTTGGCTGCGTCATGCTTCGTTCCAGATCGCGGTGAAGTTCACGGAGGTCCAGGTCTGGAAGCTCTCGCCCGCGGAGCGGATCTCGGGCTTGCCGTTGATCTCCCTGTACCAGCCGCCGAATTCATAGCCCTCTTTCTCCGGCGCGTCCAGCAGATAGATGAGCTGCCCCGGCGTGCAGTACCGGACGATGGGGCCCGGATCCTCCTTGTAAACGCCGCCGTCCAGCTCGTAGCTCACCTTGATCCAGCTGACAGCATCGCCGCCTGCCGCCAAAACGGAGCCGCCCGAGGGCTGAGGCTTGGGAGGGTCGGGAGGCGTGGGAGGCTCGGGAGGCTTCTTCTCCTTCAGGATCGCCGAAAGGAGGATGCCGCCGCCCCGGGTCACCGAATAGTAGTAGCCCTGGTCGTCCTTGCTCAGCGGCGTACCGTCGACGTTCTCGGCGCTGACGATCTCGTATTTGTCGCTGTTGAGCTTAAGGCGCACGATTTTACCTTCGGTCTGCGTCGAAACCGTCTTCTCGCCCTCGTCCTCCGAAACCTTGTAGGTTTTCGTGTCCAAGGCGCTTCCGTCCGCCTTGACGGCCTGGAGGATATCGCCCTGTTCCGGCTGAGCCAGCTTGACGATGTAATGGATGAATTTCTCTGCGATGGCCGTGATCTCCTCCGGGCTCATATAGTCGTACAGAGTATCGACCAGGACCCCGTCGGATTCGATCTTCCAGGTGGTGACAGAGGTATTGTCCACATCGAAGTCGTCGCCAAACCCAATGCCGACATATGTGCCGGAGATGGTGCCGGTGACCACCACGTCGGTACTTCCTCCTTCTTCGGTGTCAACGCCCAAACCCCGCCGGTCGGCGGTCATGTCTCCGTCCACGACGACCTCTGTTTTATTGCCGGAGCCTCCGGTGGTCAAAGCCATTCCTTCCGCAAGCTCCCCACTGTCCTCTGTATTCATCGTGGCCGTTACGTTGCCGTTCACGGTGATGCGCACGCTGTTGTTGGCGCCCTCGTCATTGTACAGTCTGACGCCCTGCGCCGTGGTGAGCTCGTCATGTACCGTGAGGTTGCCGTCTATGTTGATCTCGAGGCTGTTGTTGCTGCCCGAGACAGAGTTGGAGGAATAAAGGTCCAGACCGACCGCGTTGCTGTAATCGTCCCCGTTTCCCGTCACCTGGATGCTTTCGGTGTTGATCGTGGTTTCATGATCGCTGCCTTTGCTGTAAACAACGATCCCGAACGCCTCCGCAGAATCGTCCGAAACGGTGACGGTCACGTCGATGCTGCCCATATCCATCGTGTTGGAGGCGTTTGCGCCCTCATACACCTCTACGCCGCAGCCGCTATACCATATGCCCTCGCTGTCGAGCGTGACGCTGACGTCGCCGGTAGTGACCTGCGTGCCTCCCGCGCCGGTGCCGGAGGTGCTTGTCACCTCAACGCCTGTGACGTCATCGTCAGTGTTGATCGTGATGTTCCCGACCTCCACCTCACCCTGTCGCTCACTCACAACGAGCGGTGTATCCTGATCCGCACCCTCCGCACAGGCGGCAAAGCCGCTGAGCCCGGCAAGCATGCATGCTGTCAGGAGCCAGGTCGTCGCCTTCACGATAATGGTACGGACTGTTTTCCTTTTTCTCATAGTGCTTCCTCTCCGTATGTTTGCGGCCGATGGCTTCGTCCTTCTGTCAACTTTATATAATAGCACAAACAGCAGCGCAAGTCAATTTCAACCGCTGTTATACCGCGCGCAGTTTTGTTGATTTCGTACGACCGCAAAAAATACCCGAAAGCATTGCTTTCGGGTATTTTTTGTTAAATAACTGTGTGGAATTACGCCTTTCTCACCTTGTCGATGTGGCGGGTGAGGTCGAGCATCTTGCAGGAGAAGCCCCACTCGTAGCGCGGAAGAAGCGTTGCTTCTGCCGCGCGGAGGATCATCGCCAAGCCATTTACAAGGCGTTCCCACTTCGTTTGATTATTTCAGAACCCAAATTATTATTTCGTTTCTCTTATAGACCAAGAAACGAATTGTACAATAGCAGTATATCACAGATTGATTTCTTGTCAATTCTAATCTTTTTCGCCGATTTTTATAACTCTTTGAATGTTAACTTTCAATTGTCTTTTTAACATCTTCTGATCAAGATCCATCATGTTTCTAACATCTTTCCAAGCAGAAGCAAACTACTCTGATTACACTTTCGATTTAGACGTGAATTAGACTATAACTGCCTAACTGAAACCCGTTGATTTTTCGGGTTTTTTCTTTTTTACTTTTTATCTCATGTCGTGTTTATGGTACATCTTTTGCGTATCTTCATGCTATACTTAAATCACAAAGAGGGAAGAACAAAACCTCAAAACAAAATAAGGGTAGCGACCGACGCTGTAGCGGCAAAGACCGCAGAAAGGAAAAAACAATGAAGATCAACATGAACAAGAAGACCATCGAACTGACCAAGGCCGAGATGAAGAACGCAATGGTGTTCGGAACTGACGAGTACCCAATTTCGGTATTCTGCGAAGGTACATCCTCGAATCTTCGGTTTTACAAGCAGTATTTTTAATTCTGTATCAGTGTATGTTTCTTTGATGGTTTCCTCTGCTTTATACAAAGGCAAAGACAGATCCATTATGTCTTGCTCTTTACACCAAGAGAAAAATGACTTGAGCGTAGCAGTATACGTTCTGATTGTGTGTGAAGCAAGTCCTGCATCGCGCATACTAACCGTCATTGCTTCTAAGTCACTCTTTTGAAGTTCATCGATCATCATGGTTACATCAAGATGCTTTCTGATTGCGATAAGATGATGTTCATATGAGAGAATAGTCTTCTCTGCTAATCCTTGAGCTTTCTTCGACAGCAGAAATCTCTTGAATACTTCCTCAATTGGAGCGCTTGAATTCATAGAAATCCATTTTCTTTTAGTCATCGTTTTCCCATTGGTAGCACTCAGTTTTTTGCCTTTTTCAGAACAAAAATCTTGAACGCTTGAATCCTCCTTTTTTCGTCAAAATTCAAGCGTCCATAGAAAAAGCAAAAAGCAACAAAAATGAAGCCGAAATCATTATGATTTCGGCTTCATGGTGGAGATAAGCGGGATCGAACCGCTGACCTCTTGAATGCCATTTATCGAGAGAGGGTCACAGGACGCCATCTGAGGTGTAACCAAAGCGCATGGAAAACCAAGATTTTTCCTGTAAAATCAAGGGTTTTAAGGCCAACGTACCACGAAACCCAAGCGTGCCAATCTCTCTGAGTTTTTTTGAAAAATCGGAAATTTGTTAGATGG
>JAILNC010000133.1 GCA_024691985.1 Oscillospiraceae bacterium | reverse complement strand
CTCATCACGACGGGTTCCTTGTCAGACGTTTCCTCGGGCGAGAATTCCCAATGATCCGGGTAGCCGCCGATACAGCGGCAGCGCTGCTTTCTGGGCATAGGTGCACCTCTTTCCTGACTTATGTCGAAAATAATATATCATTATTTCAGACATATGTCAATAATGATGTGTGGTTGATTGAGGCTGCGGCAAAACAATATAAACAAGAATTCAAAATCGTTGTTCTGCGCATAGAAAAACCCTCCTTTTTGCATCAAAAAATCTAGCAGAAAATCTAGCGTCAAGAAGGGGTAAAAAATCTATGCGCAAAAGCATAGAAAAAACCCTTGAAACCTTAGCGATTTCAAGGGTTTTTGGTGCGCGAGGCGGGACTTGAACCCGCACGCCCGGAGTGAGCACTAGAACCTGAATCTAGCGAGTCTGCCAATTCCACCACTCGCGCATCTTGCGGAACGCTTGATAATAATAGCATTGAAGCCTGTGCTTGTCAAGCTGTTTTTTACATTTATCGCGCGGCTCTGTTCACAACTTATTTTCTTTACAGGAGCGGCGGCGGATGCTATATTGTGACTGAGCCCTACATGGGCGAAGGAGGCTTTCAATGTCACTGGATCGACGGGGTATCAAGCAGCGGGCGAGGGAGATCATCGCATCCTCCAAACCGCGGGTGCTCACGGTGGGGATGGTGTTTCTGCTCCTCTCCATCGTGGTGGAGCTGCTGGGGCAGCGGGTCCTGAGCGTGAACGTCAGCGAGTCCGAGGCCATGAACTACATGAACTACGTTTCCGAGGGCAATTATGAATACGCGCTCAAGTATCTGGACGGGATGACGCCGCCGACGAGCGCATACCTGATCCATATTCTGCTCTCGCTGACCATGAGCGTCGTCCGGGCGGGCTTTCTGATCTTCCTGCTGAACACGGTGCGCGGGAACGCGCCGGCCTTCGGCAACCTGCTGGACGCCTTCGGCTTCTTCCCGAAGGTCATCGTGCTGAACATACTGAAGGCCATGCTGGTCTTCCTCTGGAGCCTGCTGCTGTTCTTTCCCGGCGTCATCGCGCATTACCGCTATTCCCAGGCGATCTATCTGCTGATCGACGATCCGACGAAATCGCCGGTCCAATGCCTGCGGGAATCCCGATTGCTGATGAACGGCCACAAGGCGGAGCTGTTCGAGCTGGATCTGAGCTTTATCGGCTGGTATCTGCTCGCGGCCTTCCCGACCTTCGGCTACGCGGTGCAGTTCTGGTCCACGCCCTACATCGCGACGACCAAGACGCTGTATTACGATCGCCTCGTCGGCAGACGCGCAGCGCAGACCGTCACAGCTTCCGAATAAGAATCAAGGCAGCCCGTTTCGGCGGGCTGCCTTTTGTCAGTAGATCAGAGAGAAATGCTCCGGCTTGAGCTTGTATTTGACGCCTGAGACCAGCCCCATGGCGCCGTACATCGTCACCATGGACGAGCCCCCGTAGCTGAAGAAGGGGAGCGTGATGCCGATAACCGGCGTGATGCCGATGCACATGCCGATGTTGATGAGGGTCTGGAAAGTCATGGCCGAGGCCACGCCCATGCAGATGAGCATGTCGAACAGACGCCCGCTCTTGAGCCCGACGCGCACGATGTGGACGATGATGATGATCAGCAGGACGATGACAACGATGCAGCCGATCATCCCCAGATTCTCGCCCACACAGGAGAAAATGAAGTCGGTGTGCTTGCCGGTGAAGACCGTGGCGCGGTGGCTCTCGTCCACGCCGGTGAGGCGGCCGGAGGCCAGGGTCAGCTTGCTCTGGGTGGTCTGCCAGGTGATGCCCCAGCCATCGGGGTCGATGCTCGGATCGTAGGGGGCGATCAGGCGTTTCTTCTGATAGTCCTTGAGGAAGTAGTTCCACAGCAGGGGCACCGCCGCGGCCACCAGCGCGCCGCCCAGCGCGAACCAGTACAGCCGCACCCCCAGCAGAAAGAACATGGTCAGGAAAATCAGCATGATGACCGCGGCGCTTCCCAGGTCGGAGGAGACGACGACGATCAGCACGAACACAATACCGAAGTGGCCCACCATCTGTACGACCGAAAAGAAGCTGTTGATATCCTCGTGTTCCCTGATATATGTCATCTGTCGGGCGGCGATGATGATATAGAGGATCTTGATGACCTCGGCGGGCTGGATGCCGATGCCGGCGAAGCGGATCCACGCCTTGTTGCCGGTGCCGTCGTCCTGACCGAAGATGACCAGCGCCACCAGCAGCAGCAGATTGATGCCCGCCAGGATCTTCCACTGGGAGCCGAGGATGTCGGCGTCGATGATCGTGAAAAGCACGAACGCGCCGAGGCCGAGGAAGATGGAAAAGATCTGCACCGCGATGTACTTGGCGGGCGCAGACATGTTCCAGCCGCCGGTGTACATGCCGACAACCGCCTTGTGGATCATGACGACGCCGAAGATGGAGCAGAGCGTGCAGATACTCAGCAGAAAAATATCCGCCCTCTGAAAGAACTGCCGTATATAAGGCCTGAAGCGTCGGATCGCCACCGCCTCCTCTCAAAAACCGAACAACTGCCGACCGGACATTTGTATGAATGAAACGAAACGTAGTTTATCACGAAGTCCCTCTTTACGCAAGGAGGGATTTCGGTGTATAATCAAATTCACTATAGCACAGCTCCCGGGGCGGATTGTGAGCGCATTGTAAAAACTGTCCGCACCGTGGGAGAAATAATTCATCGGAGTACGGAGCGGAGCATGGCAGAATACATTACGCACAGCGAGCGCGAGACCGAGGAGCTCGGCCGCCGCTTCGCCGGGCCGCTTCCCGGGGGGACGGTGGTCGCGATGTACGGCGATCTGGGCGCGGGCAAGACCGCTTTCGTGCGGGGGATGGCGCGGGGCATGGGACTCGACTGCCGGGTGTCCAGCCCGACCTTCACCATCATCAACGAGTATCTCGGGCAGCGGGAGCTGATCCACTTTGACATGTACCGCCTCTCCGGCGCGGACGAGCTCTTCGACATCGGCTGGGAGGACTATCTGGCCCGGGGCGCGGTCTGCGCGGTGGAGTGGAGCGAGAACGTGCAGGACGCCTTCTTCGGCGACGAGATCCGCGTCACGATCGAAAAGCTCTCGGACACAGACCGGAAAATCACCATCGAGGGGGCGGAGGCATGCTGATTCTGGCGTTTGAATCCTCGGCGAAGGCGGCCTCGGCCGCGCTGGTCCGGGACGGAAAGCTTTTGAGCCAGTACAGCCAGTGCAGCGGTCTGACCCACAGCCGGACCCTCCTGCCGATGGGGGAGGACATGCTCAAAAACGCCGAGCTTTCCTATAAGGACGTCGACCTGCTCGCCGTGGCGCAGGGGCCCGGCTCCTTTACGGGCATCCGCATCGGGGTGTCGATGGTCAAGGGCCTGGCCTGGTCGCTGGAAAAGCCCTGCGTGGGCGTGTCCACGCTGGAGGCCATGGCTTGGCACGGCCTCGCGGCGGGGGGCCTGATCTGCCCTGTGATGGACGCGCGGCGCAGCCAGGTCTACAACGCGCTGTTTCGCATCGGGGACGGGCGGCCCGTCCGGCTGACGGAGGATCGGCCCATCGCCCTGTCGGAGCTGGCGGAGGAGCTGACAGCGTACGGCGAGAGCCCCTTCCTTGTGGGCGACGGCGCGGAGATGAGCGCGGACTATCTCGCGGCGCGGGGGATCGCTTACAGGCTCGCGCCGGAGAATCTGCGCATGCAGAGCGCCTGGGGCGTGGCGATGGCCGCGCGGGACAAAGAGCCGGGCACGGCGGAGAGCCTGCTGCCCGTCTATCTGCGCCTGTCGCAGGCGGAGCGCGAGAGGCTCGAGCGGCTGAAAAAAGAGCGGCAGGTCCCAGACTGAGCATTGCCAGCGGCTGCGATACGTGCTATAATCCTTATGGATATCCTTGAAAGAAAAAGAACAAATCAGAATAGAAGGAGAAGAAAGCATGAGCAAAGTATGTGTTTTCGACCATCCGCTGATCCAGCACAAGCTGTCCATCCTCCGCGACGAGAAAACCAGCGTCAAGGAGTTTCGTGAGCTCGTCTCCGAGATCGCAATGCTGATGTGCTATGAGGCTACCCGCGACCTGCCTCTCGAGGAGGTCGAGGTCAAGACCCCCGTGGCGATGGCGAAGTGCAAGCGCATCTCCGGCAAGAAGCTGGCGGTCGTGCCCATCCTGCGCGCGGGCCTCGGCATGGTCGACGGCATGGTGAGCATGATGCCCAACGTCAAGGTCGGCCACGTCGGCCTGTTCCGTGACCCCGACACGCTCGAGCCGGTGAAGTACTACTTCAAGATGCCCCCCGACATCAAGGAGCGCGACGCGATCGTCGTCGACCCGATGCTGGCGACGGGCGGCTCGGCCTCCGCGGCGGTCACCTTCCTCAAGGAGGCGGGCGTGCAGCACGTCAAGCTCATGAGCATCATCGGCGCGCCCGAGGGCGTGAAGAAGATGCAGGAGGACCACCCCGACGTCGACATCTATGTCGCGGCGCTGGACGATCATTTGAACGACCACGGCTACATCGTCCCCGGCCTCGGCGACGCGGGCGACCGCATCTTCGGCACGAAGTAAGAAAGACAGAGAAACGGCAGGCGCCCCGCTGTATTGCACAGCGGGGCGCCTGCCGTCGGCGCTCATTCCCGGAACGCAAGCTCTTTGGCGAGGCGGGCGAGCTGCTCGTCCTTGTGACGCCTGTACTCGGCCTTCTTCTCCTCAAAGTAGTTGCGGCCCTCGGCGTCGATCGAGACGATCAGGGGGCCGAACTCCCGGACGCGGCAGGTCCACAGCGCCTCGGGCATGCCGAGATCGAGCCAATCGGCGCCCACGATCTCCTCCACGCTGAGCGCGGCAGCGACCGCGCAGCCCGCGGGCATGACGCAGTGGACGCATCCGAAGTCCCTGCAGGCCCGGGCGGCGTTCTCCTTCATGCCGCCCTTGCCGATGAGCAGGCGCACGTCCGTGGCCTTGACGAATTCGTATTCAAACTTCTCCATGCGCATGGAGGTGGTAGGGCCGATGGAGACCATCTCCCAGCCGCCGCCCTCGAGCGGGCGGACGATGGGGCCCGCGTGCAGGAGCACACCGCCTCGAAGGTCCACGGGGAGGGCGCGGCCCTCTTCCACAACGCGGCGGTGCACCGCGTCGCGCCCGGTCGTGAGCGTACCGCTGAGATAGAAGATATCGCCGATGCGCAGGCTCCGCAGATCGTCGTCGGAGAGAGGCGCGGAGAGGATGCGCCTGCCGTCTTTGTAAGTGGTCATACTGCCTCCTTGTCCCGCGTCAGGGCTGAAAGCCGGCATGGCTGGCGGCGGTGCAGTTGAGCTCGCGGTCGAAGAAAAGATGGCCGCGGCGGTGGCTCCAGCAGCTCACGCTCAGCCCCACGCCGAGCGAGGCGGGGTGACGGGCCGCGTGCTCGATGTGCACGCCCATGACCGTATAGCTGCCGCCCACGCCCTGCGGACCGATGCCGAGGGCGTTGATGCTCTCCTCAAGCAGCCGCTCCATCCGGGCGGCTCTCTCATTCTCGCTGTGCGAGCCGACGGGTCTCAGCAGGGCCTTCTTGGACAGCAGGGCAGCGGTCTCCGCCGAGGAGGCGACGCCCACGCCCACCAGCAGCGGGGGACAGGCGTTCGGAGCATATTCGGTCAGACGCTCGAGGACGAAGCGGCTCACGCCCGCGTAGCCCTCGCCGGGCATGAGTACGGTCGCGTAGCCGGGCAGGGCGCAGCCGCCGCCCGCGAGATAGGTATAGATCTCACAGCCGTCCCAGCCGGGAACGATGTCCCAGTGCACGCAGGGGACGCCCCGGCCGACGTTGGTGCCGGTGTTGTACTCGTCGAAGGCCTCCACGACGTTGGGGCGCAGCGGGGTCTCCGCCGTGGCCTGCAGGACCGCCTCGCGCAGAAGCCCCTCCAGCTCATTAATAAGCGGAAAGCCCGTCCCGCACCGGAGCCAGAACTGCACCAGCCCCGTGTCCTGACAGGAGGGGCGGGAAAGCTCCGCCGCCAGCTCCATGTTGCGGAACATCGCCTCGTAGAGCACCTTCGGCAGCGCCCCGGTCTCTTTTTCGCGCAGCTCGCGCAGCTTTGCGGTCACATCGTCCGGGAGCTGCCTCGCGCTGAAGCCGATGAAGCGGGCGATCGTGTCGGTCATTTTCCGGACCTGCGCTTCTTTTGTCACGGGCTTTCCTCCTTAAACAGAAAACAGAACGCCGCCGGGCCGCGGTACGGCCCGGCGGAATACGCTGCAAGCGCCTTAATCTTCCTTCTCCGCGAGGAGCTTGAGGATCTGCACGGCGTTGGAGGCCGCGCCCTTGCGGATCAGGTCGCCGCAGCACCAGAGCGTCAGACCCTTCTCGTCGGTCAGATCTTCGCGGATGCGGCCGACCCAGACGAGATCCTGATCGGTGGTGTCCAGCGGGGTGGGGTAGCAGCGGCCCTCGTAGTCCTCGATCAGACGCACGCCGGGGAAGGCGGCGACGGCGGCCTTCGCCTCCTCCACGCTGACCTTGCTCTCGGTGCGCAGGGTGACGGCAATGGAGTGCGAGCGCATGACGGGCACGCGCACGCAGGTGCAGTTGACCTTGAGCCAGGGCGCGTGCAGGATGCGGCGGCCTTCGTTCTGCATCTTCATCTCTTCCTTGGTGTAATCGTTGCCGTAGGGGGCGTCGATGAAGGGGATGACGTTCATGGCGATCTGGTGGGCAAAGGTTTTGACGACGGGCTTCTCACCGTTTGCCAGCGCGTGCATCTGGGCGTCGAGCTCCGCGATGCCGTTCTGGCCCGCGCCGGAGACGGCCTGATAGGTGCAGGCGATCATGGTCTCGATCGGGGAAAGCTTCGCGATGCCCGCGACCGCCATGAGGGCGATGATTGTGCAGCAGTTGGGGTTGGAGATGATGCCCTTGTTCTTGAAAGCATCGGCCCCGTTGATCTCCGGCACCACGAGGGGCACGTCGGGATCGAGACGGAAGGCGGAGCTGTTGTCGATGTAGACCGCGCCGCTTTGTTTGATGGCGGGGGCGAAGCGTTTGGACATGTCGCCCTCGACCGCGCCGAGCACGAAGTCCAGCCCCTCAAAGGCGTCGTCGCAGGCCTCCTGGATGGCCACGTCCTGCCCCTTGAAGCTGATGCACTTGCCGACGCTCCTGGCGCTGGCGAGGGGGCGGAGCTCGTTTACGGGGATGTCGTACTCCGCTAGGATCTTGAGCATTTCCTGCCCGACGGCGCCGGTGGCGCCCAGAACTGCGATGTTGAGAGCTTTCATATGGTTGCCTCCTTCTGGCGTCAGCCGGCGAAGCGCCCGTACAGGACGCGGATCGCGGCCTCGAAATCTTTATTTTCCACGCCGACGATGATCGAAAGCTCGTCGGCGCCCTGCGCGATGGTGCGGATGTTGATGCCGGCCTTGCCGAGCGCGTGGAAGAGTCTGCCGGAGGTGCCGGGCTGGGCGATCATCTTGCGGCCGATGGTGGCCACGAGAGAAATGCCCTCCTGGATCTGAATGTCGTCGGGCCGCACAGCCTTCTGGATGTCCGCGATCACGTCGTACACCCCGTCGCCCAGAGCAGCGGTGGAGGAGACCAGCGCGAAGCTGTCGAGCCCGAGCGTGATATGCTCCACGGGGGCGTGATATCGGTCGAGGATCTCCAGCGCCTGCCGCAGGGAGGCGGAGGTGTTCATGTTGCGCTTTTTCACCGTGAGGATGGTGAAGTTCCTGCGCCCGGCGATGCCGGTGAGGAAGCGCTCGTTCTCCTCGTCCCGCTCGTCCGTGATGTCCCCGAGGATCATCGTGCCCGGGTCCTCCGGCCGGTTCGTGTTGCGGATGTTCAGGGCGATGCCCTTCTCCTTGACCGGGAGGATCGAGTCCTCGTGCAGGACCGAGGCGCCCATGAACGCCAGTTCCTGCAGCTCGGCATAGGTGATCTTGTCGATGGGGGCGGGGTTGTCGACGATACGGGGGTCGGCCATGAGGATGCCGGACACGTCCGTCCAGTTCTCGTACACGTCGGCGTCCACGGCCGCCGCCGCCAGCGCGCCGCTGATGTCGCTGCCGCCGCGGGTCATGACCTTGAGTTTGCCCGTCGGCAGTCTGCCGTAGAAGCCGGGGAGCACGATGCGCTCCGACTCCCCGAGCGCCGCGCGGATCGCCTCGTAGGTCTTCGGGCGGTCGATCTGGCCGTCGAAGCCGAAAAACACGCAGTCCGCCGCGTCTACGAATCTGTATCCAAGATATTCCGCAAGCAGCAGGGAGGTGAAATACTCGCCCCGGGAGACCAGCTCGTCCACGCTGGTGTCGCGGCTGAGGCGCGCGGCGTAGGCGTCGAACGCGTCCTCGATGTCAAAGCGCAGCTCCAGCGCGTCGCGGATGCCGACGAAGCGGCTGCGGATCGCGGCGAGGATATCGTCGCAGGAGACGCCGTAGGTCAGGTGCGCATGGCACAGATACAGCAGATCCGTGAGCTTGTGGTCGTCGGAAAAGCGCTTGCCGGCGGCGGAGGAGACCACGATGCGCCGCGCGGGGTCGGCCTCCACGATCTGCCGGACCTTTTTGAACTGATCGGCCCCCGCAACGGAAGAGCCGCCGAATTTTGCAACCTTCAACATGAGCTTATCCCATCGCGGCAAAGAATACGCTGCCGCCCTCCTTCCGGATGCTCTCCGCCGCGGCGTGCATGGCCGGGACGGACATCGGCTCCGTCACACCGCGCACCAGACCGTCGGCTTTGCCGCACTGCGCAAAAGCGAAGGCGGAGGCGTGCCCCTCGTCCGTGCGGACGTAGTAGCTGTGCACGCAGGCGCTGTTGTCGGCCGTGACCTTGCGGCAGGCGGGACGCAGCATCTCGAGCGTGCCGAGCCCGCAGAGGTCGCGCACGACCGCCGAGGCCGTGGGGAAGCGGCCCGCACCCTGGCCCATCAGCACGATGGCGCCCGCGTTCTCGCCCAGATACTTGGCCATGTTGAAATTCTTGAGCACCGAGCATTCCGGCGCGGAGGCGGGGAAGAGCACGGGCTCCACATAGGCGTACACGCTGTCTCCGGCCTCGCCGCCGCTGGTGACCAGACGGCAGGTCAGCCCCTTGGCCTGAAAGTCCGCGACGTCGGCTGCCGTGATGCTCTCGATGCCCTCGAGACAGAAGCCGTCCACCGGCAGCTTGTCATAGGCCACCGCGCAGGCCAGCATGATCTTGCGCAGCGCGTCGAGGCCCGACACGTCCGCGGTCGGGTCGGCCTCGGCATAGCCGAGGGCCTGGGCCTGGCGCAGCACGTCGCCGTAATCGCTGCCCTCGGACTGCATGGCGTCGAGCATGAAGTTCGTCGTGCCATTGAGGATGCCGCCGAGCGAGAGGATCGTGTCGCTCTGCGACGCGATGGCGAGGTTGTGCAGGAAGGGTACGCCGCCGCCGCAGGCCGCCGAGAAGAGGAAGGAGACCCCCTTCTCCCGCGCGAGCGCGGCAAGCTCGATCCCGTGGGCCGCGACCAGCGCCTTGTTCGAGGTCACGACGTGCTTGCCCGCCTTGAGCGCCATCGAGACGTAAGTGTTCGCGGGCTCGATCCCGCCCATGACCTCCGCCACGGCCCCCACCGAGGGGTCGGCGGCGATGGCCTCCATCGAGGAGACCTTAAAATCCGCGTCGACCTTGCCCGGGCGGACCAGAACCGGTCCCGCCTCCAGGCCGGGCGCGTTTTTCAGCATTTCATAGACGCCGACACCGACGGTGCCGAAGCCGAGTACTGCAACTTTCATGCCTTGTTTCCTCCCTGATTGTCCGCAACACACGGACATTTGTCCTCTAAGCAGCGACAGTTTACCATAAACTGCCGCCGAATACAAGCGTTTTCCCCAAAAAACATTGTCAGAATTGGAGTAAAAGCCGGGTTAAAACTTATCGCTTTTGCACAAAGAGCAGGACAGCAAAAGGAAAAGAGGAGCCTGCCTCCTCTTTTCCTTGCCGCAAGCAGCTTTTGAATCATTCGTCGGGGCCGTCCACGAGGATCCAACTCGTGTTGTCGGGGATATAGTTGATGACGACGGGGACCAGGCGGTCATAGACGCTGCCCGTCGTGACCCTGGACTCGATATCGCTCACGTTGTAGGGGTAGCTGTACTTGTCGGTGTCGAGGTATACGCGGTCGAACAGCTGCATGAACAGCACCGCGTTCTGGCCCGTGGTCAGATCGTCGCGCACCAGCGCCTCGCGCGTGTTGCACCAGATCGACACGGCCTTGTCCTCCCGGTCGTAGAGCTGATCGGCCACGCCCGCGGCGAGCCCGCAGACCGCGGCCGCCGAGGAGCGGGGCGTCGAGATCTCCCTCGTGTACAGAAGCGGCACGGCCTCCGCCAGCGAGGGGTGGGCCACGTCCTTGAGCACGACCTCGTCAAAGCCGAGCGCCCACAGCTCCCGCACCATCTCCGCGATCCAGGTGCGCAGGTCGAGGTTGTAGGGGTCGAGCCAGGTGCCGAGACCGTCGGTATAGTTCAGACCCATCTCCGTGTGGATGCAGTAGGCCGTCGTGCGGGTGGGCAGCAGCTCGTCGATGCAGCAGGAGATCTGCGCCACGAGGTAGATGTCCTTGTCCTTGAGCATCTGGATCATCTCGGGCATGGCGGCGGTGACGTCGTTTTGCATCGTCAACGAGTAGGCCTCGGCCATGTGGGTATGCGACTCCCACAGCGTCTGCCCGCTGCGCGGCTTCATCTCCAGCATCAGCGCGTTGCCTGCCACGAGACGGGCCGCGTACTCGATGATCTTGTTCGCGTTGACGTTCTCCGCCGGGATGAAGATCCCGCGCACCGGCGGCGAGAATTCGCCCGCCTTGCTGCGCACATAGCTGTAGTCAGGGTCCTCCATGACAAGCGGCACGCTCACGCGCTCGAACTCCCGGATGACATGGCCCTCGCTGTCCACGACGGTGCTCTGCCCGTCCTCGAGGATCGGCAGGCGGATGGCGACGCCGTCCTTGGAGATGACGGCGTACTTCTGCATGCCGTAGAAGAGCACGAGGATCACCGAGATGACCGCCAGCAGGATCAGAAAGGGGAGGAAAGCGTAGTTGCGGCGCTTGCGCTTGCCCTTGTAAAATTCCTGAACGCGCGCCAAGGATCAGCCCTCGATCAGCGAGATGCGGCGCTTATGCCTCTCGTCATTGGAAAAGGGCGTGTCGAGGAAGGTGTCGGCGATCATGAGGGCCAGCCCCTCGCCCACGACGCGCGCGCCCATGGCCAGAATGTTCGCGTCGTTGTGCTGACGCGTGGCCTCGGCCGAGAAGCAGTCCCCGCAGAGCGCGCAGCGGATGCCCGGGACCTTGTTGGCCGTGATCGAGACGCCGATGCCCGTGCCGCAGATGAGGATGCCCTTCTCGCATTCGCCCGAGGCGACGGCCTGCGCCACCGCTTTGGCATAGACGGGATAGTCGCACGAGGCCTCCGAATAGGTGCCGAAGTCCTTATACGCAAGGCCGCGCTCCTCCAGATGCCGCATCAGCGCCTGCTTGAGCGCGTAGCCGCCGTGGTCGCTGCCGATGGCAATCATAGCAAGTTCCTCCATGAAATCGGATTTTTTTTATTTTACCACGGAAAGAATGATTATACAACAAGGAAAACGGACGCCCGCAGGGGGCGTCCGTTTTCCTTGGCTCAGGGTGGGCTTACGCCTTCGCGCCCTTCGCCAGATCGCACAGCGCGGTGAAGGCGGCGGGATCGTGGATCGCCGTCTCGCTGAGCATCTTGCGGTTCATGTCCACGCCGGCCAGCTTCAGGCCGTGCATGAAGGTGGAATAGTTCATTCCGTTGGCCTTGCAGCCCGCGCTGATGCGGGTGATCCACAGCTTGCGGAAGTCGCGCTTCTTCTGCTTGCGGCCGACGTAAGCGTAACGGCCGGACTTCATCAGCTGCTCATTGGCCATCTTAAAGTGACGGGACTTGTTGCCCCAGTATCCCTTCGCAAGACCGAGGACCTTGCTCCTGTGCTTGCGGGTCATCATTGCGCCTTTAACTCTTGCCATTTCAATATCCTCCTATAGTGTGCGTCAGCCCTTATTTGTAAGGGATCATTTTCTTGATGGTCGCTACGTTCGTCACGTCGGCATAGGTCTCCGAGCGCAGACGGCGGCAGCGCTTCGTGCTCTTCTTCGTGAGGATATGGCTCTTGTAAGCGTGTGCGCGCTTTACCTTACCGGTCTTGGTGAGATTGAATCTCTTCTTGGCACCGCTGTGCGTCTTCAGTTTGGGCATGATCGTTTCTCCTTCCGTAATCAATACAGGGATCTCTCCCGCTGTATGCGTGGTGAATTAAGCCTCGGACCCGGCCTTGCTCTCGGCCTCGGGCTTCGGCTGCTTGGGCTTCGCCGGCTTCTTCGCCGGAGCGGCGGGCTTCGGCGAAAGGAACATCGACATGTTCCGCCCCTCCAGCTTCGGGGCCTTGTCCAGATTCGCGATCTCCGCGCACTGCGCCGCGAAGTCCTTCAGCAGCACTGCGCCGATCTCGGTATGCGCCATCTCCCTGCCGCGGAAGCGCACGCTGACCTTCACCCTGTCGCCGTCGCCGAGGAATTTCAGGGCGTTCTTGAGCTTGGTGTTGAAATCGTTGGTGTCGATGCCGGGGGACATCCGGATCTCCTTGATCTCGATCACACGCTGATTCTTCTTGGCTTCCTTCTCCCGCTTGGTCTGCTCGAAACGGAACTTGCCGTAGTCCATGATCTTGCAGACGGGGGGATTGGAGCCCGGAGCGATCTTGACCAGGTCCATGTCGCGCTCCACCGCGATCTGCATGGCGGCCTCTGCGGACATGATGCCCAGCTGCTCGCCCTGATCGCCGATCAGGCGTACCTCTTTGTCAAGGATCTCTTCGTTGATTTGATGGGCAGCGTTTGCGATGATGAACACCTCCGAAAAAATGAAAACCCGGATGCACGGCATCCGGGCGTAAAGACACAGTCGTCCCCCCATACAGAGGGCGGTGCTTATTGACCGCGGCTGGCGCAGTTGCCGCCGGGTGAGGCAGGGTGGATGCCGTACCTTCTTTGTTTTAGCTTATGTAATATAACAGGCCTGCAGACCGATGTCAAGTGTTTTTTTCAGTATTTTTCGTCCGGGGCGCCGGCGAGCTGCTCCTGCTCCATGGCGAGCTTGACGATGCGGCTGGTGCCGAGACGTTCGGCGCCGAGATTGATGAAGTCCTCCGCGTCCTGGAGAGAGGAGATGCCGCCCGCGGCCTTGACCTTGACGGCGGGGGAGCAGTTCTGCCGCATGAGATTGACGTCCTCCCGCGTCGCGCCGCCCTTGGAAAAGCCGGTGGAGGTCTTGATGTACTCCGCGCCGGAGTCGGAGACGATTTTGCACAGGTGCAGCTTCTCCTCCTCGGTCAGCAGGCAGCACTCGATGATGACCTTCAGCAGCTTGCCGGGGATGGCCTCGCGCACGGCGCGGATGTCGTTGGCCACGTCCACCCAGCAGCCGTCCTTGACCATGGAGATGTTGATGACCATGTCGATCTCGTCGGCGCCGTTTTTCACCGCGTCCGCGGCCTCGAAGGCTTTGACGGCCGAGGTGCTGTAGCCGTTGGGGAAGCCGATGACCGTGCAGATCTTGAGCCTGTCGCCCACGTAGCGCTTCGCCCCCGCGACATGGCAGGGCGGGATGCAGACGCTGGCGCAGTTGTAGCGTATGGCTTGGTCGCAGAGGGCGCGGATCTCCTCGCTCGTGCAGTCGACGCGCAGGAGGGTATGGTCGCATTTTTCCAGGATTTCACTGATATCCATAAAGATTCTCCTTTTTTTGTGTTGTTCGGATGCTTTTATTATACCGCCTCCGGCGGGCATATTCAAGTGCTGTGTGCGAATAGGATGGACCATCAAGCGAAAAGGACGGCACAGGCCATGGAACGAACGACGGAATGCAATGCGGTCAGACTCCGCGGAACCCTCGCCGGGACGCCGGCGTTCTCCCACGAGAGCCGCGGCGAACGCTTTTATACCTTCCCGCTGCAGGTGCAGCGTCTGTCGGGGAACAGCGATACGCTCAACATCGTGCTGCGGCAGGCGCAGCTCGGGGCCGTGGAGGCCGCCGAGCGGGAAAAGCTGCTGATCACGGGGCAGCTGCGCAGCTACAACAACCGCAGGGGCGCGGGGGCGAAGCTCGTGCTCACGGTGCTCGCCCGGGAGCTGCTGCTCTGCGACGGCCCCGACGAGAACCTTGTCCGGCTAACGGGCACGCTGTGCCGGACGCCGAATCTGCGCGTAACGCCCATGGGGCGGGACATCTGCGATCTGATGCTGGCGGTCAGACGCAGCTACGGGCGCTCGGACTATCTGCCCTGCATCTGCTGGGGCCAGCGTGCGTGTGAGGCGGCGCGCTGGCCGGTCGGCACGGCGCTTCGCCTCGAGGGGCGCTTCCAGAGCCGCAGCTACATCAAGCTCACGGAGGAAGGGCCAAGCGAGCGCGTGGCCTACGAGGTCTCCGCCACAGAGGCGGAGGCGGCGGAAACGGCGGATTGCCTCGGATAAGGCTTTGTTCTGAGAGCTTTTGCCGAAGCCCTTGACCGGGAATGGGAAATAGATTATGTTAACCAAGGAGGTGATGGCAGTGCTCAAAAAAACCATGCTGCTGCTCGCGGCGCTGCTATTGTGCGCGGCGGCGAATCTGCGCGTGCAGTACGACGTCGAGGTGGCGGGCGAGACGCTCGCCCTCGGCTGCTCGGCCGGGGCCGTGAAACGGGCCGAGGACGCCGCGCGAGCCGCGGCGGAGGAGATCCTGCCGAGGAACGCCGCGCTCCCGGAGGCGAAGCGCCGCCTGCGGCTGACGCTGCGAAAGCCGGCGGAGGAGGCCCGACCGCTCACGGACGCGCTGCTGCGCGCGACAGAGGGCGTCGCGCTGCGCGAGAACGTGATCCTGGGCGACAGGCGCATCGGCGCGGTGACGGACGCGGCCGCCTTCCGTGCGAGGCTGCGCGGCTATATCGAGAACACGGTGCCGGACTGGGCCTGGGGCGGGGTGCTGTCGAAGCCGCTGCGCATTGAGCGCTGCTGGGGCCGGACAGGCTATGCCTCCACGCCGGGGGACATGGTGCTGCTCGTGACGGGCGTCGCGCCTGTGCTCTACTACGACGCCGAGGGGAACTATTCGACGGTGTAAAAAGCAGTGGAGGGGCTTGCCCCTCCACTACTGAGACTGTCAAAAAGCTTGCTGCAATGTTCGGTGACAGAGCAGCAGGGGAGCTCGAGGGGGCAAGGCCCGCCTCGAGTTTGATAAACCGCCGTCTGAAAAAGCCTGATTTTTCAGGCTTTTTCAGATAATCGCATTTTGCTATAAAGCAAAATGCGCGGCGGCGAAGCGCAGTCAAAAAAGTCCAAATCGGACTTTTTTGCCAAGCTGAGCAGTGGAGGGGCTTGCCCCTCCACTACTGGATTTCGTTTTCACTGATAAACCCGCCTCCTATGAGGCGCTCGCCCGCGTACAAAACGGCGCTCTGCCCGGGGGCGGGGGCGCGGACCGGGCTCTCGCAGGAGATGCGGGCCGAGCCGTCCGGCAGGGCGAGGACGCTGCAGCGCGGCTCCTCCCACTTCGTGTGGCGCACGCGCACGCTCGCGCAGAGCGGCGCAACGAAGGGCGGCTCGACGAGCCAGTTGAAATCGCGCGCCGTGAGCTCCGTTTTGAACAGCTCCTCCCACAGCGCAAGCTCGATGCGGTTTTCCGCCGCGTCGATGCGGGAGACATAGAGCTTGCGGCCCTCGTGAAGACCGGGCACGCGCTGGCCCACCGTCCAGCGCACGACGCCCTCATGCCGCCCGACGACCTGCCCGTGGAAGACAAAGTCCCCCGGGCCGGGCAAAGCCGCCCGTTCGGACAGCCAGTTTACATAATCCCTATCCGGGATGAAGCAGATCTCCATGCTGTCCTTCTTGTGGGCGGCGGGAAGGCCGAATTCCTCGGCCATCGCGCGCACCTGCGTTTTCTCGTAAGCGCCGAGCGGGAGGATCAGGCGTGAGACCTGCTCCCCTGTCAGGCGGCAGAGCATATAGCTCTGATCGTTGGCGGGGCGGCCCTTGTACAGCGCGCCCTTTTCCGCCCGGGCATAGTGGCCCGTGGCGGCGAGTTCCGCGCCGAGACGGTCGGCCTCGCGCAGCAGGGCGGGGAATTTCAGCGTCGGGTTGCAGAGGATGCAGGGGTTAGGCGTCTCGCCCCGGAGATAGGACGCCGTGAACGGACGGCAGACCTTCTCCTCCAGTTCAGCGTGCACGTCCACGACGCTGAGGGGGATGCCCATGCGCTCGGCCGCGTCGACGGCATAGCTGCGCGCGGCTTTATCGGCGTTGTCGAGGTAGACCCCCTGCACCGTGAAGCCCGCTCTTTGCAGCAGCACGGCCGAGACGGCGGAGTCCACCCCGCCGGAAAAACCCAGAACGACCGTGTTCATCGTCTGCCCTCCAGCCAGATCATCAGCACCGAGATGTCCGCCGGGGACACGCCGGAGATGCGGCTGGCCTGCCCGAAGTTCTCGGGACGTATCTTTTCCAGCTTCTCCCTCGCCTCGAGACGCAGGCCCGTGATGGCCCTGTAGTCGAGATCGGGCGGGAGCTTTTTCGCCTCCATGCGGGCAAATTCCTCCACCTGCCTCAGCTGTCGGCGGATGTACCCGTCATACTTGAGGCGGATCTCGACCTGCTGCGTCACCGCCCTCGGCAGAGCGGGGCGCTCCGGGTCGAAAGCGGCGAGGTCGGCATAGGCCAGCTGCGGACGCCGCAGCAGGTCCGCGAGCGAAAAGCCTGCATCGATGGGGGCGGTGCCGCGGGAGACGAGCAGGGCGTTGAGCGTTTCGGACGGGCCGACGTGGTACGCCTCGAGGCGCGCAAGCTCACGCTCCACGGCGGCGTACTTGTCCAACACTCTCTGATATTGTGCCTCGCTGACCAGCCCGAGCTCACGGCCCATGCCCGCCAGACGCTGGTCAGCGTTGTCCTGCCGGTGCAGCAGGCGGTACTCGCTGCGCGAGGTCATCATGCGGTAGGGCTCGTTCGTGCCCTTGGTGACCAGATCGTCGATGAGCGTGCCGATATAGCCGTCGCAGCGCTGCAGGATGAAGGGCGTCTGCCCCTTGAGCTTCCGCGCGGCGTTGACCCCGGCCACAAAGCCCTGCACCGCGGCCTCCTCATAGCCGGAGGAGCCGTTGAACTGTCCGGCCCCGTAGAGGCCGGGGATCCTTTTGCTCTCAAGCGTTGGGTACAGCTCCGTCGGGTCGACGCAGTCGTACTCGATGGCATAGGCGCAGCGCGTCATCTCCGCGTGCTCGAGTCCGGGGATCGTGTGCAGCATCTGCACCTGCACCTCCTCCGGCAGGGAGGAGGAGAAGCCCTGGATGTACAGCTCCTCGGTCTCGAGGCCCATCGGCTCCACAAAGAGCTGGTGGCGCGTCTTGTCGGGGAAGGTCATGACCTTGGTCTCGATGCTCGGGCAGTAGCGCGGACCGACGCCCTCGATGACGCCGGAATAGATGGGGCTGCGGTCGAGATTGGCGCGTATGATCTCGTGTGTGCGCTCGTTGGTGTAGGTGAGATAGCACACAGCGCGGTTGACGGGCGGCTCGGGGGTGGAGAAGGAGAAGGGCTCGGGCTCCGGGTCGCCGGGCTGGAGCTCCATTTCGGTAAAATCCACCGTGCGGGCGTTGACCCGGGGCGGCGTGCCGGTCTTGAAGCGGCGCAGCCCGAGGCCGAGCGCCGAGAGACGCTCCGACAGCGCCAGCGCCGGGGCCAGCCCGTCGGGCCCGGAGTCGCGCAGGACCTCGCCCACGATGGTGCGCCCGCCGAGATAGGTGCCGGAGGCGACGATGAGTGCGCGGCAACGGTAGACCGCCCCCGTGTACGTTGTCACCGAGCAGACCGCCCCGCGCTCGTCCAGGCCGACGTCCACGACCTCGGCCTGCTTGACGCGCAGATGCTCCTGCTGCTCGAGCGTGTGCTTCATCACCTGCTGGTAGCGCCGCCTGTCAGCCTGCGCGCGCAGGGAGTGGACGGCCGGACCCTTGCCGAGATTGAGCATCCGGTACTGGATGCAGGCCTTGTCCGCCGCCTTCGCCATCTCGCCGCCGAGCGCGTCGAGCTCGCGCACGAGATGGCCCTTGCCCGTGCCGCCGATGGCGGGATTGCAGGGCATGTTGCCCACGGAGTCGAGGTTGACGGTGAAGCAGAGCGTGTCCAGCCCCAGACGCGCCGAGGCGAGCGCCGCCTCGATCCCCGCGTGGCCCGCGCCCACGACCGCCACGTCGCAGCTTCCGGCATCGTATAAGATCAAAAGTACCACCTCTTTCAAAAAGGCAATTCATTGTACCATCGGGAGAGCCTGCCGTCAAATATCGGATGAATCAAAAAAGGGAATTTATTTCTTGACCCGGAGCGGGCGGAGGCATATAATTTAAAAAAGAAACTGAAATCGTTTTCCCCGATCCGGGACAGAGAGGAGAGTCGAAGATGAGAAAAAGCACAAGACGGCTTGTGACGGCGCTGCTCTGTCTGTGCCTGTGTCTGACGCTGCAGGCGCTGTCTCCCATGAAGGCCAGCGCGGATCAGATCATCACCAAGGTGCTGACCACGACGAAGTACACGCCGGTCGCGCTGATGGATGTCGGGCTCTCCCCGGCGGGCACCAGCACCCCGGGCGTCTATATCGCCTCCTATGTGTGGTACGACGTCAACACCGGCTATGCGGTCACGCAGTTCGACACCGGGACCTATCGGGTGGAGATCACGCTCGGCACCTACGACGGCTTCGAGTTCGACGGCGCCGTGGCGGCCTATCTCAACAACATTCCGGTCGACTATGTCATGAGCGACGATCACCGCGTGATGACCGTGTACCGGACCTATGGCGCGGAGATCTGGCTGCCCTCGGTGGTCAAGCAGCCGAGAGACGAGACTGTGGATCCGGGCGGGATCGCCTCCTTTGCCGCCACGGCCACCTACACGGTCGGCTACCAGTGGCACGCCTACGACCCCGCGACAAAGCACGATTACGATGTGACGGAACTGCCCGCGATCTTCAGCGGCGTCACGCTCAACCCCGAGGGCCAGAGCACGCTGACCATCTACAACGTCCCCGTCGAGATGGACGGCTGGCATATCTACTGCACCTTCCTCGGTGCCTCCTGGTCGAAGGCCAACTCCAACTACGCCCTGCTGCACGTCAAGCACGACCCGATCCCCGCGACGCCCGAGCCTACGCCCGAACCGACGCCTGAGCCTACGCCCGAGCCCGTCCCGGAGGTGCCGGAGGAGGATGCGTCCGCAGACGGCGCGGCGGCGGAAGAGCATGTGCACGCGTTCCCTGACGTCTGGTCCTTTGACGACACGTTCCACTGGCGCGAATGCAGCTGCGGCGAGAAGATCGAGCAGGGCGCGCACGTCATGGAATGGACCACGGAAAAGCGCGCGAGCGCAAAGGAGCCCGGCGTCGAAAACGGCGTCTGCTCCGTCTGCGGCTACACGGCCAGCCGCGAGCTGCCCTACGAGGGGATGAACCAGTGGCTGAAGGTGACGCTCTGCGGCGTCGGCGGCCTGGTCGGGCTGACGATCCTTGTGCTGATCGCCGACTCCGTCCGCCGCAGGTCGAGAGGGCGCGCGGCGCGGGCAGGTTCCGTCGGCGCGGCGAAGGAAAAGCCCGCCTCCTACAGCGGCAGACACGTCAAGAAATAAAGTATCGATACCGCAAAAATCCCGGAGCTGAAGCTCCGGGATTTTTGTGTCGGGAAGCGTTATCCGTGCCTGCGGCGGCGGAGGAACAGGAGCCCCCCGAGCAGCGCCAGCGAGGCGAGGCTGATCCACCCGCCGAGCTGCAGGCCCGGCGTGCAGTAGCGCAATTCAAAGCTGTGCACGCCCGCGCCCACCGGCACGGCGATCATATAGCCGGAGGAGAGGATCGGGACCTCCGCCCCGTCCAGAAGGGCTGTCCAGCCCTGGTCAAAGGGGACGCTGAAATACCAGACGCCGTCCTTTTCCGCGCTGATCGTACAGCGCAGACCGTGTCCGTCCCGCGAGAAATCCGAGACGGCGCGCGCGCGGCACTCGGCCGCATAGTCGGCGCTTGCGCGGTCAAGCTCCAGTTCCGCGGGCGATTTGTGCGGCAGGAGAGCGCTCACCAGCGCCTCGTCCTCCCGGTCCACGACGATGCTGTCGAGCAGGGCGATGCCGCGCTGCCCGGCAGGCAGCGTCATCAGCTCGTCATAGAGCAGGTAGCTGTCGGCTTCAAAGCCGATGGGACAGGCTTCCGCCTCCGTTACCCACAGGGTCGTGCCGCGGGCGGAGACCGTCTGCACGACGGGCCTGTCCCCGGGATCCTCCGTATGCACCCTGTACTTGGCGCCCAGAAGCTCCTGAAGGCCGGGGATCATGGTCCTGTTGAGGGAGTAGACGTTGTGATACCAGTCGAACATCAGGTCAAAGCTGCGGATCGAGGAGCAGGGCGTGGAGATGTAAGAGCCGATGCCGGCGCTCTGTCCCGTCATGAGGAGCTTGTTGTCCGACGCGTTCAGGCGGTACTGCTCATCCGGCAGCTCGAGCTGCCCGCCCATCTCGTACAGGCCCATGTAATACGCGGCGTCCTTGGTCGAGTGCTGGTAGCAGTAGATGGTCGAAGCGGTCGTCAGCACCGCGGCGGCGGAGACGCCCCAGATCAGCCAGCGTATATAGTCCGGACGCTTTCCCTCCGAAAGCTGGGGATACAGGGCGATGTAGCCGAGGCCCCCGAGCGCGATCAAGATGTTGGCGAGAAAGCGGACGCGGTGAAATACCATGCTGCCCTCGACCTCATAGGAAGGCAGGAACAGCAGCAGGAAGCAGAAAACCAGCACGATCGCCGCATTGACGCGCAGGCCGAAGCGGAGGTCGAACTGCTCCCGTTCCTCGGCGACGAGGGCGGTGATCAGCGCCATGATCAGCACCATCATGTACCACCAGCGCTGATAGGTACCGCGAAACAGCAGGAAGGAACAGGTCAGCAGCGGCGAGAAGCTGATGATCAGCATGGCCCACATCAGGCGTGAGAGCCAGTCCCGTCTGCCGCGCAGGTAGGCGAAGACGAAGCTCATTCCCACCAACGGCAGCCAGCAGGCGGTCGAGAGCCAGCGCCCGTGGTAGATGCTGTTCATGTCGTCCATGGCCTCGGCCGGCAGGAAGATGCCCTTGACGATGTCGAGGAAATCCCGCGTCTCGTAGACGAGCGCGTCGATGTTGAGCAGATTCGTCCCGGCGCGGGGATTTGAGAGCAGGTCCAGCACAGAGGGCAGCAGCACGAGCGCGCTGAGGCCCATCCCGAGCAGCCCGCAGCCCAGACACAGCAGCGCGCGTCCGAAAAGCTTGCGCAGGTCCCAGGTCCAGAAGCGGAACACGAAGTACAGGACGAGGAACACGCACTCCATCACGAAGAAAAAGCAGTCGATCAGCGCGCACAGCGCCATCGTGAGCACCAGCATCCACGCACAGCGCCGATCGTCCATGGTGCGCTCCAGCGCGTAGAGCAGCAGGGGAAAAGCGGCGATGACGTCGTGAAACAGGAAATAGACGACGTTGATGCTGGAAAAGCCGGAGAAAGCGTAGAGCACCGCCGCCGCGGCCGCATAGCGGCGGTCCCGGAGAAAGAGACTGAGATACAGATAGGCCGCGGCCCCGGCCGCCACGTATTTGAGCATGAACAGCCAGCCGACCAGCCAGGGATAGAGGCGGGCGGGAAACAGCATCGAGATCCAGAAGAAGACGGTGCCGATCATGGACAGACCGAGGCTCGTCAGTGTGGACGAGCCGAGATCCACATCCCATGCCCAGCCGCCGATCCCTCCGTCCAGCAGATTGTTGTGCAGGCTGATGGCGAAGGGGATCTGCTGATCGTTGAAGTCGCTGGCGACCAGGAAGACCCCGCCGTCCTTCACGATAAAGGGGATGAAGGTCAAAAACGCGAGCACGGCGCACAGCAGGACGCAGCGTTTCAGGTTCTTGAAATCGACAGACTTGTTGAGCAAATCGACACTTCCTTTACAGCTGCTTCATCACACGCATGAAAAACTCCACCGCGCGGGTGATGCTCTCGATGCGGATGCGCTCGTCGTTGCCGTGGATCATGTGCCGCTCCTCGGCCGTCATGTCCATCGCGGAGAAGCGGTAGACCCTGTCGGAGATCAGACCGTAGTGGCGGCTGTCGGAGCACTGCACCATGAGATACGGGGAGACGATGCAGCCCGGCCAGGTGCCGGAGACCGCATCGCAGACGATCCGCCAGCCCTCGACGTCGGTGCGGGAGACGCGGCTCGGGTCCATGCCGCCGAGGACCTTCAGCTCCACGCCCTCGTCCTTGACGACGCCGCGGATATACTTGAGCGCGGAGTCCATGGTGTCGGCGGGGTTGAGACGCAGGTTCGAGACCATCGAGGCGTTCGGCGGGATGACGTTCGGGGCCTTGCTGCCGCGCATCTGAGTGAAGGCCACGGTCGTGCGCACAAGGGCGTTGAGCTCGCCCCCGGTCTTTTTCGTCAGCAGGTCGAGTACCCAGCCGAAGGCCCAGAGGTTGGCGAAGATCATGCGGTACAGGAAGGTGGAGCGGCGGCCGAGGGTGTCGAACATCTCCAGCACGGGCTTGGTGAAGTGCAGCTTGAAGGGGTGGTCCTCCACCTGGGTGCAGGCCTTGGCGAGCCTGCCCACCGGGGTGTGCGGCGCGGGGGCGGAGGCGTGGCCGCCGGCGCCGGAGATCGTGTATTCGAGGTTGAGCATGCCCTTTTCCGCAATGCCGATCAGCGCGCACTCGCCCGTGACGCCGGGGAAGATATCCTCGACCACGGCGCCGCCCTCGTCGATCACGAGAGACAGCTCGATCCCGTGCTCCTGGAAATACTTCACGATGTTCAGCGCGCCGGGGCCGTTGATCTCCTCGCCGCCGGAGAAGGCGAAATAGACGTCGTGCTCCGGCTGGAAGCCCTGGGCGATCAGGTTCTCCGCGCCGGAGAGGATGCCGTTGAAGGTGGCCTTGGTGTCCAGCGTACCGCGGCCCCACATCACGCCGTCCTCGATGATGGCGTCAAAGGCGGGCCGGGACCAGTGCGCCTCCTCCACGGGCACGACGTCGTAGTGCGCCATGAGCACCGCGGCCTCGCCCGCGCTTCTGCCCGGCCAGCGGAACAGCAGAGCGCGGCCGTCGAAGCGCTGCATTGTGCAGACCCCGTGCACATGGGGATAGAGCGCCGGGAGCATCCCGACGAGCTTTTCAAACTCCGCGTCGTCCTCGAGCGAGGCGTCGTAGTAGGAGACGGTCCTGCACTTGACGAGCTCGGCCAGACGGCGGATGCTGGCGTCGACGTCCTGCTCGACGGGCGGATACGTCTTCTCTTCCGTCTGCTTCGGCGTGAACATCAGAGTGCGCGCCACAATGACGGCGATAAGAACCAGAAGGATGTAAAGAATGACCATGGCGAAGCCTCCTTACAGAAGTCCTTTTTTGTAGAGGATGCGGGACACGCCCAGCGCGACCAGCACGCCCACCGGGACCAGGATGCCGACCACGGAGCCGAGATTGGGGATCGCGATAAAGAGGATCAGCATGAGCGCCACCGGCGCGACGGCGATCTTCCAGTTGCGCGCGATGTAGACCACGCCGAGGCCGCCGAAGAGGGCCGGGAGGATCTGGTCGAAGGCGGGGGCCAGCACCGGGGAGTTGAGCACCGGGGTCAGCGGCGTGATGAGCACGACGCCGAGCACGATGATCAGCGTGGTCACGATGCTCGAGACCGCGATGGCGATGGTCGAGACGATCTCGCCCTCCTCGGTCTTGACGTCCGCGCCGACCAGCTCGAGCGCGTTGAGGGCGGCGGGGGCCTTGAGGTTTGTGATATTGCCCGTGACGAAGGCGAGGTAGGAGCCGCCCGCGCCGAGCATGGGGACGTAGGTAAAGGTCTCGATCACGCCGACGGCCCAGTACATCGGGGCGGTGGAGAGCATCCCGAGGGCAAAGCCCCGCCAGTCGAGCCCCGCGTGGAAGATCAGGCCGACCGCGACCGGGAAGAGCATCAGGATGACCACCATCGAGAGGTTCCAGATGCGTCCGTCGCGATGGACGGAATCGATGTAGGACAGCTGCTGTTTTTTCATCTTCGCACCTCCCTTACGCCAGAAGCGCCGTGATGGGGATGGCGCTGAGCATGCCGACGAGCAGACTGATCGGCAGGGCGTAGTCGTTCATCCAGCGCCAGCCGAGCTTTTTGAGCGCCAGGGCGCACACGCCCATCATGGCCGCCGAGACCAGCATCACGAGCGGCGGGATCAGCCCGCGCATGTCGCCCTTGAAGACGTCGGTGAAATCGTCGAACACGTAGCCGAGAAAGGCGGAGATCATGCCGAGGAACAGGGAGGCGGAGAAGATGTCGCCCCACTTCTTGTCGCGCCTTTCCAGATTGATCATGCCGCCGATGAGCTTTTTGCCCACCACCGGCACCAGCCAGATGCCTACCATGATGCCCATGGTCATGACCGCGGCCACCGTGACGTACTGCGTGGCGCTCAGCTTCGTGACCTCCGCCCACTCCAGCCCCATGGCGCTCAGGGCGTTGGCGGCGGCCGGCGTCTCATAGGTGATGGCGCCCACGACGCTCAGCCGCATCCAGGGCAGCGGGATGCCCAGCTTCTTCGACAGGCTGATGACGCTGATGACGATGGCGGTCGCCGGGGCGATCGTGAAGACCGCCGTGCCGATGGCGACGCGCTTGAGCTTGTCCATGGGCATGCCGATCTCCTTACCGCGCCGCCAGGCCTTGACGAGAAAGTAGACCGACTGCGCCAGCACGATCAGCACGATGATCCCGGCAAGCAGAAACAGGATCGGATGGTTGACGTTGAATTCCAAGCAAATTCCTCCCTTTATGAATGAAGCTGACGATCATGTTGACTTGACCGTCGTAAATAGCTGCACGCTTCAAGACCTGTATGTCAGTGTGAGTCATTACGCACACCGGCGCGGCGATCCGTCTCCTAAACAACCTGAAACAGATAAAACTTAAGATAATCCGTCTCCGGTACGTTCCATAAAATCGGGTGGTCCGGAGCCTGCTGCCGCGCCTCGATCTGCCGGAGCTCCACCCCGGCGTCGAGGGCCGCGGCGCGCAGCATGCGCTCAAAGCTCTCGGCGGGCATGAAGTGGCTGCACGAGGCGGTGGCGAAATACCCGCCGCGCGGCAGGGCCCGCAGGGCGCGCTGGTTGATCTCCCGGTAGCCGCGCTCCGCCTGCCGGGCCGTTTTGCGCGACTTGGTGAAGGCCGGCGGGTCGAGGATGATGAAGTCGTACTCGCCCTTTTTGAGCGTCGGCAGCAGCTCGAACACGTCCGCCGTGACGAAGTCCATCCTGTCCTCCAGCCCGTTGCGGCGGGCGTTGGCCTCCGCCATGTGGATCGCGTCGGCGGAGACGTCCACCGCCGTCACGTGCGCGGCCCCGCCCTTCGCCGCGTTGAGCGCGAAGGAGCCCGTGTGCGTGAAGCAGTCGAGCACGCGGCGGCCCTTCGCGAGCTTTGCCGCGGCTAGGCGGTTGTATTTCTGGTCGAGGAAGAAGCCGGTCTTCTGCCCGTTTTCGACGTCGACCGCATAATAGATCCCGTTCTCGCAGATTTCGGTGACGGGGCTCTTCGGCGGCATTTCCCCGGGGAGGGGATACCAGCCCTTGCCCTGCGGCAGCCCCTCGAGCGCGCGGATGGCGGCGTCGTTTCGCTCGTACAGACCGGAGACCGTCTGTCCGTCGGAGCGCAGGACCTCCACAATGATCGGGAAAAACTCGTCCTTGATGCGTTCGATCCCCACCGAAAGGGTCTGCGCGACCAGAAGATCGGAAAAGCGATCCACCGTCAGCCCCGGGAAGCCGTCGGCCTCGCCGAAGATCACACGGCAGCAGCCGAGGTCCTCCGGCCGCAGCACCGCCTTGCGGTAGTCCCAGGCGTACTGCACGCGCCGCCTCCAGAAGGCCGCGTCGAAGCGGTCGTTTGCGTTGCGGGAGACCAGGCGCAGGCCGATCTTGCTCTCGCGGCTGTAAAAACCGGTGCCGATGTATTTGCCGCCCTCACCCACCGCGTCGCAGAGCGCGCCGTTTTCAGGCTCGGCGCTCCTGTTCAGGATCTCCGCGGCGTAGATCCAGGGGTGGCCCGCGTCCGTCCAGCGCTCGCCCTTGCGGCTGACGGTGAAGAGGGGATAGTCCCGCGTCTGCTTCATGCTGTACCGCCTTCAAGATAATAGTATATATACTATATCATAATCGTATGGGAATGAACAGACGCTTTTTTGCCTCTTTCCCGTCCTTTTCCGTCCTGTCGGAAAAAGCGGAAAGGGATGATTGACGGAAAGCAGGGGACGTGCTATACTATATTGCAATTTTTGAACCCAAAAGGAGATATCCCATTATGGAGGATGGCAGTCGATTGCCGTTTTTCTATGCCGTACTGCTGCTGTTTTGCGCCATGTTCTTCGCCGCGGCCGAGACGGCCTTCGCCTCGTGCTCGCGCGCGCGGATCCGGCTCGCCGAGGACAGGGGGGACGCCCGGGCCAAAAAGGCCCTCTATGTGCTCGACCACTTTGACGAGGCGATCAGCGCGATTTTGATCGGCACCAATCTTGTACATGTTTCCGCCGCCGCCCTCGTCACCCTCGCGGTCACGCGCCGCTGGGGTCTGGGTGCGGTTTCTGTCAGCACGCTCGTGACCACGATCGTGGTCTTTTTCGCGGGCGAGATGCTGCCCAAGAGCGTCGCCAAGAAGCTCGCGGACAAGCTGGCCCTGGCCTGCGCCGGCGCGCTGGTGTTTTTCATGAAGCTCTTCGGCCCGCTCGGCAAGGTGCTCACCGCGCTGGGGCAGGCCGCGGCCCGGCTTACCCCCGGCGACGCGGAGAAGAGCGTGACCGAGGACGAGCTGTACGACATCATCGAGGACATGACCGAGGAGGGCAGCCTCGATGAGGAGCAGGGGGAGCTGATCTCCTCCGCCCTGCAGTTCGGGGACGTCACGGTCGAGAACGTCCTGACTCCCCGGGTCGACCTCGCGGCGCTGGATGTGAGGAGCAGTCACGAGGAGATCCTCGCCTGCATCAAGTCCAACACCCACAGCCGCCTGCCCGTGTACGAGGGCAGCATCGACAAGATCGTCGGCATCCTGCAGATCCGCAAATACATCAAGGCCTACCTCCGCGAGGGGGAGGCGCTGGACATCCGCCCCCTGCTGGACAAGCCCTTCTTTGTCCACCAGAGCACGAACATCGACGAGCTGCTGCCCGTCATGGCGCGGGAGAAGCACAATCTGGCCGTCGTCACCGACAACTACGGCGGGACGCTCGGCATCGTGACGGTCGAGGATATCCTCGAGGAGCTCGTGGGCGAGATCTGGGACGAGGACGACGTGGTCGAGGAGTCCATTGTCGAGCTCGGCGGCGGGGTCTACGAGGTCGAGCCGGACGAGTCCGTCAGCGACGTGTTTGAACGGCTCCACTATGAGGATCCCGAGGGGGACGAGGAGCTTGTCAATACCCTCATGGCCGAATGGGCTTATGAGCATTTCACCGCCATCCCGCATGTCGGGGACAGCTTCCGCTATCACCGCGTGTCCGTGAAGGTCTCGGAGATGGACCACAACCGCATCCTCAAGCTGCGCGTGAAGCTCCTGGCCGAAGAGGAAGGGGGTGCTGCGACATGAGCGTGACGTCTGTGATCCTCAGCATCATCGTTCTGGTGCTCCTGTCCGGCTTCTTCTCCGCCTCGGAAATGGCCTTATCCTCCTGCAACCCGCTGCGCATGGAGAACCTTCGGGACGAGGGCTCGAAGCGCGCGGGTACCGTTGTGAAGATCCTCGGTCGCTTTGACGACGCCCTCGGCGCCATCCTCATCGGCAACAACCTCGCCAACATCGGCGCCTCGGCGCTGGTCTCGGTGCTGGTGCTGCTGCTGACCGGGACGGATAAGCTGACCTGGGTCGGCACCCTGGCGTTGACCCTCGTGATCATCGTCTTCGGCGAGAGCATCCCGAAGATCTGCGCCAAGAAGAGCGCCAACCGCTTCGCGCTGCGCTTTGCGCGGCCGGTGCGCCTGCTGACGATCCTGCTCTTCCCCGTGGTCTGGCTCACGGTCAAGCTTGTGTGGCTGCTGACGCTCGGCCTCAAGTCCGGTGAAAACGAGAATGCCGAGGAGGCCGTCGAGGAGCTGCACTCCATCATCGAGACCGCCGAGGACGAAAAGGTCCTCGACGAGGACCAGTCGGAGCTGCTGCGCTCCGCCATCGACTTTTCCGAGATCTCGGCGCAGGAGGTCATGACCGCCCGCGTGGACGTGACCGCCTTCGACATCGAGGACAAGTGGACGGACATCATCGAGCTGATCGAGAACGCGCCCTACTCCCGCCTGCCGGTATACGAGGGCGGCATCGACAACATCATCGGCGTGCTGTATCTCAATCACTTCCTCAAGGCCCTGGCCGACGGGGGAGACGTGGAAATCCGCAGCCTGCTGATGGAGCCCTGCTACGTCTACAAGACCATGAAGCTGCCCGCGGTGCTCAACCAGCTCCGCCGGGCCAAGCAGCACCTCGCCGTCGTGACCGACGAGTACGGCGGGACCCTTGGCGTGGTGAGCATGGAGGACGTGCTCGAGGAGATCGTCGGCGACATCTGGGACGACACCGACGAGGTGGAGCCCGAGGTCGTGCGCCGCACCGAGGACGAGTACGAGCTGGACGGCGCGATGATGCTCTCCGAGATGGAAGAGCTGCTCGGCCTGCCGGAGGACGGCATCGAGGCCGAGAGCAGCACCGTCGGCGGCTGGACGCTCGAGTGCTTCGGCGGCTTCCCGAAGGTGGGCGACAGCTTCAGCCGGGACGGCCTGCACGTGACGGTGCTCGAAATGTCCGACGGCCGCCGCGTCGACAAGGTCCTCGTCAAGCGCGAACCGCAGGACGAATAAGCTGATCAATAACGTTCAGCGCCCCCTCAGACGAGGGGGCGCTGAACGTTACATGAACCTGACGAACAAATAAATCAGCGCCGCGGCCTGCACGAGCGCGAGGGCGCGAAAACCGAGGATAAAGCTCGCGTGCTTCGTCTTGTGGTGAAAGACGTACATCCCGATAAGGCCGCCGACCGCGCCGCCGACCGCCGCCAGCAGGAAGAGCCGCTTCTCCGGGACGCGGCGCGCGCCAAGCCGGGCCAGGCGCTTGTCCCGGCCCATCAGCAGGAAGAGCGCAAGGCTCCACAGCGTGAGCCACAGCGCGGCTAGTACGGGCAGAGCTTCCATCACAGCGCCTCCAATTCTCCGAAATACCAGCCCGAGACGCCGCCGTGCTTGACGAAGTACCCGCGCGACGTGGTCTCCACGACGCGCACGACGTCCCCCGCGCGCAGGGGCAGGACATAGTCGGTGCAGTCGTTGCAGTCGGTAAAGCGCTCCGGCTTAAAAAGGTATTTTGTCAGGATGTCCAGCTCGTAGCCGGTGCGGACGTGGCGGCAGCGGGAAAACTCCGGCCCGCGCTCGAGCACCTCCACGCGGCTGTCTCCCCAGCGGATATAGGCCGAGCGCGCGGAAGCCGCCTGATCGGACAGCACCCGGAAGGCGGGGAAGGGGTCGTAGGAGACGAAGGAGAAGTCGTCTTTGCGAATGTCCGGGATCACGAGGCAGTTGAGCTGCCCGTCGTCCTTGAGCACACAGCCGCCGTCGAGACAGACGATGTGCCGCTCCTTATCCACAATGGGGTCGGCGCAGACGATGTCGTCCCCATAGAGCACGACCGGGTAGTGGCCCACGACCACCCACTTGTCGAAGGAATAGCCGAGCCTGTACCAGGCCTCGCACTTGACGAGCTCGCCGATCGTGTGCGCCTCGAGCGGGCGGTCGGGAAAGACCGCCGCGTGGGCGAAGATGTAATTCCCGGCCTCGATCGCGTGGGGAAGGGAGGAGAGAAAGGCGAACTCCGCCTCAAAGGGCCGGGCCAGCCGCCGCTTGAAGGCCTCAAAGTCGTCGAGCGCGGCGGGGTCCTCGCCCAGCTCCAGGGCCATGTCCCACAGCAGGCCGCTTCTGCGCCAGCGCATGTAGGAGAGGATGCTGTCCGCCCAGCGGCCCGTCTCGGTGAAGATGGCCGCCCAGTCGTCGCAGTTGCCCATGAGGGCGAGGGCGCGGCCGCTCTCGCACAGGGCCATGATCTCGCGCAGAGTCTTGAGACTCTCCGCGCCCTTCTCGAGGAAGTCGCCGTTGACGATCAGCAGATCGTCGCCGGAGAAGCCCGCCCTCTCCAGCACGCCGTGGAAGTAGGGCAGATTGCCGTGGATATCGGACACGACGAGCACGCGCCGCCCGCTTCCGATCTCCGGGCGCAGCACCGTCGCCGGGCGATCATACATCCCCATGCGCGATCCCCCGCAGGTCCTTCTCCAGAAGAAAGATCTTCCCGTGCCGTCCCGGCGTCCAGGAGAGCGTTTCGAAGCCGTTTCGCCGGTAAAAGGCCAGTGCGGCCGCATTGTCCTCCGCCGCCTGCAGACGCAGCGTCCTGCGGCCCAGCCTGCGGTATTTTACCACGGCCCGGCCCAGCAGCTGTACGCCGAGCCCGCGGCCCCGGTATTCGGGCGCGAGATACAGGAGGCTTATCCAGCCGACGCCGATACTTTCGCCGCGCTCCGTGTCAAGGTCGAGCAGCCCCGCGAAGCGCTCCCCTTCATAGAAGAACAGCACGGACTCGGGATCGGCCCGGCGGTGCTCGAGCGCGGCGAGCCAGTAGGTGTCTCCGTCAAAGCCCTCAAGACTGCCGTGCGCCGTGCGCCAGGCGTCGGCGTAACAGTCGATGTACGCCTCCCGCCGCTCCGCCGGATCGACAGGCACATGCCGCAGGGAGACGCGATCCCGCGGGGAGCCGCGCTCACCCTCGTCCAGATGCGAGGCGTCGTTGATCGACAGCACGGTGAAGCGCCCGTCCTCATAGCGCAGATGGGCGACGCCCGTGTTGGCGAAGAGCGGGACGGTCTCGGTGTCGGAGATAGGGATGCCCAGCACATGGGCCAGCATGCAGCGGATCGTGATGCCGTGCGTGGTGATCGCGACGGTGCGGCCGGGGTTGGCCTCCGCGATGTCCCGCAGGGCCGCTGCGGCGCGCTTCTGCACGTCGCCGTAGGTCTCGGCCCCCTCGAGGGAGAAATGCTCCGGGTCGAACAGAAAGGTCTCGAAGAGCGCCGGCGTCTCCCAGATCGCGTTGGCAAAGGGCTCGCCCTCCCAGGGGCCGATGTTGATCTCCCGCAGACGCCTGTCCAGGATCAGCGGCACGTTCCGCCCCTGCGTGAAGGCCCGGGCCGTGAAGCGGGCGCGGCGCAGATCGCTGGAGTAGACGGCGTCGATGTGCACGTCCCTAAAGCGCTCTGCCAGGCGCTCCATCTGCTCTTTCCCGTGGGCGGTGACGTCCCCGTCCCAGTGGCCCTGCATGTGGCGGTAGAGGTTCCCCTCCGCCTGCACGTGCCGAATTACATAAATTTCTGTCACAAGACCGCCTCCTGACGCTTGACCGCCGCCCTCGGATACAGTATAATGTATCAGACCGTGAGAAGAAACACAAGATGAACGCTGTTCATTATACCTTGTTTTCTTCGGATACACAAGAGGTCGGATTCCGGGGTGAGAGAAAACATGGTTCGTGCGGCTGCATTGGTCTCCGGCGACGGGGCGAAGCTCCAGGCGATCCTGGACTCCATGTATTTTAAGGAAATACCGGATTTTGAGCTGGTCGCGGTGATCTCGTCGGCAAAGGACGTGTACGCCATGAAGCGCGCCCTCAACGCGGGCGTGCCCGCCTATGTGGTCGATCCCGAGCTGTTCCCCAACATGACCAGCCACAGCATGGCCGTCGCCAACAAGCTCAAGGACATGGATATCGAGCTGGTCATCCTCGCCGGCTACGAGCTGCCTCTCGGCGTCGTGCCCTATCAGTTCAAAAACCGCATCATCGGCACCTTCCCGGCCCTCTATCCCGCCTTCGAGGATACCGAGGGCGATATCCAGCGGGCCGTGCTCGACCGGGGGATCAAGGTCACCGGCGCTACCGCCTACTTCGCGGACGCCGACGGCAGGGTCGGCAGCATCATCCTCCAGCGCGCCGTGGAGGTCAAGCCCGACGACACGCCCGAGACCCTCGGCAGGCGCGTGCTCGAGGAGGCCGAGTGGCGCATCCTCAGCCAGTCCGTCAGCCTCTACTGCGCCGGGAAGCTCTCCGTCCGCGGCAACCGGGTTTTGATCGAAAAATAAAAAGAAACCACATAACAAAGCAGAGCGGGGTTTCCGCTCTGCTTTGTTATGTGGTGAGGACAAAATGAAAAAGATGAACACGATTGCTTGCGATATTATGTTACCCAAAATATGTTACGTAAACCAGCCGGAAAATGTTTCAGAATTGTAAAATGATCAGTCGAAGCTGAGATTCCACACGCAGTCCGCCGGGATGCTGCCGGGCGGCGCCGCGATGTAGGCCTCCCCCTCGCGGGAGGGGAGATACCAGACCGCGGTCTTCGCGCCGAGCTGCGCGCCCACCGAGGCCGCAATCAGCGCCGCGTCCTCCTGCGTGCGGGTGATGAGCTCCTTGATCACGCACACGTCCCCGTCCAGATAGGCCGCGCAGATCCCGCTGCCGCAGGCGTAGAGTCCGCCGCCGAAGCAGGCATAAAAGCGGCGCGCAAACTCCATCGTCGGATTCGAGGGGCGCAGATAGGCTTTCCCCTGCAGCAGAGCGTCGCGCCAGTGCAGGTATTCTGTGCTCGTCATCTCCATGACGCTCTCGCGCGCATCACAGCCGGTCTCATAGCGCTTTCGGTGCAGCACGCACTCGAAGCCGAGCGCGCGGCGGTACCAGCCGTAGAGCGGGGCGCTGGCCGGGAGCGTACACAGCAGGGTCGACTCCCGCCGCCTGGCAAGCTCCGCCGCCTCGCGCGTCAGCGCCAGGCCGAGGCCCTGCCCACGCTCCTCGGGACGGACCATCACGGCGTAGAGATAGCCGACGACGGGGCGCTTTTTCTGCCGGGTGACGAGCTCGAAGCCGTTGAGAACGCTCGCCGCGCCGAGCAGCTTCCCGTCCCGCACGGCGACCGCGCAGGAGCCCATGTCGGGCAGGAGAGCAAAGAACTCCGCCGTCATGCGCAGGGGATCGCCGAAGACCTCGCGCCACAGCAGCGAGATCGCGGGCACGTCCCCCGGGACATATTCACGAAGCGTCCAGTCACTCATTTTTCCACTCCGCCGTGTATTTTTTCTGCAGAAACAGGGGCTTGTAGGACTCCTTCGAGCGGCGCAGGGACTCGAGCCCCATGTCGTCCTCACGGTTTACATAACGCAAATCCGGATGCTTTGCCATCAGCATGCGCGCCATCTCGCGGCAGACCATGGGATAGGCCCCGTTGACGTCGGCGGCCGCCTTCTCCACGTGCGTGTCGAAGGTGTCGAGCGAAGTCATCTCCCCGAAGGAGAAGCCCAGCAGCTTCCCGTCGGCGAAGAGGACGCCGCCCTCCAGACCGAGGGCCTCGTAATGGTCAAAGGCGCGCTCGATGGCTTCGTGCTCGTAGACGATGCTCTCATCCAGGCGCTCGGCGTTGTCCTGCGTCCAGCTCTCGAGCATCGCCGCACAGGCGGGGATCAGCTCGCGCGTGAGCTCGACGAAAGACCAGTCGTGCTCGGCCTCGAAGCGGTTGCAGTGATTCTTCTTGCCGTGCAGGGCCTTGCCCGCGTAGGTGGCGAGCTTCTCCGCCTCGTAGATGTAATCGGCGTAACGGGCCTCCTCGGTGAAGGCGAAGCGGCCCGGGTAGAGCTCCTCCAGCAGCGCACGGTGTGTCTGCGTGACGCCGCGCAGGCGGAAGGGATAGCCCTTGCAGGCGGCATACTCGCGCAGCGCCTCGATCGCCGGCTCCAGCGGCCCGCAGCCGATGGGGTAGACGAAGGCGGGCTCCCCGTGCAGGCGGACCTTGGTCAGCGTGCGCTCGCCGTACTGACAGACGAGCTGCCGGTAGTGGACGTCCCAGATGAACATGTTGCCGAAGTTGAAGTCTGCGCTGGGACAGTTTTCACAAAAGACGTGCCGGTCGATCCACTCCTTGTCGGAGAGGGTCAGGGTGTGAAACTCGATCATAGATACACGCTGTCGCAGACAGCTCTGATTTCCTTTCTGATGCTGCGAAGATCCGTAAACGCATCGGGCCGCTTGCTCACGTCGCGCAGCAGCGCCGAGGGGTGATAGGTCGCCGTAACGCGGCGGCCGTCGACGTCGTACCATTTGCCGTGCTCGCGCGTGATGCGAAAGTCCGGCCCGATGAAGCGCATGGCGGCGATGCGCCCGAGACATACGATGATCTTGGGATCGACCAGCGCGATCTGGCGTTCGAGCCAGCCGCTGCAGGCGTCCTGCTCGATGCCGAGCGGGTCGCGGTTGCCGGGCGGGCGGCACTTGACGACGTTGGCGATGTAGACCTTCGTGCGGTCGAGATCGATCATGGCGAGCATGTCGTCCAGCAGTCTGCCGGCGGGGCCGACAAAGGGCTCGCCCTTCCGGTCCTCCTGCTCTCCCGGCCCCTCGCCGATGAGCATGACCTCCGCGCTCTCGTTCCCGACGCCGAAGACCAGCTCGTGCCGGGTCTCCCACAGCGAGCAGCCGCGGCAGGCGGCACATTCTCTTTTCAGGACATCCCAGGAGTCCATAGACCCTCCTTATCCCCGGCGGCGGACGCGGCGGAAGAAGCACTTGCAAGAACGCACGCCGCGTATTATAATAATGCGAACTGATAATGCGAACCGATTCTAACATGTTTTCACATCGTCCGCAAGTGGCGAATGGGCGTGTTCTGTGAACAAGCTGAAACAGTGGGAGAGTGCTATGGCTGAATTTGACAATTATCTGTCCCCCGGCAGGAAGGGACATCTGATCGGCATCGGCGGCGTGTCCATGTCCTCGCTGGCCGAGGTGCTGCAGGGGATGGGAATCCTCGTGACGGGCTCGGACATGAACGAGGGCGCGAACGTGGAGAGCCTGCGCAGCAAGGGCATCGAGATCTTCATCGGCCACCGGGCTGAGAACATCGCGCCGGATGTGGAATTCGTCGTGCGCACAGCCGCCGTCCACGACGACAATCCCGAGATCGCCTTCGCCCGCTCGCGCGGCATCCCGGTTTTCGAGCGCACCCAGGCCTGGGGCGCGATCTCCAAGGACTATGCCAACGCCCTCTGCATCTGCGGCACCCACGGAAAGACCACCACGACCTCCATGTGCACCCACATCATGATGGCGGCCGACAAAGACCCCACCGTCATGATCGGCGGCACGCTCCCGCTTCTCAAGGCCGGCCACCGCGTCGGCCACGGCAGCACCATCATCATGGAGGCCTGCGAGTATTACAACTCCTTCCTCTCCTTCCACCCGACGGTGGCCGTGGTGCTGAACATCGAGGCCGACCATCTGGATTTCTTCAAGGATCTGGACGACGTC
>JAILNC010000125.1 GCA_024691985.1 Oscillospiraceae bacterium | reverse complement strand
TGGACGTTCCGCTCCCGGGCCAGCGGGCGCAGAAACACCATTGCGTCGAGAGCCACCTGCTTGACGTCTACCGGCTCCGGCACCACCTGGATGTCGTCGTCCAGCCTTGAGAGGGCCAGCAGCTTCTCCGTCGTGCGCTGGAGGCGCTCGGCCTCGTTGCCGATGTCGGTGACGAATTCGCGCACGGTGGCCTCGTCCATGTTCTCGTTCTGCACGATGTTGTCCGAGAGCAGGCGGATGGAGGCCAGGGGCGTTTTGAGCTCATGGGATGCGTCGGACACGAAGCGGCGGCGCTGCTGCTCGGTGTCGTCGAGACGGGCGGTGAGATCGTTGAACTCCCTGCCCAGCTCCGCCAGCTCGTCCGTGCCGGTGGTATTCATGCGGTATTTGTAGTCGCCGCCCGCGACGATCTTCATCGAATCGGAAAGCTGCCGGAGCTTGCGCAGCACAGTGGAGCCGTAGATGAAGGCCATGACGATGGCCGAGGCCGCGATCAGCAGCGACACCACGCGGATCTGCACCTGCAGATCGTGCAGGATCTGGCCGCGCTCGTCGTCGTCCTCGTGCAGGAGCACCGCGCCCGTGATCGTGCCCTGGGCGCTGATGGGCATGGTGTAGGAGCTGGAAAAGCTCGCCCCGCGCAGGGCGGAGCGGAACACCGTCTTCCCGCCGAGGGCGGTCTCCAGATCGACGATCAGCGCCTCGCCGCTGCCGACGTTGTAGATCATGTTCCCCTCGCGGTCGGTGACGATGACGCGGTCACATTCCCGGATATCCAGCAGGCGCAGCACCTCCGCCACGCGCTCCTGATCCGGGCGGGTCAGTCCGGCGAGGGCCGAGGCCAGCGTGGCCGCCTGGCTCTCCATGGACTTCTCCTTCTCCTGATATACCGCGTCCCGCGTCGAGAAATAGGGGTAGAGGTTCAAGAGCAGCAGCAGGATCAGCAGCAGCAGGCCGATGAACGAGAAGAACTGGAAGCGCATGCTGCCGGTGTTGATGAACTTTTTCTTCCGTTCAGTCGGCAAGGTAATACCCCACTCCCCATTTGGTGATGATATGCTGCGGCTTGGCGGGGTCCAGCTCCAGCTTCTCGCGCAGCCTGCGGATGTGCACGTCCACGGTGCGCGTGTCGCCCAGGTAGTCGTAGCCCCAGACGAGATCCAGCAGCTTCTCGCGGGAGAAGACCTTGCCGGGGTTCTTCATCAGGAAGAGCATCAGGTCGAACTCCTTCATCGTCAGCTCCACTTCGAGATCGTCCTTGAAGGCGCTGCGCCGCTTCTCGTCGAGGGTGATGTGGCCGCAGCGCAGCGCGGCATCCTCTGCCGCGGCGGCAGGGGCGGCGATGGAGGCGCGGCGGATCAGCGCCCGCACGCGGGCCTTGAGCTCAAGGATGTTGAAGGGCTTGGTCACATAGTCATCCGCGCCGGACTCGAAGCCCATGAGCTTGTCGGCGTCCTCGCTGCGGGCGGTGAGCATGATGATGGGGACGGTGGAGAAGCTGCGGATCTCCTGGCAGGCCTCCAGCCCGTCCTTCTTCGGCATCATCAGGTCCAGGATGATGAGCGCGTAGTCCCCCGCGCGCGCCATGCTGACGGCGCTCTCCCCGTCGTAGCAGACGTCCACGGTATAGCCCTCGTTCTCCAGATTGAATTTGATGCCCTTGACGAGCAGCTTTTCGTCGTCGACGACCAGAATCTTCATGGCTCCCTCCCGGAGTTCGCGGTCTGTTTTTCGGCAGAGAAGTGCAAAAAACGGGGCCTTCGACATGCTTCTTGCTTTTTCTCCGGAAAAACAGTATAATGTAATATCGACTGTTTCATCCCGTCAGAGATTTTCATCTCTTTGTACGTATATCATACCATATTCCGGAGAAAACGGGAGTGCAAAATGAAAAAATTCAGAATTTTTCCTCTTGTCCTGATCTTCTGTCTGATCCTGGGCGCCGCCGCGCCCACGGCCTGGGCGCTGGACGATCCCAAGCTCAACGGTCAGGCCGCGGTGCTGGTGGATCTGGATTCCGGCAGGGTCCTGTACGGCTATCACGAGAATGAGCAGCGGGCCCCCGCCAGTCTCACCAAGGTGATGACGGTGCTGCTCGCGCTCGAGGCGCTCGACGCCGGGCGCATCAGCCTGGAGGATCAGGTCATCGCCCAGGACGACTGCCGCCAGGGGATGGAGGACGACTCCAGCAACATCGGCATCACGCCGGGCATGTCGGTTTCCGTGAAGGATCTGCTCTACGGCATCCTGCTGCAGTCCGCCTGCGACGGCTGCAACGTCCTCGGGCGCTATCTCGCCGGCAGCATCGGCGGCTATGTCGATCTGATGAACCAGAAGGCTGCGGAGCTCGGCTGTGAGCACACCCACTTCGCCAACACGCACGGCATGTCGGCCGAGGGGCATTACAGCTCGGCTTACGATCAGGCCCTCATCTTCATGGAGGCCCTGAAGTATCCGCTGTTCTCGGAGATCCTGGTCACCACCTCCTACCAGCCGGAATCCCCCAATGTCTACTACGGCGAGCCCATGGGCAACTCCAACGCGCTCATCAACATCACCTCCATCTACTCCAACGGCGGGCGCTATCTCTACGAGGGCGCCGGCGGTGGCAAGACCGGCTACACCCGCGCCGCGGGCTACTGCCTGATCTCCACCGCCCAGCGAAACGGCGTACGCCTGCTGGCCGTGGCGATGGGCTGCGACGGGCAGCTCAACGCCCAGATCGAGGACTACTACAACTTCATCGACAGCCGCACGCTCTACGACTGGGGCTTTGACAACTTCTCCTATCGCACCCTGCTCAGCGCCAACGAGGTCGTCGAACGGCTCGAGGTCGAGCTCGCCGAGGGCGAGTCCGTCGCCATGCTCCGCCCGGCCGAGGACGTCCGCGCCCTGCTGCCGAACGATCTGCCCGACGAGGCCATCCGCCGCGACGTCGCCCTCTACGGCACCACGCTCACCGCGCCGATCGCCGCGGGCACCGTGCTGGGCGAGATCCGCGTCAGCGCCGACGGCGTGGTCTACGGCACGACGAAGCTTGTAAACAGCTCCGCGATCGAGCTGTCGCGCAACGCCTACCTGACGCAGCGCCTGGGCGAGATCCTCTCGAAGGGCTGGGTCATCGCGCTGATCGCCGTGCTGCTGGTCTTCACGCTGATTTATCTCATCCTGGTCATACGCTACCGCAGGCTGCGCAGGCGGCACCTGCGCGAGCGCAAGCGCATCGAGAAGCTCCGCCGCGAGCAGGAGGCGGCGAAGGCGAAGCCCCGCGTCAGCTACGATCTGGCGCGCCCCGACGAGCGCTTCGACTTCTCCGCCGACATGAGCGAGTTCTTCGACGACGACAAAAAGTAAAACGGGCCAACATAACCGGGGCCTGCCGCGGACGCGGCAGGCCCCGGTTTTCACACGTTCTTCCACAGATGCACGACGCCGCGGGCGTTGAGCTGGATGAGCGCCATGAGCAAAATCGGGAAGAGCAGCATCCCGCCGACGCCGCAGACGCGCCAGCCGACATAGACGCTCAGCAGCGAGGCCAGCGGGTCGAGGCCGATCTGATCGCCCACGAGCTTGGCCTGCGCGCAGCTGCGCACGAGGCACACAAGTCCCCAGCTCAAAAGCAGGCCGAGGCCGCGCCTCGTCTCCCCCAGCAGGAGCGAGACCAGCGCCCAGGGCAGCAGGACGATCCCCGTGCCGAAGACCGGCAGGGCGTCGATCAGCGCCGTCACGGCCGCGGCGCCCACCGCGCCCGGGACGCGCAGCAGCAGAAAGGCGGTCAGCAGCTCAAAGAAGGTCATGACCATCAAAATGAGCTGCGCCCGCAGCACGCCCCCGAAGCCGCTTTTGAGATCCGCGCCCAGCTCCTCCAGCCGTCGGCGCAGCTCCTCCGGGAGCTGGGCCAGCAGAAAGGCCCGGACCGTCGGGAAGGAGGCGGAGAGGAAGTAGCTGCCGATGGCCGCCGTCACGAGAAAGAGCAGGGTGTCGGGGCTGGCCTGCGCGGCCCGGCTCACGAGCCCCAGGGCCCCGCGCGAGACCTGCACGGGCAGGGCCGAGAGCGCCCCGGACAGCGTGCGCAGTCCCTGCTCGAAGAAGAGGGCGCTGCCGTCCCCGGCTGCGCGCAGGCGCGTCTCGAGCTGTGTCTCCAGCGCCGCGATGCGCGTCGCGATCGTCTGCACCAGCTCCGGCAGCTCCTGCACGAAGGCCGTCGCCGCGCCGAGACCGCGGCTGAAAAGGGCGAAAAGTCCCCAGCCCAGCAGCCCCAGCGCCGCCAGACAGCACAGCGCGGAGGCGGCGCTGCGCCGCCAGCGGTGCCGGACGAGAAAGCGCACGGCGGGCTCCAGCAGGGCGGCCAGAGCCCAGGCCGCCAGAAAGGGGGCCGTCCAGGGCAGCAGAAAGCGAAGGGAAAGCCATACGGCGCCCACGACGGCCGCCGCCTCCAGCAGCCGCACGAGAACGCGCGCGAGTCTGTCCTGCATATGTTCGCCCCCTTCCGCCCGACAGAGTATTTTTGCCCGCCGCGCCGCCGCTTTATACCGCGAACCCCTCCCTGCGCGCGCGTATATAATGGAACGAGCGGAGCGCAGAGCGCTCCGCAGCCGGATTATGACGCGGCGCGGCGGAAAAGCCCCGATTCCTTTTTGTCATTCCGAGCCAGTGCCGCAGCACCGGCGTGGGAATCCGTCTCTTGGATATTACGGATTGCCGCACCGGCGACGTCGGTCACCGGTTCGCAATGACAGGTTGAGTCTTCCCGTCCCGCCGCTGGAGGAGTATATATGCTGATCGTACAAAAATTCGGCGGCAGCTCGCTGGCCGACGCCGCGCGGCTGCGCCATGTGGCCGCGCTGTGCCTCGAGCGCCGCCGCGCCCATGAGCTGGTCGTGGTCGTCTCCGCCATGGGCGACACCACCGACGGCCTGTCCGAGCGCGCCCACGAGCTGCTGCCCGACCCGCCCCTGCGGGAGCTCGACGCCCTCGTGACCACCGGGGAGCAGCAGGCCGCCGCCCTGCTGGTCATGGCGATGCGGGAGCTGAGACTGGAGGCCGTGTCGCTCACGGGCTGGCAGGCGGGCATCCTCACCGACCGCCATTACGGGGCGGGCGAGATCCGTTTCATCGCGCCCGACCGCATCCGCCTGGAGCTCGCCCGCGGGCGCGTCCCCGTGATCACCGGCTTTCAGGGCGTG
>JAILNC010000106.1 GCA_024691985.1 Oscillospiraceae bacterium | reverse complement strand
GCCGCCGCAGACGCCCTCGACGTCATCCTGCGCGTCGGCACGACGCAGGCCTTTTCCGACGAGGCGGTGCCGATCGAGGATATCCAGCGCATCCTCCTGGCCGGTCTGGCCGCCGAGAGCGCGATCAATCAGCAGCCCTGGTTCCTTGTCGCGGTCACCGACAAGGCCGTGATGGCGGAGCTCTCCGCCTCCGGCGGCATGCCCGGCGGCTCCGGGAAGCCCGCGGGCGGCGGGATGCCCGCCATGCCCGGAAACGGCGAAATGCCCGAGAGGCCGGCAGACGGCGCGTTTCCCGGAATGCCCGCGGACGGCTCCATGCCCGCGCCCCCGGCGGACGGGGAGCGCCCCGCCATGCCCGGAAACGGGGAGAAGGCGCAGGGCGGTCCTCCCGCCGGCATGGGCGGCGGCGCGAAGGCCGCGCTCGGCGACTCGCCGCTGGCCGTCCTCGTCTACAAGGACACGGCCACGTCCTCGCCCAACCCGTACTTTGACTGCGGCCTGGCCGTGCAGAACATGTACATCGCGGCCTCCTCGCTGGGCTACGGGGTGAAGGTCATCTCCTCTCCGACCATGACGCTCAACGGCGCGAACCACGACGCGATCTGCGAGAAGCTGGGCGTCGACCCGGCCCTGAGCGCCGTGGTGGTCCTGCTGATCGGCAAGCCCGATCAGAGCGTCGACGGCGTCACGGGCGCGAGCGTCCGGGCGGGTCTCGAGGAAAAGACCGTCATCGTCGGGTAAAGCGTTTACACACAGACAGCAAGAAGGCCCGGGGCTCTCGCTCCGGGCCTTCTTGCGCCTTACACGGCTCAGGCCTTTTTGATCAGAACGCTGCTGCGGTTATAGCTCATGGTTTTCAGATACAGCCGCTGAGAGGTCATGTGCGCGATGAGCTCGTCCACGGCGTAGCGGGCGAAGGAGTCCACGGCGCCGTCCCCGTCGGTCAGCGCGTACAGCACGCCGTCGTCCTTCAAAATGAGCTGCACGCCGTCGTCCCGGATCAGCACGCTGCACTCGGCATGCGGCGTCCGGCGTCCCGCGTTCTTTTCCCGGATCAGCATGAAGAGCTCCTCGACCAGCAGCGTCGTCCGGAAGACCGTCCCGGCGTCCGTGCCCCGCGCTTTGAGGAAGTCCCCGACGGCGTCGCGCACCTGCACGATCTTCTCCGGCTCCGCCGGGAATTCGAAGAAGGCGCAGGCGTTCAGCTTCTCCTTCTCCGCGAGCAGCAGCGGCCAGTTCTCACGTCCGTAGCGGACGCGCACATAGACGCACACGGCGAGCCAGGCCAGAGCGGGAGACAGCGCGACGCCCGCAAACATGCCGTAAACGCCGAAGGCCCTGCCCAGCCCGACGGCCAGCGGCACCGCGAACACAAGATCCCGCAGCGCGCAGATCACGAAGCTCATCGTGATCTTGTCGAGGATCAGGTAATAGGCGCTGAGCAGATACAGCAGGCTCAGCGCCGTCAGTCCGAGCGCGGTGAGGCGCATGCCCTCCACCGCGCAGGTGAAGACGGCGCCGTCCCGTATGCCGTAGATCCGCGCCACGAGCGGCGCGAGAAACAGGACGGCAAGCGTTGCCGCCAGACCCTCCGCGAGCGCGGTCCTGTCGGCCAGACGCCAGCATTCCTCCGCGCCCGGATAGGAGCCCTCTCCCAGATAGATGCTCATCAGCGGCGTGATCGCCTCGCCGATCCCGTCGAAGACGAGCTGGAACTCCTTGACAAAGAGCATGACGGACGCGAGGATCAGCTTCTCGGGCCCGAAAGCGGAGATCACGAAGCGGTTCATGGCCGCCGTAAAGCAGGCGAGGAAGAGATACGCGCCCGCGTCGACGATGCTGAGTCTGGACACCTCGCGCAGCATTTCCCGCGAGGCAAAGATCCGCGGCCGCAGGGAAGAGCCGGGTCGGAAAAAGTGCAGCAGGGAGATGAGGATCGCCAGCCCCGTGCCCGCGAGCGAGCCGACGCCGATGCCCGCGATCCCGAAGGGCCCGGCCAGCGCGGCGGAGAGCGCGATGTTGGCCGCCAGCTGAGACACGTTCGCGGCGAGGCTCAGCCCCTCGTCCCCGTCGGCGAGCACGATGTCCGTCAGCAGGAAGTTCATGGGCAGCAGCAGGATCGTGAAGCGATACCAGAAGAAATAGGGCTTTGCCGCCTCGTAGACCGCCGCCGTCGATCCGTAGAAGCGCAGGTAGGCATCCCCGAAGGCCGCCGCGGTGAGGTACAGGACAAGGCCGACCGCCGCCGCCATAAGCAGGCCGAAGCCGAAGCAGCGGTCCGCATGCTCCTTGTCGAAGGCGGCCATCGCGCGGCTGTACAGGATCGGGACCCCGATGGAGATCATGCCGCCGAAAAAGGCCGCGAGCGTGTAAACCGGCGCGACAAGGCTGATCGCGGCCACCGCATCTTCGCCCAGCGCGAGACCGGCGACGACGGAGTCTGTCATCAGCATGGCCGCGACCACGAGGGTCGACAGCGTGCCGGACAGCAAAAGGGAATAGTATTTTTCGCTCAGAAAGCTCTTGCCGTGCTTCACCGCTCACCCCGACCTTCTTCTGACCTTCGCCGAAGCCGCCGCCTTACTCCGCCGCGAAATCGCGGATGATCTCGCCGATCTTCCGCTTGTGGACGATGTAGGAGCCGTGGCCCTCGCCCTCGAGGATGCGCAGCTCCGCGCCCGGGATGCCCGCGGCGATCTGGCGGGTCTCCTTCTCCGTCACGAGGTCCTTGCTCCCGGCCAGCACCAGCGTCTTCGCCTTGATGCTGTGCAGCACGTCGTCCCCGATCCACGGCTCGCGCAGCATGAGCGCCATTTTCGGGTCCTTCGTAAAGAGGTAGATCGTACGGCCCAGCAGCCGCAGCGCGGGCTTGGCCCCGTTCGGCGTCAGGTTCGCGCCGCTGGTGATGAGCGTCGTGATGCGAGCGCACTTCGCCGCGGCGAGGATGCCGATGATGCCGCCGTCGGAAAAGCCGTAGAACACCACGTCGTGCAGATCGAGCGCCTCGAGAAAGGCGATGAAGTCCTCGGCCATATCCTCGTAGTGCAGCTCGCCGACCTTCGTGCTCTGTCCGTGGCTGCGGCTGTCCGGGCAGTAGCAGGTGAAGCTCTCCTTCAGAAGCTCCACCGCCTCGTTGAAGATCGTGTGGTCCTCGCTGTTGCCGTGGACCATGACCAGCGGCCGTCCCTCGCCGGTCTTTTCGTAAAACAGGTCGATCCCGTTGACATGTGCGATCATTGTCGCCACTCCTTTTCTTTCGGTCTGCCGCCATTGTAGCACAGCTCGGCGCACTTTCCAAGGGATTCTGCACATCTTTGCGCGGATATGGCTGGAAAACGCGGACACAGTATGATATAGTAATACAGTGGACCGGAAACCGGACAGCCGAAAGGATGGGCGAAATGAAAGCGGAAGATAAAGAACTCAACACCCTGCGCAAATGGATCGCCCATGTGGTGGATATCGGCTCGACCGAGGACGTGCCGAGCCGTGCCTACGATTTCACCATCACCGCCATCATTCTGATCAATCTGGCCGTCGCGCTGCTGAGCACCTTCGAGAGCGTCGACAGCCGCTACGGCGCGCTGCTCGACAGGCTCGAATCGATCACGGTGGCCTTCTTCGCGCTGGACTACGTGCTGCGCCTGATCTCGGCGAAGTACCTGTATCCGCGCCCGACGGAGCTGCGGAGCATCCTGGCCTATGTCTTCTCCTTCGCCGGCATCATCGACCTGCTGAGCTTCCTGCCGTACTATCTGCCCTTCTTCTTCCCGGCGGGCGCCGTCGCCTTCCGCATGTTCCGCGTCGTGCGCATCTTCCGCCTGTTTCGCATCACGGCGTATTACGACTCCCTCAACGCGATCGCGGAGGTGCTTTCGAGCAAGAAGCAGCAGCTTATGTCCTCGGTGTTCATCATCCTGGTGCTCATGCTCTCCTCGAGTCTGTGCATGTACAGCGTCGAGCACGAGGCCCAGCCCGAGGTCTTCAAAAACGCCTTCTCCGGCATCTGGTGGTCCGTCTCCACCCTGCTGACCGTAGGCTACGGGGACATCTATCCGATCACGCCGCTCGGCATGGCGCTCGGCACGCTGATCACCTTCCTCGGCGTCGGGATGGTGGCCATCCCCACCGGCATCATCAGCGCGGGCTTCGTGGAGCAGTACGCCCGCGTGCAGTCGAACGCGACCATGGCGCAGGAGCGGGACGTGCGCTTCATCAAGCTGCGGCTGGACGGGAAGGACGCCTGGGTCGGCAGGAGCCCGGCGGAGCTGAATCTGCCCCGGGGCGTGCTGCTGACGGCCGTGCACCGCGGCCATGAGATCCTCATCCCCGACGAAACGCTCGTCCTCGAGGCGGGGGACGTGCTCATCCTCGGCTCCGAGGCCCTGCCCGACGCCGCGCCCGTCTCCCTGCGCGAGCTCGTGCTGCTCGAGAAGAGTCCCTGGAACGGCCAATACATCCGTGATCTCGATATCTCCCGCCAGACGCTGATCGTGATGGTCAAGCGCGGCGGCAAGCTCCTGCGACCCAAGGGCTCCATGCGCCTGCGGACGGGGGACACCCTGCTGCTGCACACGAAGGAGAACCCAGCCCACAGCACGGAGCTCAAGCTGTGATGCTGCAGCTCAGCCCCGAACAGCGCCTGCTGCTGATCGGCAACGCCGTCTCCTTCGCGGCCGCCCTGTTCACGCTCGCCAGCGCCTGGAGCCGGGAGCGCGGACGCATCTATCTCTTTCAGACCGGGCAGTGCCTGCTGCTGGCCCTTGCCAACGTCTTCTTCGCCTCGCTCAGCGGGGTGACGACCTTCGTCCTGTGCGCGGCGCGCAACTATCTGCTCGCCCGCGACCGCTTCACGCCGCGGCTGTGCGTCTTCTTCGCCGCGGCGGTGACCGCAGTCGGCCTCGCGGCGAACAACCGGGGCCTCGTCGGCCTGCTCCCGGTCGTCACCACCGTGATCTATACCGTGGCCTGCCTCTATGTGCGCCGGACGCGCGCCGTCAAGTGCAACATCATTGTCAACCTCGTGCTCTGGGCGGTCTACGACGTCTTCATCCTCGATCTCGTCTCCTGCGCCGTGGACGGAGTCGGCGCTCTCGCGGCCTTTCTCTCCCTCTTCCGGAAAGCGCCGGAGGACGCCGAAGCCGCGGGCGATCCGTGAAAACTCAGCTGCGCAGGCGCCCGCGTGCATGTCTGCGGACGCTGTTTTTTCAAAAAAACTTGAAAAATATTATGTAATCCCATTGACACCAGCACTTGTTTTTGTTATTATTTTGTTACAAATGGGAAGCGCCCGGGGATTCGTTTCCCCGGAGGAGATTTCGTTGAACGGAGGGAGAACTCATGGAAAGCAAAAAGATCTATTTCGCGCCGCAGATGGAGATCACCGTCTTCGATACCGCTGACGGTACCGCCGTCGCCATGCTTGACAGCGGACGGGAACCGGAACGGGAACCGGCACCTGATCCGGTCGCCGGCAACAGCCGTCAATAAGGCGGCTTCAAGGAGGGAAAAGACATGGAAAGCAGAAAGACCTACACCGCCCCGGAGATGGAGGTCACCGTCTTCGACGTCACGGACGGGACCGAGGAGATCACGCAGGCACAGGGATATGATACCGTACTTGTCAGCGTACGGACGGAGGACCAGCCGGTGAATGTTCTCGCGCCTTGAAGCGGCGGGGACTCTTTTCCGGCAATGTCTCAGCGCGGCGACCGCGTGCATGCACGCGGCCGCCGCGTTTTTTTCGTCTCTGGATAAGCGCGGATCCCTCCCGCTTGACAGGCCGCGGAAGACGTGTTATGTTTACCGCATAAGAGACGCTGTTCATTCCGGCCGCGCAGGCCAGGACTGCCTGCGCCGTATGCCGTACAGGGAGGAACGCACCATGAAGCTGAAAGCGGAATACCTGCCCCATTACGCCATGGGAACCTGGATGCTCATCCCCACGGGGGACGCGCCCTTTCAGGGCATCGTGAAGGGGAACGAGACCTTCGGGTTCATCACCCAATGCCTGCTGCAGGAGACGAGCGAGGAAGAGCTCGCCGAGAAGCTGCTGGCGGCCTACGACGTGGACCGCGAGCAGGCGGCGCGCGACGTGCACGAGACCGTCGAGCGCCTGCGCGGCATCGGCGCCATCGGGGACTGAGCGGCCATGTACTGCGAACGTTACCGCATCGCGGAGAAGGTGTTCGAGATCCGCTCCCAGTATGCGCTGGGGAGAAAGACCGGCGAGGACTATCGGACCGAGGCTCCCGCCGACTATGTGCTGGAGCTGACGCAGGCGCACATCGACCGGGAGCGTCAGTGGCTCGCGGCCGGGAGCGGGGCGGAGGCCGCGGCGCGCTGGCCAGACGCCTGGCTGGAGGAGATGGCGATGCACCGGATGGTCTCGGAGACGCTGATCGAGTGCGGCGCCTTCCTCATGCACGGCTCCTGCATCGCCGTGGACGGGGTCGGCTATCTCTTCACCGCGCCCTCCGGCACCGGGAAATCCACCCATGCCCGCCTCTGGCGGGAGCTTCTGGGTGAGCGCGCCGTCATGGTCAACGACGACAAGCCCATGATCCGCATCGGCGAGACCGCGGCGATCGCCTATGGCAGCCCCTGGAACGGCAAGGAGGGGCTGGGGGACAACATCTCCGTCCCGCTCCGGGCGATCTGCTTTTTGTCGCAGGCGAAGGAAAACCGCATCGAGGAGATCTCCGGCCTGGAGGCCTACGGCCCGCTCATGCAGCAGATCTACCGGCCCCGGGACCCGCTGCTGGTGCAGAAGACCCTGACGCTGGCGGACAAGCTGCTCGAGCGCGTGCGCCTGTACCGCCTGGGCTGCAACATGGACCCGGCGGCGGCCGCGCTCTCCTACGGCGTGATGAGCGGAGCGGAGGACTGCAATGGGTAAGGCGCAGTACGAGGAGCTGGAAAAGAACGGCTTCTATTTCAGCGTGCCCCACGGCGTCAGCATGTGGCCGCTGGTGCTGAACAAACAGGGGATCCTGGAGATCCACAGGCTGGAGCGTCCGGCCCGCCGCTACGACTTCGTGCTGTATTCCTACGGCGGGGAGCAGGGCATCCTGCACAGGGTGCTGCACGTGCGGGAAAAGGACTATGTGATCGCGGGCGACAACTGCTGGCGGAAGGAGTACGTCCCGAAGGAGAACGTCGTCGGCATCGTCACGCGTTTTTACCGCAAGGGCAAGTGGTACGAGGTCACGGATCCGCGCTATCTGCTCTACGTCCATCTCTGGACGGACTTCTTCTTCATCCGCCGGCCGCTGCTGTATCTGCGCGACCGGCTCAAGCGCTGTGCCGCGATCGCCAAAAGGAAGCTGCTCGGCGCGCCGCGCGCGCAGGAGCGGGACAACGGGGGGAAGCTGCCATGACGCCGGAAGAATACCGCCGGGAGCTTGACAACGTCATATGGCTCGTCTCCTGTGCCGTGAACGAGACGGCGCCGGACCCCGCGCGGGTCCGGGAGCTCGATCTGCCGCTGCTGCACGAGGCCGCGTCCAGGCACATGCTGACCGCCGCCGTCGCCATGGCGCTCGAGAGCGCCGGCGTGCACGACGAGCAGTTCACCCGCTCGAAGGCCTCGGCCATGCGCAGGGTGGCGCTGATGGACATCGATATGGCCGCCGTCGCGCAGAAGCTGGAGGCCGCGGGGATCTGGTACATGCCGCTCAAGGGCATCCTGCTCAAGGAGGACTACCCCGCCTTCGGCATGCGGGAGATGGCCGACCACGACGTGCTGTTCGACGCTTCCCGCGCCGAGGACGTGCGCGGCATCATGGAGAGCCTCGGCTTTCACACGGAGCGCTTCGGCCTGCGCAATGACGACGTGTATCACAAGAAACCCGTCAGCTCCTTCGAGATGCACCGCGATCTCATGGAGAAAAAAGAAGCGACGGGCCAGCGGCTCGTCGACTACTACCGGGATGTGAAGGACCGGCTCGTGCCGGACGCGGACCGCCCGTACCGCTATCATTTCACGCCGGAGGACTTCTATCTCTACATGATCGCGCACGAGTACAAGCACTACGCCAACGGCGGCACCGGCCTGCGCTCTCTGCTGGACACCTATGTGTTTCTGCGCAGGCGGCAGCTCGACATGGACTATGTGCGCGCGGAGACGGAGAAGATGGACATCGCGGATTACGAGGCGGCCAACCGCTCGCTGTCGATGCACCTCTTTGGCGGGGAGGCGCTGACGGACGCCGACCGGGAAATGCTGGAATATATCTGCTCGTCCGGCACCTTCGGCACGGTGTACAACGGCGTCGTGAACGCGGTCCGGCGCAGCGGCAGCAGCCGCCTGCGCTACATGCTCGGCCGCTTTACCGTCCCGCTGAGCAGGAAGGATCTGCGCTACGACGCCTTCGCGGAGCAGTACCCCGTTTTCTACCGCTTCAAGATCCTTCTGCCGCTGCTGCCCATCTGGCGCATTCTCCGCTCCCTGAGCTCGGGCCGTATCCGGCGGGAGATGTCCATCGTCAACCGCGAGCGGGACACTAAGAAGCTCTGACGAAAACGATACAGACGAAAAGGGATCCCCGGACTTTCGTCCGGGGATCCCTTTCTTATCCCGTAATACGGTAGATCATCAGATCCGTCTCGCTGCTGAGCGGCTCGATCAGCTCCGCCTCCGCGCCGGGCGCGTACCAGCGCCGCAGATAGCGCAGCGAGCGCTCGACGTCCCTGTCGATCAGGCGGATATCCTCCCGCCCGACCAGATCGCGCCAGGGGTTTTCGATCTGCCAGTCGGAAAGCAGGGCCTCGATCGAGGGGTGGTGCATGCTCCAGCCGCCGAGGAACACGATCCTGTCGTAGTAGCCCGCGGGCGGCGTCTCCAGCGGCGTATAGAGCTGGTGGTCGATCGACCAGACCTTGACGAAGTACAGATGCTCCTCGTCCGCGAGCAGCTTCTCCACCGCCGCCCTGTCAAAGCTCCTGTCCTCGATGATGTTGTGCGAATCGAAGCGGCACCAGGGGCGGTTGGCCCGCCAGGTGACGAACAGGCTCAGCGCCAGCACCGCCGTGAGCAGCAGCTTTTCCCCGTCCAGCTTCTTTTCGTCCAGCAGGAAGCACAGCATCGCCGCCAGCGCGAGGAAGAGACCGACGTCCACGCGGTTGGCGAGATAGCGGTCGTTCAGAATCAGGAAATAATAGATCGCATGGAAGACGGCCAGCAGCCAGCCGAAGCCCAGCCAGTCCCGCGCCCGGCGTCTGCCGCAGGCCAGCCACAGCGCCAGCAGGAAGGCATAGCCCGCAAAAGGCCGGTCCAGTGTGAAGCCCAGCAGGCACTTGTTGAGAAAGATGCCGAGCACCTCGCCCGGCGTCCGGCGCGCGACATGGGCGCTGCGCGCCTCGATCAGCTTCTCGATCGACTCCTGCGTGAACTTCCCGGTGTCGTAGAAGCTCCAGTTCTTGATGAAGTAGGCGAAGTCCTCGTCGATGCCCAGCTCGTCATAGGCGTCGCGCAGGTCGGCGTAGTCGGTGGTGCCGAAGTCGACGAGCAGGCTGCGCGAATAGTCAAAGCGCGTGTAGTCCCGGACCTCCGGCAGGTTCCAGGCCAGACGGTCGACGCCGAAGAGGCAGGCCGCCAGCAGCACCAGCAGCACGAAGGGCGCCAGCGCGCGCAGCAGCAGCGTCCGGCGCGCCTTGCGGTCCAGTCCGGCGTTCGCCGTCCACAGCCCGCACAGCGGCGGCAGGCAGCCGCCCGCCGTGATCGCGCCGCAGACCAGGAACTCCTCATAGCGCCAGACGTAGCCCGCCAGCCCCAGCAGGATGCCGAGCAGCATCGGCGTCTTCTGAAAGCGCCCCGTCTCCGGGTCCAGGGCCTGCAGCAGCAGGCACATGCCGCCCACGGTCCCGACCGCGGCGGGCTTGGAAAAGTTCATGCTCTGATAGCAGTCCGTGCCGAAGGCCCCGAGCAGCACCGCGGTCAGCACCAGCGCCGGGAAGAGGCGGAAGCGCTTGAGCAGCACCCAGGTGACGGCCGTGAAGCCGCACAGCAGAAGCAGATACTGACAGGCGCTGTACCAGTTGAAGCCGTCCCCGAGCGTCGAATACAGGAGCTTGAACAGCGCGCCCAGCGTAATGTTGATGAAGGGCGCGTAGACCGTCTTCCGACTCATCTGCCCGTCGAAGAATTTGGAGATCAGCAGATCGTCGTTCGTCTCCCACAGGGGGGCGAACGCCGTCAGCATCACCGCGAGGAAGAGCAGGTTGATCGCAAAGGCCAGCACAACGCGCGGCCAGCCCCGCTTTTCCCAGGTGTCACGCAGTCTCATGCGGCACCCCCTCTCACGATGCGGTAAATGCGCAGCCCCGTCTGTGTGCTCAGCGGCTCGACGGGCTCGGCCTCGGCGGTGGGATCGTAGTGCTCCCGCAGATAGCGCAGCGTGAGCTCCACGTCGTCCTCGATGAGATACACCCGCTCGTTGCCGATGCAGTCGCGGTAGGGGTTTTCCACGCCGTACAGGCGCAGGTTGTCCAGGATCGTCGGGTGATTGCAGTCAAAGCCGCCCAGCAGGACGATGCGGTCCCAGTAGCCCTTCCCGGCGGTCTCAAAGGGGGTATAGATCCGGTCGCTCACCGTGTCGAGCTTGGCGAGGTACACATGCTCCGTATCGGCAAGCAGGGTCTCGACCGCGGCGCGCTCGCCGGAGAAGTCCTCGGCATCGGCGCTGCGGAAGGCGGGGCGCGTCAGGAAAAAGCTCGTCCCCAAGGCGAGCAGCGCCAGCAGCACGCTCAAAAGCCGCTCCCTGCCGAGGCGTTCCCGGTCCAGCAGATACGCGCAGACCGCGGCGGCGGCGAAGAACAGGCCCATGTCCACGCGGTCGACCAGATAGCGTCCGCGCCGGATGAGATAGAGATAGCAGACCAGAAAGACCAGGGCCGCGAAGCCCAGGGCGAGGAAGTCCCGGAACTCGTGCTTCCCGCCGCAGAGCCAGAGCGCCAGCAGCAGGAGCAGGCCGTAGATCCCGTAATTGATGAAGAAGCCCGGGAGGCATCTGTCGAGGAATTCGCCCAGGCACTCGCCCCAGCTCCGGGCGGGGAAGCGCGCATCCCGCGCCTCGCTGATCGCCTGCATGGTTTCGCCCGAAAAGACCTCGGGATCGAAGTAGTTGCCCTCCTCGAGCAGCTTCACGTCGGCCTCGGACAGGCCCAGAGCCTCATACGCCTCGGGCATCTCCTCGTATGCGGGCCGCCCGTAGTCGGAGTAGGCCACGCGGACGGCGTCGAAGCGGGCATAGTCCGCCCAAGGCTCTCTCGACCAGGCGGCCTTGTTGACGCCCCAGAACGCCGCGCACAGCAGGAGGATGCCGACGAAGGGCAGGCAGAAGCGGACGAGGCGTTTCCCCTTCTCCGCGCCGTCCTTCCCGAACAGCAGGCCCCAGGCCCGCCGCAGGCAGAGCGCCGCCATGATGGCCAGGCAGGGCAGGGCCTCCATGTCCCGCAGCAGGAAGCCGAACAGGCACAGCGCCGCGCCGCAGATCAGCGCGCCGCGCCGCCCGCCGTCCTCCGCCGCCTGCACCGTGAGCAGCATGCCGCAGACCGTGCACACCGCGGCGGTCTTGGTGTAGTTGATGACCGTCAGCGCGTCCACGGCGAAGAAGAGCAGCAGCACCAGACTCACAAGGCTGCCGCGCAGGATGCCGAGGCGCCCGTTGAGCACCGCCGTCATCGCCGTGAAGCTCACGAACAGCAGCGTATACTGGCCGAGCGTGTGCCAGGGCGCGCCCTGCCCGAGGATCTGATAAATGCCCTTGAGCAGCGCGCCGATCACGATGTTCAGATAGGGGATGAACGCCGTGGGCGCGGCCATCTGCCCGTCGACGAAGGCGGCGAGCGTCAGATCGTCGTTGCTCTCATAGCCGACGCGCACGAGCAGCACCGTTGCGAGGACAAAAAGGGCGTTGAGAAGCAGCGCCGCCGAAAGCCGCGCTCTTCCGCTCCTGTCCAGTTCCCCGATCCGGTGCATATGGTTTCTCCTTTGTTACTTGTCATTCTGAGCGCAGCGAAGGATCTGAAGCGTTCCGTGCGGCACGGCTTAAGATCCTTCGGCCGGTGTGCGCACCGGGCCTCAGGATGACACTGTTTTTCGTCTACACGCTTTCCGCAAAGCGCAGGAAGGCCGCGCGTCCGGCCTCGTCCCGCTTGAACACGCCCGCGTGCTCGAGAACCTTGCTGAACACCACGCCGACCTCCTGGCGCAGGATCTCGTCGACATTGTCCTCCGTGAAGTCATAGCGGGCCCTGAGCTCCTCCGCCCAGGCCGCGTGCGCGGCGAGGCTGGGCGTCGCGTACAGGTCGCCGTCCGTGACCAGCGCGTCGGCCAGCTCCCGAAGCTCCGTCTTGAGCCGCGCCGGCAGCACCGCGAGGCCCATGACCTCGATCAGGCCGATGTTCTCCTTCTTGATATGGTGCAGCTCCTGATGCGGGTGGAAGAGGCCGAGCGGGTATTCCTCCGTCGTGAGGTTGTTGCGCAGCACGAGGTCGAGCTCGAAGTCCTCCCCGCGCCTGCGCGCGATGGGCGTGATGGTGTTGTGAGGCTCTCCGTCGGTCTCGGCAAAGACCGTGACGCTCTCGTCGCTGTAGGCGCGCCAGACCGTGAGGATGCGGTCGGCCAGATCCGCGAGGCGTGCAGGGCCCGCGCCGCGCAGGCGGATGACCGACATGGGCCATTTGACGATGCCCGCCGTCACGTCCGCAAAGCCGCGGAACACGAGCGGCGTCTCGATCTCCGCCCGCTCCATGGGGAAGACGTAGTGTCCGCCCTGGAAGTGGTCGTGGCTGAGGATGGAGCCGCCCACGATGGGCAGGTCCGCGTTCGAGCCGAGGAAATAGTGCGGGAACTGCCCGACGAAATCCAGCAGGCGCAGGAAGGCGGCCTTGCTGATCTTCATGGGCACGTGCTCCGCGTTGAGCACGATGCAGTGCTCATTGTAGTAAACGTAGGGCGAGTACTGCAGGAAGAAATCCTCGCCGTTCAGTTTCAGGGGGATCAGCCGGTGGTTCGAGCGCGCCGGATAGCGCAGATTGCCCGCATAGCCCTCCGCCTCGCGGCAGAGCAGGCACTTGGGGTAGCCGCTCGCCCTGGCCTTCCCCGCCGCCGCGATGGCCTTGGGGTCCTTCTCGGGCTTTGAGAGGTTGACCGTGATGTCGAGCTCCCCGTATGCGGTCGCGCTCTTCCATTTGAGATCCTTCGCCACGCGGTAGGTGCGGATGTAGTCGGTATCCCGGCTGAGGGCGTAATACCAGTCCGTGGCCGCGCGCGGGCTGACGGCGTATTCCTCGCGGAAGCGGCGGATCACCTCGCCCGGCCGCGGGGTCAGCAGGCCCATAAGCCGCGCGTCGAAGAGATCCCTCTCGGTGATGCTGTCGTCGAGCAGGCCGTTTTCAATGCCGCAGGAGATCAGCTCGCCCAGGATGTCCTCCAGCTTCCCCGGTCCGGCCTGCGCGGGCCGCGTGAAGCCGTCCAGCCCCAGCGCGGCGAGCAGGGCGTTCTCCGCCCAGACGCGGTCGCATTCCTCGATCAGCCCTTTTTCAAGCGCGTAATTGACCAGTTTTTCAATGCTCGTGTCGATCATGCCTCTGCCCTTCCTCCGCTTTTCGCTTATTCGGACTTTTCCTGTATGGTATCACATCCGCGGCGGAAAAGCAATTTTTCCTTTTTCCGCAAACAGCGCAAAAAAATGCTTGCAAAGCGGTGACGGCTGTGTTATAGTTCCTTTTGCGTCTTGTAACTATGTCCGTTCGGACACAATCAAGACAGCCTTAGATGAGGAGAAAATACCATGAAGCCCGGAATCCACCCGAATTACCAGCAGACCACCATCCGGTGCGCTTGCGGCGCCGTCATCGAGACCGGCTCCACCAAGAAGAACATCACCGTTGAGATCTGCTCCAAGTGCCACCCCTTCTACACCGGCAAGCAGAAGCTGGTCGACACCAGCGGCCGCGTTGACAAGTTCAACAAGAAGTACGGCATCAAGTAATCGACATATACAGCCGATACGGCGAAACGGCAGGCCCTGTTTGGGGCCTGCCGTTTCGCCGTTTCATGTGTTGACAAAGCGCTCTCTAAACAAGCTCTCTGTCATTCTGAGGAACGAAGTGACGAAGAATCTTAATCCCGGTCAAAGACCTCCCTTTTAAGATCCTTCGACTCGCTTCGCTCGCTCAGGATGACAATTCGGGGTTTTCGCATTTCATTCTTAATTGAGGAAGTCTCTCAGCTTCTTGGAGCGGCTGGGGTGGCGGAGCTTGCGCAGGGCCTTGGCCTCGATCTGGCGGATGCGCTCGCGCGTGACGTTGAACTCCTTGCCGACCTCCTCGAGCGTGCGGGTGCGGCCGTCGACGATGCCGAAGCGCAGCTCCAGCACCTTCTTCTCGCGCGGGGCGAGGGTGTCCAGCACCTCC
>JAILNC010000087.1 GCA_024691985.1 Oscillospiraceae bacterium | reverse complement strand
CTGGATCTTCCGGCTGAGGAAGACGTAGAGCAGAAGCGTCGGGAAGGTGGCGAGGACCAGCGCCGCGCCGATGGGGCCCCAGTCGGTGGTGTACTGGCCGGAGAGGGCCTGCACGCCGACGGGCAGGGTCTTGAGCGCGGTCTTGCTGATGAAGATGTTGGCGAACATCAGCTCGTTCCAGCACTGGAGGAAGGTGTAGATGCCGACCGTGGCGACGGCGGGCTTCATCAGCGGGACGATGATGCGGAAGAAGATGCCCCAGATGTTGCAGCCGTCGATACACGCCGACTCGTCCAGCTCGCGCGGGATCTCGTTCATGAAGCCCGTGCAGACCAGGATCGCCATGGACAGCGAGAAGGCCGAGTACGGGATGATCAGCGCCCAGTAGGTGTTGAGCAGATGCAGGCGTGAGAGCGTCACGTACACCGGGACGATGGAGGCGTGGATGGGGATGGTCAGGCCGAGCATGAAGAAGCGGTTGAGATGACGGCGGCGCTTCCAGATCAGACGCGTCAGCGCGAAGGTCGCCATCAGGGCGACGGCCAGCGTGATGAGGATCGTCGCGGTCGCCACGATGGCGCTGTTGAGGAAGTACTTGCCCATGTGCCCCGTGTTCAGGGCCTGGGTGTAGTTCGACCACAGCCAGTGCTTCGGCAGGCCGACGACGTTGTCACCGAAAATCTCCGCGTTGTTTTTCAGCGAGAAGGTGAACATCCAGTACACCGGGAACAGGTTGACCAGCATCCAGAAGATGAGGCCGATATAGGTGGCGATGCGCGCGCCCTTGCTTGTGTTTCTCATCGTCTCACCCCTCCTCCCTGAAGATCGCGTTGATCAGCAGGGCGAAGCCGAAGCAGAGCACGATCAGCATGACGGCGATCGTGGAGCCCATGCCGAAGCGGTTGCGCAGGAAGAGCATGCTGATCATCAGGGTGCTCGGCACCTCGGTCGCGTGCATCGGGCCGCCGTTCGTGAGCACGTAGATCAGGTCGAAGGACTTGAGCGAGCCGGTGACGGCGAAGATCACGCTGATGCGGATGATGGGCTTGATGTAGGGCAGGACGATATAGCGGTTGACCTGCCTGTCCGACGCGCCGTCGAGCATCGCGGCCTCGCGCAGCTCGACCGGGACGCTCTTGACGCCCGCGTAGAGCAGCAGCATGTGATAGCCCACGTACTGCCACAGCGTCGGAACAAAGACAGCGCCCAGCGCCGTCGATTTGTCGCCGAGCCAGATCTTTGCCCAGTCTCCCCGTCCGATGGCGCGCAGGAAGACGTTCAGGATGCCGTAATCCGGGTTGTATATCTTGAGCCAGAGCTGGCCGATGACGACCGTGGAGATCAGCACGGGCATGAAGTATACCGAGAGGAAGGCCCTCTCGCCCTTGATCTTCTTGCCCAGCGTGAGGGCCAGGGCCAGCGCCAGAGGCAGCTGCAGAAACACGGACAGCGCCGCGAGCAGCAGGGAATTTCGCAGCGCCTTCAGAAAACCTATGGAATTGCTTGTGAACAGCTCCTTGTAGTTGGCAAGGCCGATGAAGGTCTTGGCCCCGATGCCCTTCCAGTCGAAGAAGCTGTAGTAGACCGACGCGCCGATGGGCGCGATCAGCACCCCGCAGAACAGGATCAGTGCGGGGAGCAGAAAGATCAGGATGTGCAGTTTGTTGCTGTACGTCTTTTTCATCTTTTTGTCCTCACCGGTCAAAGGGAGGCGGCTTCCCCGGCGCCATGGCGTTCGGGGAAGCCGTCCCGTATTCAGGCTAAGAGATTTTGCGGGGGCGGAGGATTCAGCCGAGGTCCGCGGTCAGACCGGCGACGAAGCCCTCACCGTCGATGGCGCAGCCGTAAACCTGGCTGACGTAGTCGAGGTAGGTATTGGCGGGGTCGGCGCTCATGGCGGTGTCGCCGAAGAGGACCATGCCGTCGGAGGCGGCCACGATGTCGGCAACAGCGGAGACCAGAGGCTTCACGGCGCTGGTGTCGTAGTCGGGCGTCCAGGCGGGCAGACCGGCACCGGCGAGGTAGCAGTAGTGGCAGATGCCCTTGCCGAGCTCAAACGCAGCGGCGGCAGCGGCTTCGGGATCCTTGGAGTAGGCGGAGACAGCCAGCGCGTCGGACGGGCCGCCGATGACCTGGCCGTAGGTGGCCTTGGAGGAATCCATGACGGGGAAGAGGGCGACCTGGGCATTGGCGACCTGGTCATTGACCTCGCCGCAGTTCCAGGAGCCGTTCTGGTAGAAGGCGGTCTTGCCGGCGATGAAGTTGGCCTTGACCTCGTCATTGCCGAGGGCGATGCCGGCAGGATCGAAGTAACCCTTGTTGATCATATCCTGGAAGGTGGCGACGGCGGTGGCGATGGCGGGATCGTTCCAGGTGGCCTTGCCCGCGAAGATCTGGCCGAGCTCCTCGTAGCCGATGGTCTTCTCCATGATGGGCTCAAGGTACTCGGTGACACACCAGGTCTCCTTGCCGGCGCAGCCGAAGGGGATGATGCCCTTGGCAAGCAGCGCGTCGCAGCAGGCGGTCAGATCCTCATAGGTCTGGGGGACATGGTCCCAGCCGGCCTCGGCCAGCAGATCCATGTTGGCGAAGAGGGTGACGATGTTGTAGGTCAGAGGAATCGCGTAGTGATGTCCGTCGTAGGTGGAGTTCTGGAGCATGACCTCGGGCAGCTGGCCGGCGAAGGGCTTGTAAGCCTCGTCGACGCAGTAGGCGGTGCCGGCTTCGGCGAAGTCGCCCAGGAAGGCGCCGGACCAGGTGAAGAAGATGTCGGGCAGGGTCTCGGGATCGCTCATGGCAGCCTTGATCTTGGTCTTGTAGGACTGGTTCTCAAAGGCTTCCCACTCGATCTTCACATTGGGATGCGCAGCCTCGAACTCGGCGATGGCCTGCTCGTAAGCGGGACGGTTCGCGTCGCTCTCGGTGGCGATGCACCACATGGTCAGGGTGACGTCCTTGCCGTCGGCCAGGGTGGCGGCAGCGGGAGCGGCGGCAGCGGCGCCCTCGGGAGGCTCGATGCCGAGCTGATCGAAGGTGTAGTAGCCGGAGTCGATCAGCAGCTCAACGTAGTTGTCGACGGTGCAGCCGACAGGCTCGCACAGGAAGCTGGGGATGATGCC
>JAILNC010000052.1 GCA_024691985.1 Oscillospiraceae bacterium | reverse complement strand
TGTCGGCGAAGCCGAGCTTCTCGACCGCGGCCGCGCTGTCGCCGCCGCCGACGATGGTGATCGCGCCGGACTCGGCCAGAGCCTTGGCCATGGCCTTGGTGCCGCCCGCGAACTTGTCGAACTCAAACACGCCCATGGGCCCGTTCCACACGATGGTGCCCGCGCCCTTGACGGCCTCGCTGAAGAGCTCGACAGTCTTGGGACCGATGTCCATGCCCATCAGGTCGGCCGGGATGTCGCCCTCGACGAGGACGGGCTCGGCGTCGGCGGAGAACTCGGCAGCGCAGAGGTTGTCGACGGGCAGGAGGAACTTGACGCCCTTGGCCTCGGCCTTGGCGATCATGTCCTTCGCGTAGTCGATGCGGTCGGCCTCGAGCAGGGACTTGCCGATCTCGAAGCCCTGAGCCTTCTTGAAGGTGTAGGCCATACCGCCGCCGATGATGATGGTGTCGGCCTTCTCCAGCAGATTGTTGATGACGTTGATCTTGTCGGAGACCTTGGCGCCGCCGAGGACCGCGACGAAGGGACGCTTGGGATCGTCGAGCGCCTTGCCCATGACGGCGAGCTCCTTGTTGACGAGCAGGCCGGAGTAGGCGGGCAGGTAGGCGGCCACGCCGGCGGTGGAGGCGTGCGCGCGGTGCACGGTACCGAAGGCGTCGGAGACAAAGACCTCGGCCATGTCGGCGAGGGCCTTGGCGAAGGCGGGATCGTTCTTGGTCTCGCCCTTGGCGAAGCGGAGGTTCTCAAGCAGCAGGAGCTGGCCGGGCTGCAGCGCGGCGGCCTTGGCCTGCGCGTCGGGGCCGATGGTGTCGGACGCGAAGATCACGTCCATGCCCAGCAGCTCGCTCAGTCTCTTGGCGACGGGGGCCAGGGTCAGCTTCTTCAGGGACTTCTCCCACTCCTCGCGGGTGATGTCGGTCTCGTTCTTGCCCTTCTCGACCTGCTTCTTCACATAGCCCTCGAAGGTGGCGACGGGCTTGCCCAGATGGGAACAGGCGATGACAGCCGCACCCTGGTCAAGCAGGTACTTGATGGTGGGCAGTGCCGCGACGATGCGCTTGTCGCTGGTGATCTCGCCGGTCTTCTTGTCCTGGGGGACGTTGAAGTCGCAGCGGAGCAGGACCTTTTTGCCCTTGACGTCGGCGTCGTAGACGGTCTTCTTGTTGTAGTTCATGATCTATCCTCCTAAAGAAATTCGGATTGAATATTGTCATTCCTGTCTGTCGCAGGAAGGATCTCCCATGCAGCCGGTCCGCAGCAGACCGGGGAAGCCCTGCTGCCGCAGCGCTTCGTAGGCGAGCACCGCGACGGAGTTGGAGAGGTTGAGGCTGCGCGCGTCGCTGATCATCGGGATGCGGATGCATCTGTCGCGGTACTTCTCCCGCAGCCACTCGGGAAGCCCGGCGGTCTCCTTGCCGAACATCAGCGTCGTGTCCCCGGAGAAGTCGGCCTCGTGATAGGCGCGCGGCGCCTTCGTGGTCGCAAGCCACAGCCCCGCGTCCCCGTTTTTGGCAAAGTACTCGTCCAGATTCTCGTAGACGCTGATGTCCACCAGATACCAGTAGTCCAGACCGCAACGCCTGACCGCTTTGTCGGAGATATCGAAGCCGAGCGGTTTGATCAGATGGAGCCTCGCGCCCGTGGCCGCGCAGGTGCGCGCGACGGCCCCGGTGTTGTGCGGGATTTCGGGCTCCACAAGTACGATATTGAGCATTCCGCCTCCGGTCCTTTTTCGTGCGGTTATGAAAAAACCATTACCTCACTCTTGATTTCCGTATCATTTTAGCACAAAAATAGAAAAAATCATGCACTATTTTTTCTTTTTTCAAACTTCTTGCAAACTATACAAAAGCAGGCTATAATCGGTGGCGCTAAGGCGCATGTTCTTGTCATTTTGCATATTTTCAAATGCGAAACTGAGTTTCGCATTTGATGTACTCGCGCTCATCGCACTCGGCTTACGGAGGACAAGCCTCGCTTGGTCGGCGCGAGTGCTCGCGAAGCTCGCTTTAGTGTGTTTTTCCCGCAGCAAAGCTGTGGGAAAAACGTATTGTATTTTGAGTAAAGTTCACCGGGAGGCGTTCTCATGGACATGCTCTGTACACTCTGTCCCCGCCGCTGTGCCGCCGAACGCGGGGCTGAGAAGCCGGGCGGCTTCTGCCGCTCTCCCCTGCTGCCCACTGTCGCCCGCGCCGCGGCGCACTATGGCGAGGAGCCCTGTATCGCGGGGAGGAACGGGACGGGCGCGGTGTTTTTCACCGGCTGCAATCTGCGCTGCGTCTTCTGCCAGAACCGCACGATCAGCCGCGGCGGGGGCGGGAGGACGCTCAAGGTCGACGAGCTTCGCGCCCTGCTGCTGCGTCTGCGTGATTCGGGCGTGGACAGCATCGACCTTGTGACCGGCGCGCACTATATCCCCGCGATTGCCGAAGCCCTGTCCGGGCTTACGCTCGGCGTCCCGGTCGTCTGGAACAGCTCGGGCTACGAGAGCTGCGATGCCCTACGCATGCTGGAGGGACTGGTGCAGGTCTATATGCCGGACTATAAGTATTCTGACCCGATCGCCGCGAAAAAGTACAGCGCCGCTTCGGATTATCCCGAGGTCGCCCGGGCGGCGATCCGAGAGATGTTCCGCCAGGTCGGGCCTGTTGAGCTCGACGAAAACGGCCTCCTGCGCCGCGGCGTGCTGATCCGCCACCTGATCCTCCCGGGCAGGCTCGAGGATGCGCGCGACGCGATCGACTTCGCAGCGGACGCTTTCCCGAAGGGCTCCGTGCTCTTCTCCCTCATGAGCCAGTACACGCCCATGCCCGGTCTGGAGGCCTATCCCGAGCTGCAGCGCCGCGTGAGCCTGGAGGAAAATGATGCACTCATCCACTACATGCGCGTACGCGGTCTGGACGGCTGGTGGCAGGAGAGCGCCGCCGCGACGGAGACGGAGATCCCCGCCTTCGATCTGACGGGTCTGTAACAGATTTGGACTGTCGTATTCTTCCTGCTCACTTGACACGCTCCGCGCTTTGCGGGATAATGAATCGAGCCCTTACAAATACATGAAAAGGAGCGCACGACATGAATTACAACGAAATCATCTCCGCCGCCCGCGATCAGGTCGGCCCTTACTGCAAGGCCTGCCCCGTCTGCAACGGAAAGGCCTGCGGCAATTCCATCCCCGGCCCCGGCTGCAAATACCCCGGCAACACGGCGGCGCGCAACTTTGACAAATGGCAGGAGATCTGCGTCAACATGGATACGCTCTGCCCCAACGCCGATCCCGACGTGAGCTTCACCATGTTCGGCAGGACCTTCACCGCGCCCATCTTTGCCGCTCCCCTCGGTTCGATCGACCTGCATTACGGCCCCAAGTACAAGGACCCCGAATACAACACCATCCTCATCAACGCCTGCGTGCATTACGGTCTCATGGCCCTGACCGGCGACGGCGTCGATCCCGAGATCATGCTGCGCTCGGCGGAGGATATGAAGAAGGTCGGCGGCGTCGGCTGCCCGATCGTCAAGCCCTGGAACAAGGAGGCCGTCTTCGCCAAGCTCGACGTGCTCAACGAGGGCAGCATCTTCTGCGCGGGCATGGACGTGGACGGCGCGGGCCTGCCCTTCCTCAAGGCCATGAATCCCAACGCGGGCAGCAAGTCCGTCGCGGAGATGAAGGAGATCACCTCCTATGCCAAAATGCCCTTTATCGTCAAGGGCATCATGACCGTCAAAGGCGCCGAAAAGGCCGTCGAGGCCGGGGCTGCGGGCATCGTGGTCTCCAACCACGGCGGGCGCGTGCAGGGCGGCGTCGCCTCCACGGCGGAGGTCCTGCCCGAGATCGCGGACGCCGTCAAGGGCAAGACCGTGATCCTCGTCGACGGCGGCATCCGCTCGGGCGTCGACGTGTTCCGCGCGCTGGCCCTCGGCGCGGACGGCGTGCTGATCGGCCGTCCCATCCTGCCGATGATCTATGCCGCGGGCGAGGAGGGCTTCAAGGTCTACATGGACAAGATCGTTTCTGAGCTCAAGTCCACCATGACCATGTGCGGCGCGGCTTCGCTCAAGGACATCACCCGCGACAAGGTCCGGCTGTGAGCGCGCGCAACACCAGCCTTGTCCATCTTGAGCGGGACGGCTGCTATCTGATGCTCCACCGCATCCGCAGGAAGGTCGACGAGAACCGCGACAAGTGGGTCGGTGTCGGCGGCAAGTTCGAGGCTGGCGAGAGCCCGGAGGACTGCGCCCTGCGCGAGGTACGCGAGGAGACCGGCCTCGTCATGCACAGCTGGTCCTACCGCGGCGTCGTGACTTTCGTCTCCGACGAGTGGGGCACGGAATACATGCACCTGTTCCACAGCACGGACTTCTCCGGCGAGCTGCGCGACTGTGACGAGGGCGTGCTGGAATGGGTGGACAAAAAGCGCCTGCTGACCCTGCCCATCTGGGAGGGTGACAAGATCTTCCTGCGTCTGCTGGACGAGGACATCCCCTTTTTCTCTCTCAAGCTCTGCTACACCGGCGAGCGCCTGACGCAGGCGGTACTGAACGGCAAAGCGCTTCCCCTTTCCTGATATGTTCATCGATCAACAAGCCCCGGTCCTGACGGATCGGGGCTTGTCGATTTACATAATACTTATTACATAATTCAGATTACGTAATTTAGATTACGTAATTTTATTTACGTAATCTTTATATCTTTCGCAATGTCCCGCAGCACGATGTTCAGCGCCGCGCCGCAGTAGATCACCAGACTGCAGAAGTAGAGCCACATCATCAGCAGGATCAGCGAGGCCAGCGAGCCGTAGACCAGCGGATAGCGCGCCGATGCGCCGAGGATGGCGGAAAAGCCGAAGCTCACCGCGACCATGGCAAGAGTCGCGAGGATCGCGCCGGGATAGGTCGGATAGCGCTCCCCACGCTTCTGCGAGACCAGATAGATGCCCCAGAACAGCAGCAGCTCGATCCCGGCCAGCAGCAGAAAGCGCACGCTGTCCCATCCCCTGCTGATATCGACGATGGGGATGATGCGGTTGAGCTGGCTCATGAGTCCTCTGCCCGCGAGCATGATCATCATCACAAGGTAGATCCCCGCGACCAGCAGCAGCGAAAAAACGACGCTGAACAGGATGCTCCACACGCCGTGATAGCGCGTGCCGCCCTGCATTTTGCCGATGCTGTACCACATGGCGCGCACCGCGGCGGACGCGGAGGTCAGCAGTACCATGACGCCCGCGGCCAGCATCGCGGGGCTGCGGTCCGTGGCGACATAGACAAGGAACTCCTTGATGGCCGCGACGGTCTCCTCCGCCATGAGATGCTCAGCAAAGGCGAGCACACGCATCGCCTTGACATAGTTGTTGCCGAGCATGGAATAGAGCACGATCACCAGCGGGAAGAAGGTCATGGTCAAGTGGTACGACAGCGCGGCCGAGGCCATGGTGAGGCGGTTGTCGTTGTATAGCCCGGCAAAGCGCCCGGCAAAATCCAGCAGCTTCTTCATGCGGCATACCTCCTCTCCTGAACGAAACAGCCCTCCGGTTTGAAGGGCTGTCAACAGTATATCGTAGCTGCTCCAAATATACAAGCGCTTTCTCTGATAAAGCGACCGGCAGAGGCTGAACTCTGCCGGTCGATCGTTTACTTGGTATTGAAGATCTTGAAGATGCTGTCGAAGGGGTCCTCCTCGGCGGGCTTCGGAGCCTCCTGCGCCGCGGGCTGAGCGGCGGGCTGTGCCGGGGCTGCGGCGGCGGCCTTCTCGGCTGCGCCGGAGAACAGGCCCTGCGGCCTCTCGCGTGCGGGCGCGGGAGCGGGACGGACA
>JAILNC010000013.1 GCA_024691985.1 Oscillospiraceae bacterium | reverse complement strand
AGAAGCAGGGCGCCCGCGAGCAGCAGGAGCATCGTACGTTTCAGATCATTCATGGCAGTCTTCCTTTTTAACAAAAGATTTCACGCTGTTTATACCACATCTTTCCTGCGAAGGGATGAGGGACGGGGCGATTTTTCGCGGCGGTGGGAGCTTGAACAGAAACGCTCTTGCAATATGGTATGGAATTCATTATAATACGGGCAGGATGATATATCGCCGCGGCGGCGGGAGCGAAGGCGCCGCAGCAGAGCTGTCATAACGTCAAAACTCAACTGCGAAAGGAGAATCCGCGTGAATCATTCTCTTCAGGACAACACCCTGACCATCCTTCTCGATAAGCGTGTCGACATCAAAAACGCCGATCAGGTCGAAGAGGAGATCTTCAAGCTGGTCGGAGAGGCGCCGGGGGCGTCCGTCGTGATCGACGCCAGTGAATTGGAATACATCTCCAGCGCCGGTCTCCGCGTCCTGCTGAAGCTCAAGAAAAAGGTCGAGGGCGAGCTGCCCATCGTGCACGTCTGCCCCGCCGTCAATGAGATCCTCACGGCCACGGGCTTTTCCAAGATCCTCGACGTGCATCCCGAGGACCCGGACGCCAAGGTGGGCGACTGGGCGGACGGCAGCGGCAAGATCGAGGTCGTCGTCGACGTCTGATCCCGCCCGCATGACGCCGGGAAACACGGCGTCGCCCGAAAAACCGGGCCGGAAGAACGATCGTTCTTCCGGCCCGGTTTTTGCGCGTTTACGCGTCTCCGCTCTTGTCCTCGCTCTCGTCCACGGCCTTGTCCTTGTTGTATTTGTCCCTGTCCTTGTACTTCTGGTAATTCGGAAGAAAGGCCATCAGCAGGCCGGCCACGACAAAAATGATCCAGCAGTGCTGATACGTGCCCTCGATCCAGCCCCAGAGGAAGAAGATGATCAGCGCGATCATGGGGATAAAGGTGCTGAGCAGTCTCGTGTTCATTGCGTTTTCTCCTTTTCTGTATGCAGTATGTACTGTTTTCTCTCGATCCTCAGCGCGCTCAGCCGATATACCACAGGCCCGCGGCGTCGTAGCGCTCCGGCAGCGGGACCCAGTTGCCCGCGGATTCCTCGATATACCAGCCTGTCGCGTCATGCTCCATCCAGCCGTAATCGCCGTAGTCCGAGGAGACGCCCTCGTACCAGTATTGCCAGACGGCGGGCTCCACCTCCGTGTTGTACCACAGCCAGCAGTCCGAGTCCTCGTCGTAGTAGCTGTCGTAGTCCCGGTCGTAGTACAGGATCCTGTTCGCGCGCACCACGTCCGTGACGACATGATAGCTGCCGTCGGCCTGCTTTTCGAGGAAGAGGGTGTTCTGCGTGCCCGACGCGTTCTCGTTATATGTGATCTGCTGGAGCTGTCCGCCCGGGGGATAGGCGCTCTCCGCGATCCTGTCCCGGATGCTGCGTACGATGCCCATCGCCAGGATCACCGCCGCGACGAGCGGCCAGACGCGCTTCTTTTTCTTCGTCGGGAACGCGTTTTTCAAAGACTCCTCGGAATCGTACACATGCGTGTTTTCGGCGGCGCCGGCGTCGCTGAGGATCGTGTCGAGCTCCGAGACGATCTCCATGTTCCCGCCGCAGTTCGGGCATTTCAGGGAATGACTCTCCACGTCGCCGGCGCTCAGATCGAGGATCGTGTCCTGCTCGCAGTACGGGCAGTGGCACACGACGTTTTTGTAGCGGCCGCCCTCCTCGAAGGTCACGTTGTCATAGCGCTGGCCGTTCTCGTCGTAATAGCCCTTCTGATAGCTGACGCCGGACTCCGCGTCCACCCAGTCCATCGGGTAGTAGGCATAGCTGTGCCGCTTGCCGTAGTAATAGGTCGGCCGCATGCGCGTGGCCGCGACGAAGCCGGTCGGCTGATTCACGCGCGGGCGCCAGACGGGCTCCTTCGGCGGCTCCGGCCTGAGCCGCATACCGGGATTCGGGGCCGCGGGCGCGCTGCCCCAGCTGCTCGACGAATGCTTGCTCGGCCCCTTCACGGGCGCGGACCGGCTCCCGAACGAGGAGGAGCGGGAGGAGAAGGAGCTCGAAGAGTGCGAGCTCGGGGAATGAGAGCTCGACGAGCGGAAGGAGCTCGAGGACGAGCGGGAGGAAGACCGGAAGGACGAGCCTGACGATCTCGAGGAATGGGAGCTGGAAGAATGTCTGCTCGGCGGCATGATCGCACCTCCTTACAAGCGGGCCGTTTCGTTCCGTTCGGGTATTTGCTTTTGTATCATACCATGGATCGCGGGGAATTGATATGTCTATTTTTTAAATATTCAGAGCATGCCGCCCGCATCGGCAGGCCGCTCCTCCGGGTCCGTGCGGCGAAACGATTGCCACTTGTTTTTGACGCAGGGCTCCGATATAATATTGTCAAGATCAGGATACAAGAGGGGGCGCACTGCATGCAGTGTCCGCATTGCTTCCGCGAAGTGAATACGACCGGCGCATGCCCGTACTGCGGCTTTGACCCGGCGGCGACTGCCGGGAAATACCCGCTGGCGCTCAAGCCCGGCTCCGTTCTCAACGGCCGCTACATCCTCGGCCACGTGCTCGGGCAGGGCGGCTTCGGCATCACCTATATCGCCTGGGACGACAACATGAAGGAGCGCGTGGCAATCAAGGAATATCTGCCCACGGAGTTCGCCGGGCGGAGCACGGGCAGCCCCTCGGTGCTGGTCTATTCCGACGACCGGGCGGAGAACTTCGCCTACGGCATGGCGCAGTTTCTGGAGGAAGCGAAAACGCTGGCGACCTTTATCGGGGACAGCCATATCGTCCGCATCTACAGCTATTTCGAGGAAAACGGCACGGCCTATATGTCCATGGAATACGTGGACGGGCTGCCGCTGGACAAGTACATGGCGGCGAAGGGCGGACGGCTGAGCCCCGAGGAGGCAAACCGCCTGCTGCTGCCGCTGACCGAGTCGCTGGAGGCGGTGCACGCCCAGGGCATCGTACACCGCGACATCTCCCCGGACAATGTCCTTGTCACGAAGGACGGGCGGGCGAAGCTCATCGACTTCGGCGCGGCGCGGTACTCGACGGGCGAAAAGAGCAAGAGCCTGGACGTGATCCTCAAGCACGGCTTCGCGCCCTATGAGCAGTACATGCGGCGCGGACGTCAGGGGCCGTGGACGGACGTGTACGCGCTGGCGGCGACCTGGTATTACGCCGTCACCGGCAGGATCCCGCCCGAGTCTGTGGAACGGGTGCAGGAGGACGTCCTGGTCCCGCCGAGCGCGCTGGGCGTAAGACTCGGCAAGGCGGAGGACGTGCTGCTGCACGCGCTGGAGCTTTTCTCCAGCGAGCGCATCCAGAGCATGGGCGAGTTCCGCCGGGCCATGCTGGAGGCTTCCGGCACCCCGGAAGCGCCGCCGCAGGCTCCGCCTCCGGCGAAGGCGGCCCCCGCGCAGGAGAGGCCGGTCCCCGTGCAGGAGGAATCGGCCGAGCCCGAAGGGGGGCCTTCCCCCGCTGCGCAAAAACCGAAGAAGTCGAAGCTGCCGCTGATCCTGGGGGCTGTCGCCGTGCTGGCGCTGGCAGTCTGCCTGATCGTCTTCCTCCCGTCCTCTCCGTCGACAGGTGGCGCGAAGGAAGCGGAAAACGCTGCCGCCCTGTTTCAGGAAGGTGAGAAATACTATTACGGCCTGGGCGTGGCGCAGGATTACGCCAAGGCGCTGGAATGGTATACCAAAGCGGCGGACGCCGGGAATGCGGACGCCATGAACAATATCGGCTTCCTGTATGAAAACGGGTACGGTGTGGAGCAGGACTATGCCAAGGCGCTGGAGTGGTACCGGAAAGCGGCCGACGCCGGGAGTGTGGGCGCCATGACCAACATCGGCTTCCTGTATGAAAGGGGTTATGGTATAGAGCAGAATTACGCCAAGGCGATGGAATGGTATACCAGAGCGGCGAACATCGGGGATACGCTCGCCATAACCAATATCGGCTTCCTGTATGAAAGGGGTTATGGTATAGAGCAGAATTACGCCAAGGCGATGGAATGGTATACCAGAGCAGCGGACGCCGGGAATGCACTCGCCATGAGCAACATCGGCTTCTTGTATCTTAACGGATATGGTGTGGAGCAGGATTATGCCATAGCACTGGAATGGTTTACCAAAGCGGCGGACGCCGGGAATGCGGACGCCATGAACAACATCGGTTTCCAGTATTGTAACGGATATGGTGTAGAGCAGGACTACGCCAAGGCGCTGGAGTGGTATACCAAAGCAGCGGACGCCGGGAATGCGGACGCCATGAACAACATCGGCTTCTTGTATCTTAACGGATATGATGTGGAGCAGGATTATGCCATAGCACTGGAATGGTATACCAAAGCAGCGGACGCCGGGAATACGCTCGCCATGAACAACATCGGCTGGTTGTATGAACACGGCTACGGCGTTGAGAAGGATCAGGCCAAGGCCGAGGAGTGGTACGCCAGGGCCCGGGAAGCCGGGTATACCGGCTGAGCGGACCGGACATAGAAAAATGCGCCGGAGGGCGCATGTACGGAGGAACTGCAATGGCGCATACGCGGTGCAGGAACGGGCATATTTACGATATGGAGATCTACGGGGACAGCTGTCCCTACTGCGGCTCCGTGACGTCGACCATCCGCTTCGACGCAGGCGCCCGGCGGGAGATCACGTTCTCCGAACAGGGGCCGGTCAGACCCGCCGAGCCGGCCGGGGCTCCCGTAAAGAGGGAGCACGGCAGAGAGATCACGTTCTTCGAGCAGGGGGCGATCGGCCCTACCGAGCCGGTCTGGTCTCCCACAATGAGAAATAACGCCGGCGCGGTCAGCATCTTCGGACAGAGCCCGGTCAGTCCCGCCGAGCCGGCCGGGGCTCCCGTGAAGAGGGGGCACGGCGGCCCCGCGGATACACAGCAGCAGGACTTCGGCAAAACCGTGCCCGCCTTCGCCGTGAATGTAATGAACATGAAAGAGGCAGAGCAGACGGAGATCGTCCCCGCCGTGGGCTGGCTGGTCTGCGTGGCCGGCCCCGTGAAGGGCCTCGATTTCACGCTGCATGCACAGATCAACAAAATCGGTTGCGGAGACGGGATGGACGTCCGCATCCCGGGAGACGACGCCATCTCGGCCGATACGCACGCGAAGATCGTCTATGACAGACGCCACGCCGTGTGCTATCTTCTCCCGGGAAACGACGGGAGCATTCTCAGCCTGAACGGCGATCCGGTCCTGGGTCCGCAGAAGCTCGGCGCGTATGACAGACTCTGTCTCGGACGGACGGAGCTGCTGTTCGTACCCTTCTGCAACGAGCATTTTGCCTGGGCGGATGGGGAATAAAGCTGCAAGAGGGGGATATACCATGAAACTGGACAGTTACTGCTACACCAACATCGGAGGACGCGAGGAGAATCAGGACGCGGTCGGGCGGCGCGAGGAGGGGGAAAACGGTCTCTACATCGTGGCCGACGGGCTCGGCGGGCATCAGGCCGGACATCTGTCGGCCCAGTGCGCCGTGCGTACGCTCTCCGAGCGCTGGGACCCGGAGAGCCCCGAAACGCCGGAGCACTTTGCCGGATTCTTTGCGGATATCAACGACGCGATCCTCGCGATCCAGGAGGAGACGCATCTGACGACCAAGACCACGACGGTCGCCCTGTCCGTGCAGGGGGGACGGGCCGTCTGGGCGCATACCGGCGACTCCCGGCTCTACTATATCCACGGCGGGAAGCTTGCGGCCTATACGGCGGATCACTCCGTGGCCTACAAGAAATACCAGGCCGGGGAGATCACCCGCGAGCAGATCCCCATGGACGAGGACCAGTCCTTCCTGCTGCGCGCGCTGGGCGGACCGAAGCGCTTTGAGCCGGATGCCGGCGGCGCGGATGCGCTTCAGGCCGGCGACGCCTTCCTGCTGTGCTCCGACGGCCTGTGGGAATATCTGACGGACGCGGAGATCGTGGACGACTGTCTGCGCGCTTCCACCGCGGAGGCGTGGGCCGGGGCGCTGCTGCGGCGTGCGGCCGCGCGGATCAAGCCCGGCAACGACAATCTCTCGCTGATCACCGTGAAGCTGCACGACTGATGCGGGCCTCCCTGCGATCTGCAAGGCTCGTGTCATCCCGAGCACAGCCGAGGGATCTTACAAGTCGGTAATTCGAGCTTTTTAAGATCTTTCGACTCCGCTTCGCTGCGCTCAAGATGACAAGTTCCGGGCTTGTTGCACGCCGGGAGGCCTGACGCTTTCATGCGTCAGGCCTCCCAGCGTTTATTATGTCCGGCGATCAGACAGTCCGCGGGGCGGAATCATTCGCCGATGAACTGCGTGCAGGCGCTGTCGATCAGGGCGTGGATCACGCTGTCATAGGCCGGGCCGATCTCGGCGGCGTGGAGGGCGGACAGCAGCAGGACCATGACGATGCCCACGGCGGTGTCCATGGGGATGTTGAGCTTTACCCCGCACATGTCGATGAGCGTCTTCACGATCTCGCCGTCGCTGCGGTAGAGCTGCTCCCGGGCCTCGGGAGAGACCCGGCGCAGCAGCACGTCCCGCTCCGTGAGGATGAAGCGGGCGGCAGGCGGATAGAGCAGCAGGCCCAGGGCGGTCTTCAGACTCTCCCTCGCCAGCGTGTCGGCGGGGAGATCGGCATGGGAGCTCATGAAGGCCTCCACCCGCGTGAAGATCTGCTGATGCCAGACGGACAGCACCTCCAGAAACAGCAGCTCCTTACTCCGGTAGAAATGGTAGAACGCCCCCTTGGAGATCCCCGCCTCCGCCGAGAGCTGATCGACGGAGGTGTTTTTCATACCCTCCGTGCAGGCGTGCTGCCACGCGGCGCGGCGGAGGGAAGAGCGGATTTCCTCCCGCTCCGAGGCTCCGAACGCGGTCGCCATGGCTCAGGGCAGGTACACCGAGGCGCTCTGCCCGAGCATGAGATCGCGCTCGTTCAAAGCGATGTGCACGGTGTAGTAGGCGGCGTTCTGCCAGGTGAAGCCGAGGCCGGAGATCTCCGTGACGGTGCCGGTCAGGATCCGGGTCTCGTCGGTGTCCAGCGTCACCGGGACCCTGTCGCCCACCTTCAGCCCGTGCAGATCCATCTCGTCCACGTCCGCCACGACCTCCAGCGCGTCACTGCAGGCGATCCGGGCCAGGAGCTGGCCCTTCCACACCTGCTGACCGGAGACCGCCGCCACGGCGGACAGCACGCCCGCCTCCGGCGCTTCGATGCCGGGGACGGTCCCGACGTCGGCGTCGGGGGAGAGCAGCGTGAAGAGCGTGTCGCCCTTCTTCACCCGCTTCCCGGAGGACACGAGCATCTCCGCTATCCGGCCGGAGGCGGGGATGCGCAGATCGTCGCGCTTATATACCTTGCCGGAGCCCGCCTTGCTGTCGGTTTTGCGTTCTTCGTCGATATAGAGGCTGAGCGTCTTGCCGACGTCATACTCGCCGTTGAGGATCTCGACCTCGAAGTTGCTGCCGTCGGTATAAACCACGCGGCCCTTGCCCTCCGTGCCGGAGCCCGAGAAATAGAGGAACTGGCCCACGTGCAGATGCCTGCATTCCTCCTCCTTGCCGGCGTCGGCGTGGCTGGCCCGGATACGCTCGAGCCTCGCGGGCTCCAGCGCGAGCACGGCGCCGTAGGTGGCCACGGCGGCGTCGGCGCTGTCCCCGGCTTCGGCGAAGACACAGCGCACGGTGCCGTCCTCCGGTGCGGTGATCCGGGTGGTCATCATCTCGAACAGGGGCGTCCCGGCGTCCACCCTGTCCCCTGCGCTCCAGTCAAAGGGGAGCAGAACGCCGGAGCAGGGGGCGGTGACGTCCTCGACACAGGCCGCCTGGACGGTGCCGTTGGAAACGGAGTATGCGGACAGGTCGGTCTCGGCGGCGGCGGGAACGCTCAGCAGCGCCGCCAGCATGAGGATGCAGACCAGAAGAGAAACTGCTTTTTTCATTTTGTTTGCTCCTTTATTCATCAGGCTGTTATTCAACACTTTTCAGCGCTTCGACCATGTCGATGCCCCGCACCTTTCTCGTCAGCAGCCACTCCACGGACACCGTAAAGGCGAAGGTGATGACGCTGGCCATCCAGACGGAGCGGAAGCTGACGAAGCTGACGAAGACCATGGCCTCGAATTCGCAGGTGTGCAGGATGATATCCACCAGCGCGACGCCCGGCGCGATGCCCAGCAGCACCCCCAGCACCGCGGTGAGCACGCGCTCGCGCAGCATCAGCGCGCGGATCTCCCGCAGGCGGTAGCCCAGCACCTTCAGCGTGGCGTAGTCCCGGACCCGCTCGGTGAAGTTCATCAGGCCCATGTTGTAGCAGATGACGAAGGCCAGGCCCAGCGCCGCGCCCGAGAGGATGGAGAAGGCGGTGGCCGTGGCGTCCAGCAGGGTCATGCCGTCGTTGAACTGCTCCTCGAGCCGGCGCACCCTGTCGACCTCGTCCATGTCGTCGATCTCGCGCAGGCACTGCTCGTCCGCCCCGCGGATCAGCAGGGCGGTGACGGCGAAATCGCCCTTGCGGAGCTTCTCCCACGCGGTCTGGCTCATAAAGAGCCCCTGGCCGGAGTTGGTCTCGGCAAAGCCGCGGATCCCGATCTCCAGCGGCTCGGTCTCGCCCACCAGATACATCCGCACCGTGTCGCCCGGCTCGATGCCCACGACGGAGGCGAGCTTGCGGCTGATGACCGCGCCCTCCTCCGGCAGGGGCAGGACGCTCTGGTCGGCGGCGAGACGGTAGATGGTCTGATCGTCCTTCATGACGGTGAGCAGACAGGCGCGGTTCGCGTGACTGCCGTGCAGGGTGACGGTCTTTTCCATGACGCCCTCCAGCACCTCGGCGTGCAGGCGGTTCCGGTAGCTCTCGAGCGTCCCGGCGCGGCCGTCTTTCAGCTCCGCGCGCAGCTCGTAGGTGAGCGTCCCGCCGTAGTACTGCCGCATGAAGGCGGTGATGGATTCCTGCAGGCCGAAGGTGGCGATGATGAGCATGTTGCAGCAGAGTATCCCCACCAGCAGGATGAAGGTCCTGCCCTTGTTGCGCAGGAGGTTGCGGGTGATCATCTTGCTGTTGAAGGACAGGCGCCGCCACAGCGACCCCCAGCGCTCGAGCAGGATGTGGGTGCCGCTTTTGGGCGGCTTCGGCCGCATGAGCTCCGCCGTCTGCTCGCGCAGGGAGCTGCCCAGCGTGAGCTGGCAGATCAGCACCGACAGCACGACCGACATGACGGTCATGCCGTAGGCGATCGGACTGATGGGCGCGCGCAGCATGTAGGGATAGCGCGAATTGTGCACCATCATGTTCCAGAGCACGTCCGGCAGGGTGTAGCGGCCGACGTACAGGCCGATCACCGAGCCCACCGTGGACGGCAGCAGCGCGTACCAAAGATAGTGCCGCCGGATCTGGCGTCTGGTGTAGCCCAGCGCTTTCAGCGTGCCGATCTCCAACCGCTCCTTGTCGATCATGCGCTTGAGGGTGGAGACCATGATCAGCGCCGCGACCGAAAAGGCCACGACCGGGAAGACATAGGTCATGCCGCGGAACATGTCGGCGTAGCTCCGGGCAAGGGAGATGTTGCGGTGGGAGGCAGAGGATACGACCAGCGCGGCGGGCACGGCCGCCTCCAGCGCGGCCTCGGCCTTGTCTTTGTCCGCGCCGGGGGCGAGCTTTACCAGCGCGTTCGTGTAGGGCAGCGCGGGCACGGCGTCGTGAAAGAGAATGATGAAGCCGTAGTGCTCCGGGTCCGGGCTGTACTCCTTGCTGGTGATGGTATACTCCGCCGAGAGCACGGTGCCGCGGATGACAAAGCGCGTCCGCCGTCCGGCCACCGTGAGCGTCACGGAGTCTCCCGGACGAAGACCGTGCGCGGCGGCGAACTGCTCCTCCATCAGGCAGCCCTTGGCGTCGCCGGGCGTGAGCATGCTGCCGGCGCGCAGGTAAGGCTTGTTGAGGACGAAGTCCCCCTCGTAGATCTCCAGCGCGGCCTCCACGCCCTCGCCCAGATCCTCGACGTCCGCCAGCAGGGACGTGCGGGGCTGGACGGCGGCCACGCCCTCCACATGGGCGATGCGCTTGAGATCCTGCCGGGAAAGGGAGGCGGCGTTGACCCAGAAGTCCGCCAGACAGCTCTCCTCAAAATAGGTCTCCACGGTATGATCCATCAGCCGCCAGGTGCCGTCGAGCCCGGAAAAACACCAGGTGCCCAGAAAGCACAGCAGGATCATGGCGACAAACTGCATGGCGTTTTCCCGCATGTCCCGCAGCAGCTTTTTCGCCAGCGGCTTTCTTGTCGGCAGCGTCACCATTGGATCTCCTCTGCCCGGATGGGATGTTCGTTAAGGCGGACCTCCTGCACCCTGCCGTTTTTCAGGCGGATGATCTTGTCGCCCAGCGGCGCGATGGCCGCGTTGTGCGTGATGATGACCACCGTCGTCTTATAGTCCCGGCACAGGCGGGTCAGCAGACCCAGCACCTGCTCGCCGATCTTGCTGTCCAGCGCGCCGGTGGGCTCGTCGCACAGGAGAAGGGCGGGGTTCTTGCACAGGGCGCGGGCGATGGACACCCGCTGCTGTTCGCCGCCGGAGAGCTGGGCGGGGAAGTTTTTCATCCTCTCGCCGAGGCCCACCTGCTCCATGACCTCGCGCGGGTCGAGCGCCCGGGAGCACACCTGCTGGGCGAGCTCCACATTCTCCAGCGCCGTCAGATTGTGCATGAGGTTGTAGAACTGGAACACGAAGCCGACGTCGACGCGGCGGTACTCCGTGAGCTCGCGGTCGCTCATGTCGGTGAGCACCTTGTCCCCGACGGTGATCCTTCCGGAGCTGGCCCTGTCCATGCCCCCCAGCAGGTTCAGCACGGTGGTCTTGCCCGCGCCGCTGTGGCCGAGGATGACGCACAGCTCCCCCTTCTCGATGCCGAAGCTCACATGGTCCGCCGCGTGGACCACGCTGTTCCCGGCGGGATAATCTTTGCACACGTCTTCAAACGATATATAGCTCATACGCTTACCTCAACGAATCTATGACCGAAATCATTTTTTCGGTCATAGAATAGCATACGCCCGCTCCGCTGTCAACTTCTTATCAACGCCGCGCAACGGCCGGGATCGTCGATCCCGGCCGTTGTGTCATTTTGTTCGATAGTTTGGCGCTCCCGCCTCATGCGCCGACGAAGCGCCCGGCGTCATAACGCAGGATGCGGCAGCCGAGGGCTTCGGCCTCGGCCTCGCTGTGGGTGGCGATCAGGAGCGCGCCCTTCGGCAGCGCTTCGGAGACGAGGGCCGTCACGCGCTCGCGCAGGGCCTCGTCCATGCCCTTGAACGGCTCGTCGAGCACGAGCAGGTCGGGGGAAAAGGCCAGGGCCCGGGCCAGCGACACGCGCTGCTGCATCCCGCCGGAGAGCGCCGCCGGGCAAAGCGCCGCCGTCTCGCCGAGCTCGAGACGCTCGAGCCAGAACTGCGCCGTCTCCCGCGCCGCGTCTCCGGAGAGGACGAGCGCCACGTTTTCCAGCGCGCTGCGCCAGGGCAGCAGGCGCGGCTCCTGAAAGACCGCGGCGGGGCGCAGGAAGGTGTTTTCGACCGTCCCGGCGTCCGGGCGCTGCAGCCCGAGGGCAAGGCGCAGGAGCGTGGTCTTGCCGCAGCCGGAGGGCCCCATGAGCGCGAGACGCTCCCCGGCGGCGAGGGAGAGCGTGCAGCCGCGCAGGACAGAGCGCTCACCGAAGGAGACGCTTACGTTTTCAAGCGTCAGCACACGCGCCGCCCCCCTTCTGTCCGATGCGCCCGACGAGGCGCAGCAGCACCCGCTCGATGAGCAGGCTCAGCACGATGACCGTGAGCGTCCAGGCGAAGAGCTGCGTCGTCTCGAGGTAGAGCTTGGCCTCAAAGATGTTCTTGCCGATGGACAGGGGAGGCACGGTCAGCACCTCGGCGGCGATGCCGGCCTTCCAGCCCATGCCGAGCGAGGAGCGCAGCGCCGCGCGGAAGTGGGGCAGCACGGAAGGGATGGTGATGTGCCGCAGCACGCGCAGGCGCGGCAGGCGGTAGACCGCCGCCAGCTCCAGAAGCTGTCTGTCCCTGCCCGCGAGGCCCGCGGAGACGTTCGACCACACCACCGGCAGGACCATCAGCGCCGTGATGAAGGCCGGGAGGACGTCCCGCCCGAGCCACAGCAGCGCAAGGATGATGAACGAGGCCACGGGCGTGCTCTTCACGAGCGTCATGGCCGGGGAGAGCAGCAGCCGGGCGAGGGCGCTTTTCTCGGTCAGCGCCGCGAGCAGCACCCCCAGCACGGTCGCCGCCAGAAGCCCGGCCAGCACGCGCAGGATGCTCCTGAGCGCGGCGAGCCAGAAGGCGGAGGTCCCCGCCATCGAGGCGAGCGTTCTCAGCACCGCGAGCGGGGACGGGAGAAGCAGCTCCTGCCCGACGAAGCGCGCGAGCAGGATCCAGAGGGCCGTCCAGAACCCGAGCACGGCCAGGGCCGCGGGCAGCCTTCGCAGGGCGGCCTTCATGGCAGGACGCAGTAGAAGTCCGCGCCGGGCACGGCGCCGCCGACGGACTGCGGGTTGATCTCATAGAGGATCTGCAGGAAGGCGCCGAGACGGCGGCTCATCTCCTCGCCGGTGATGAAGCAGAGATTGCAGCGGGGGATGGCCTTCTCGGCCACGGCCGCCTTGGCGAAGAGGCCGGTCTCCTCGATCTTCTGCGCCGCGGCGGCGGGATCGTCGCTCAACAGCCGGACGGAGGCCTCGTACTCCTCGAGGAAGGTTTTCAGCTCCGCGGGGTGTTCGGCGGCGAAGTCCGTGCGCACGACGCAGCAGCCCTGCACGAGACTGCCGGGCTCGGCGACCTTGTCCCACTCCTCGGTGAGGTCGAGGGCGACGACGAGCGCCGGGTTCTGGGCGCGCGCCACCGTCAGCAGCGGCTCCGGCAGCACGGCGAGCGAGACCTCGCCCCCGGCGGCGGCGGTGTTCAGCTCGGCTGGCTGGGCGTAGGTATTGTCGATCGTGACGAACGCGCCGTTCGCCGCGCACAGATACGAGAAGAGAATGCTGGGGTTCTGCGCGGGGGCGTACACTGTCTGCCCGTCGAGATCCGCGAAGCTCTCCACCTCAACGGTGCCGTCGGTCACGAGATAGAGCACCCCCAGCGTGTTGAGCGCGAGGACCTGCACCTTGCCGCCGGTCTTGTTGTACAGCGCGGCGGCGGCGTTGGTCGGCAGGGCGGCGATGTCGCAGTCCCCGCTGACGAGGGCGGCGCTGATGTTGGAGGCGTCGGTCTCCACGCTGAACGTGTAATTCAGCGCGGCCTTGCCCGCCTGCGCGTCGGAGATGAGCCCGGCCATGCCGAAGCCCGTCGTGCCGTTGAGCGTCATGACGCGCACGGGGAGCGAGGCGTCCGCCGTCGCTTCGGCGGCGGGCTCGGG
>JAILNC010000131.1 GCA_024691985.1 Oscillospiraceae bacterium | reverse complement strand
GGTTTTCGGCGTTGCGGGCGATGTAGTCCACGCGCTCATTGCACGGGACCGCCCGCGCCGTGAGCGAAGCCGCGCGGCACAGAAAGGCCGCGGCCACCGCCGCCGTCGCCGCCGCGCCGCTGCCTGTCTCGAGGCGGCTGTCCGCATCGGCCAGCGCCGCCGTGAAGTCCCCGGCATTCTTGTCGCGATAGATTTCTATTTTGATCGCTTCTGCCATAAAGGCTCCTTTCAGTCTCTGTTGAACTCGCGCAGACGCAGGCCCTCGTTCTTCTGCAGGGCCCAGTTGATACACCAGTCGGAGGTGAACAGCAGCAGGTTGTTTCCCTTGAAGTCCTGCACCCATTTTGTGTCGCTTGTCAGGTTCAGGCGGGGGATGTCGATATCCTCGTTCTCCACCCAGCGGACGAGCTCGAAGGGCATGGGGCGTCGGCGGATGTCTACGCCGTACTCGGTGCGCAGGCGGTACTCCAGCACTTCGAACTGCAGCACGCCGACAACGCCGACGATGACCTCCTCCACGCCGGTGTACGGCTCGTGGAAGATCTGGATGGCGCCCTCCTGCGCGATCTGCATGATCCCCTTTTCAAACTGCTTGCGCTTCATGGTGTCCACGCGCTCCACGCCCGCGAAGTGCTCCGGCGCGAAGGTCGGGATGCCCTCGAAGCGGACGTTCATCCCCTTTTCGCAGACGGTGTCCCCGATGGAGAACACGCCCGGGTCGAAAACGCCGATGATGTCGCCCGCGTAGGCCTCGTCGATGATCGCGCGTTCCTGTGCCATGAGCTGCTGGGGCTGGGCCAGGCGCAGGGCCTTGCCGCCCTGGACGTGATAATAATCCCTGTCGCGTTCGAAGCGGCCGGAGCAGATGCGCAGAAAGGCGATCCTGTCGCGGTGGGCCTTGTTCATGTTCGCCTGGATCTTGAAGACAAAGGCGGAGAAACGCTCGTCCATAGGATCGACGATATCGTCCTCGGACACGCGCGCCAGCGGCGGCATGGTCATTTTCAGAAAGCTCTCCAGAAAAGGCTCCACGCCGAAATTGTTCAGGGCCGAGCCGAAGAAGACCGGACTGAGCCGTCCTTTTCGTACCTCGTCCAGATCAAACTCGAAGCCCGCGCCGTCCAGCAGTTCGATGTCGTCGGCGAGCTGAGACCGAAGCCGCGTGCCGATCAGCTCGTCCAGCTTCTCCGTCTCGTCCATCCGGCACTCGATGGCGCGGATGCGGCTCTGTCCGCGGTGGAATTCGTTGAAGGCCAGGATCTCCCGGCGCTCGCGGTCGTACACGCCCTTGAAATCCTGCCCGCAGCCGATGGGCCAGTTCATCGGATAGGTGCCGATGCCGAACTCGGTCTCCAGCTCCTCCATCAGATCGTAGGCGCTTCGGGCCTCGCGGTCAAGCTTGTTGATGAAGGTGAAGATCGGGATATGCCGCATGGCGCATATTTTAAACAGCTTCCGCGTCTGCGGCTCGATACCCTTGGCGGCGTCGATGACCATGACGGCGGAATCCGCCGCCATGAGCGTGCGGTAGGTATCCTCCGAAAAGTCCTGGTGGCCCGGCGTGTCGAGGATGTTGATGCAGTAGCCCTCATACTCGAACTGCATGACCGAGGAGGTAATGGAGATGCCGCGCTGCTTTTCCAGCTCCATCCAGTCGGAGACGGCGTGCCGCGCCGTAGCCTTGCCCTTGACCGAGCCCGCGAGTTGGATCGCCCCGCCGTAAAGCAGCAGCTTTTCGGTCAGGGTGGTCTTGCCGGCGTCCGGATGGGAGATGATGGCAAAGGTCCTGCGCCGTGCGATTTCTTTTTGTAAATCCTGCATGGAATCCTGTCTTCCTTTAAGAATCTTGACAAGATATTATATCCGCTCGTTCGGAAAATGTAAAGTTTTTCTTGGCCGCAGGCGTTTTTCGGCAGGATCTTTCTGCATTCTTTCTGTTGAAAGGCGCCCCGGCATGTGTTACAATTCTTGTGATTTATTTAGGAGCAAGTCGTACCGCCGGCTCCGGCCGCCGCGTCGGCCTGTGTTGAAATGCCATGAAGTACAGAATGTGCGTTCCCTGTCTGCTCGGGCTTGAGAGCCCGATCGCGGACGAACTCAAACGGCTCGGCATCGAGGACGTCGCCTCGGAAAACGGGCGCGTCTATTTCTCCGGCGGGGACGGCGAGCTCGCCCGCGCCAACATCTGCCTGCGCATCGGCGAGCGCGTGCTGATCGAGTTGGGACAGTTCGAGGCCAAAAGCTTCGACGCGCTCTTTGAGGGCACGAAGGCTCTTCCGTGGGAGTCGATCATCCCGGTGGACGGCGCTTTTCCCGTCAAGGGCTACAGCCTCAATTCGGCGCTGTTTTCCGTCTCCGACTGCCAGAAGATCATCAAGAAGGCCGTTGTCGAACGGCTCAAGTCCGTGTACGGGCTCGAGTGGTTCCCCGAAAACGGCGCGCTGTATCAGATCCAGTTTTCGATCATGAAGGACCGGGTCTCGCTTTGCATCGACACGTCCGGCGAAGGGCTGCACAAGCGCGGTTACCGTCCGGCACACAACGCGGCCCCGCTCAAGGAGACGATGGCCGCCGCCATGGTCAAGCTCTCGCGCTACCGCGGGCGGGACGATTTCTGCGACCCCTTCTGCGGCAGCGGCACTATCCCGATCGAGGCGGCGCTGATCGCGAAAAACCGCGCGCCGGGACTGAACCGCTCCTTCACCGCCCAGAGCTGGCAGAGCATCCCGCGGCGCGTCTGGCAGGACGAGCGCGAGGCCGCGAGAGCGCGCGAGTATACGGGCGACTACCGCATCGTCGGCAGCGACATCGACCCCAGGGCGCTGGAGCTCGCGCGGGAAAACGCGAAGCGCGCGGGCGTGGACGACGTCGTCCGCTTCGAGCAGGCCGACGCCACGCGCTTCGATCGGCAGACGGAGCGCGGCGTGATCGTCACGAACCCGCCTTACGGGGAGCGCATCCTGGAGAAGCAGGAGGCCGAGGCGCTCTACCGCGGCTTCGGGCAAGCGCTCAGCCGCTGCGAAAACTGGTCGCTGTATCTGCTCTCCTCCCACACGGAATTCGAGCGCTGCTTCGGCAGACAGGCCGACAAGAAACGCAAGCTCTACAACGGCATGATCAAGTGCGAGCTGTACATGTACTACAAATAATAGACAAAGAGAGGCGCAGAGAGATGAAGCATCTTTTCATTGTCAACCCGAAGGCGGGCGGGAAGGACTGCAGCGAGGACGTGCGGCAGCGGGTCGCGGCAGCGCTTGCGCACTGTGACGACGAGTGGGAGGTCTATGTCACAAAGGCCCCGATGGACGCGGTCGACAAGATCCTCGCCGACGCGCAGAGCGGCGCGGAGCTGCGGGTCTATGCCTGCGGCGGGGACGGCACCTTCAACGAGTGCGTCTGCGGCGCGGCGGAGCGTTCAAATGTCGCAGTCTGCCCCTTCCCCAACGGCACCGGCAACGATTTCTGCCGCATGTTCGGCGAGGAAAAGGATCTGTTCCGCGATCTCGACGCCCTGCTCGCAGGCACGGTGCGGCCCATCGACGTCATCGACTGCAACGGGCGCTACAGCGTCAACATCTGTTCGGTCGGCATCGACGCGCGCATCGGCACCGACGTGCACAAGTACAGCGGGCTGCCGCTGATCGGCGGGGCCACCGGCTACGTCGTGTCTGCAGCCGTCAACGTGTTCAAGGGCATCAACAGCAAGATGCGCGTCCGCTGCGGCGAGTACGCCGGCGAGGGCGGATACGCGCTGGTCGCGGCCTGCAACGGGCGCTTCTACGGCGGCGGCTTCAATCCCAGCCTGCACGCCATGCCCGACGACGGCATCCTCGATATCTACATCGTCCCGAAGATCAACATCCTCACGCTCGCCACACTGATCGGAAAATATGCGTCGGGCCAGGCGGACAGCATCCCCGACCGCATCTACCATCTGCGCGGCACGGAGCTTACGATCGACTTCGACGAGGACAACGTCGTCAACATCGACGGCGAGGCCATGTTCGCCAAAAGCGTACATATGAAGCTCATCCCCGGCGGCTTGAAGCTCATCGTCCCGCGCGGCATGCGCTTTTTCGAGAAGGGCGAGGGCTGAACGGAAAAGATAACAAAAAATTCAAAAACTTTTCTCCGCAGACTCTTGCAAATTTAGAAAAGTGTGGTATAGTAAGCATCGTTAGCACTCCGGTTGTTTGAGTGCTAACGATGCTGATTTTTGTAAAAAAGTTTTTGGAGGTATAGAAGCATGAAACTCAAACCACTCGCTGACAGAGTCGTTCTCAAGCAGAACGCCGCCGAAGAGCGCACCTCTTCCGGCATCTTCCTCACCTCGGCCGCCCAGGAAAAGCCTGAGGTGTACGAGGTCGTCGAGGTCGGCCCCGGCGGCACGGTCGACGGCAAGGAAGTCGTCATGATCGTCAAGCCCGGCCAGAACGTTCTTGTCGGCAAATACACGGGCAGCAAGGTCAAGCTGGAGGATCAGGAGTACACCATCGTCCGCCAGTCCGACATCCTGGCTGTCATTGAGTAATCGAAGGAGGAAGCAGCAATGGCGAAACAGATCATTTACGGTGAAGAAGCAAGAAAAGCGATCGAGCGCGGCGTCAACCAGCTCGCCGATACGGTGAAGATCACCCTCGGCCCCAAGGGACGCAACGTCGTTCTGGATAAGAAGTTCGGCTCCCCGCTGGTCACCAACGACGGCGTGACCATCGCCAAGGAGATCGAGCTTGAAGACGCCTTTGAGAACATGGGCGCCCAGATGATCAAGGAGGTCTCCACGAAGACCAACGACGTCGCGGGCGACGGCACCACCACCGCCACCGTGCTGGCGCAGGCCATGATCGCCGAGGGCCTCAAGAACCTCGCCGCGGGCGCCAACCCCATGGTCATGAAGAAGGGCATCCAGAAGGCCGCCGCCGCGGCTGTGGAAGCCATGAAGGATATCTCCGTCCCCGTGTCCGGCTCCAAGGATATCGCCCGTGTCGGCACCATCTCCTCCGGTGAGGAGCTGATCGGTTCTCTGATTTCCGAAGCCATGGAGAAGGTCAGCCAGAACGGCGTCATCACTCTCGAGGAGAGCAAGACCGCCGAGACCTACAGCGACGTGGTCGAGGGCATGCAGTTTGACCGCGGTTACCTCTCCCCCTACATGGTCACCGATCCCGACAAGATGGAGGCTGTCATCGACGACGCCCTCATCCTCATCACCGACAAGAAGATCGGCAACATCCAGGATATCCTGCCCCTGCTCGAGCAGATCGTCAAGGCCGGCCGCAAGCTGCTGATCGTCGCCGAGGACGTCGAGGGCGAGGCTCTCGCCACCATCGTGCTCAACAAGCTGCGCGGCACCTTCACCTGCGTGTGCGTCAAGGCCCCCGGCTTCGGCGACAGGCGCAAGGAGATGCTGCAGGATATCGCCATCCTCACCGGCGGCCAGGTCATTTCCTCCGACGTCGGCATGGAGCTCAAGGACGCCGACATCTCCATGCTCGGCCAGGCGCATCAGGTCAAGGTCACCAAGGAGAACACCGTCATCGTCGACGGCGCGGGCGATCCCATGGAGATCCGCTCCCGCGTGATGCAGATCGAACGCCAGATCGAGACCACCACCTCCGACTACGACCGCGACAAGCTGCAGGAGCGCCTTGCGAAGCTGTCCGGCGGCGTGGCCGTCATCAAGGTCGGCGCCGCGACCGAGACCGAGATGAAGGAGAAGAAGCTCCGCATCGAGGACGCGCTCAACGCCACCCGCGCCGCAGTCGCCGAGGGCATCGTCCCCGGCGGCGGCACCGCCTACGTCATTGCGGCCAAGGCCGCCGACAAGCTCACCGCCACGCTTGAGGGCGACGAGAAGACCGGCGCCGCGCTGGTCGCAAAAGCCCTGCGCTCCCCCATCATGCAGATCGCGTTCAACGCCGGTCTCGAGGGCGCCGTCATCCTCAACACGGTCTACTCCAACGAGAACGTCAACTTCGGTTACGACGCCGCCGGCGACCGCTACGGCGACATGATGGAGTTCGGCATCGTCGACCCGACCAAGGTCTGCCGCTCCGCGCTGGAAAACGCCGCCTCCGTCGCCTCCATGGTCCTGACCACCGAGAGCCTCGTGGCCGACATCCCGGAGAAGAATCCCCCGATGCCCGCAGCTCCCGACATGGGCGGCATGTACTGATAAAGCATCTCCGTTTTAGACCCGGAGCAGGCAATACGCCCGGCGTATTGCCTGCTCTTTGTATTAATCTGCAATTATGTGATTGCGGTAAATCCTTTCGTATGCTATTATCGTATCAGTCAGAAGCGGCAGGAAAGAGACGGAACCGAAGAAAGGGTGAGCAATATGGATCAACAGACTTATATGATCATCAGCACAGCATGGGCGGTACTGGCCGTCGTCGGACGGTGGCTGCTCTTCCGGAAAGCGGGAAAGCCGGGATGGCACAGCATCATCCCGATCCTGAACGCATACGATGAATACGATATCTGCTGGAAGGGCCGGAAGATCTTCCTTGTGGTGCTGCTCGCGGCGATCGCCGGGGGCTGTGCGTCACAGGCGCAGGAAAATCCGTTTCTGGCGGCAGTCGGCGCCATGGCCGCGCTCTGGGTGCTCATCATCCACTGGCGGCAGAGCATGAAGCTGGCCAGATCGTTCGGGAAAGGCGGCCTGACCGGTTTCTTCCTCTTCCTGTTCAACAACATCGGCCGCGTCATCCTCGGGCTGAGCGCGGCGGAGTATGTCGGAAAAGAATAATTTCTAAGAGCTGTTCAGTTCTGAACAGCTCTTTTTCTTTACAGATTGTTCTTGCATGTTTGCGCTTTTCTCCCTATAATGAATATATAAAACTATGCCGCAAGGCAGAAGGGAGCAATTATGTACTGCACAAGAAAAATCAGCGAAGATCTGATCTGGGTGGGCGCAGACGACCGTCGTCTGGTCTGCTTTGAGGGCGTCTACGGCGTGCCCGACGGCGTCTCGTATAACTCTTATCTGCTTCTGGACGAAAAGACCGTCCTCTTCGACACGGTCGACAAGGCCGTCTACAGCGTCTTTCTGGAGAACGTCGCCCACACGCTGGGCGGACGCAAGCTCGACTATCTGGTCGTACAGCACATGGAGCCCGACCACGCCGCCACGCAGGAGCTGCTGCTCAGCCGCTACCCCGAGTGCAAAATCGTCTGCAACGCAAAGGTCCAGCAGATGATGAAGCAGTTCATGGGCGTTGATCTCTCCGCGCGCACCGTGCTGGTGAAGGAGGGCGATACGCTCTGCGCCGGCAAACACACCTTTACCTTCGTCATGGCCCCCATGGTGCACTGGCCCGAGGTCATGATGAGCTATGACCAGACCGACAAAATCCTCTTTTCGGCCGACGCCTTCGGCACCTTCGGCGCGCTCAACGGCCGTCTGTTCAACGACGAGACCGATTTCTTCACCGAGCACGTGGACGAGGCGAGGCGCTACTACACCAACATCGTCGGCAAGTACGGCCCGCAGGTGCAGGCGGCGCTGAAGAAGGCCGCGAAGCTCGACATCGCGATGGTCTGCCCGCTGCACGGCTTCGTCTGGCGCAGCCACTTCGGCGACTTCCTCGAAAAGTACCTGCTCTGGTCGAGCTACACGCCCGAGGAAAAGAGCGTGCTGCTGGCCTACGCCTCCGTCTACGGCCACACCGAAAACGCCGCCAACATCCTCGCCTGCATGCTGGGTGAGCGCGGCGTGCGCGTGCGCATGTACGACACCTCCGTCACGCCCGCGAGCTACATCGTCTCCGACGCCTTCCGCTGCAGCCATCTGGTCTTCGCCGCCACGACCTACAACGCAGGGCTCTTCGTGACGATGGAGGAGCTGCTGCACGACATCGCCGCGCACAACCTCCAGAACCGCAAGGTTGCCATCATCGAGAACGGCTCCTGGGCCGCCACCAGCGGAAAGATCATGCGCGAGATCCTCTCCCCGCTCAAGGGCACGCAGTTCTTCGACAGCAATGTCTCCCTCAAGTCCGCGCTGGCCGAGGATCAGCTCGGGCAACTCGCCGCGCTGGCCGACATGCTCGCCGAGGAGATCAACCCCAAGCCCGCCCCCGTCGAGGTTCCCGCCGCCGTTCCTGCCGAGCCCGTCGCCTTCACGCCCGAGGCCGTGGACAACAAGGTCTTCTCCAAGTTCTCCTACGGCGTTGAGGTCCTGACCACCCGTGTCGACGGCAAGGACTACGGCTGCATCATCAACACCGCAGGGCAGGTCGCCGCGGGCGATCCCAAGAAGATCACCATTTCCTGCATCAAGAAGAACTACACCTGCGACATGGTCGGCAAGGCCGGACGCTTCAACATCTCCATCCTCACCGAGGATACGCCCTACAGCCTCTTCCAGCACTTCGGCTTCCAGAGCGGCCGCGATGTGGACAAGTTCGCCTCCGTCGACTACGACGTGCGCATGTCCAACGGCATCCGCTACATCCCCACCTACACCAACGCCGTCCTCTCCTGCGAGGTCATCGACGTCAAGGATCTCGACACACAGGTCCTGTATATCGCCAACGTCGTGGAGGCAAAGGTCCTGTCCAAGGCCCCGTCCTGCACCTACGGCTACTACCACGCGCACATCAAGCCCAAGAAGAACCCCGCTCCCGACCCCAAGGAAGGCTGGGTCTGCAAGGTCTGCGGCTATTTCCACGAGGGCGCGGAGCTGCCCGACGACTTCACCTGCCCGCTGTGCAAGCACGGAAAGGAGGAGTTCGAGCACGTCGTGCCCGACGCCACCCCGAAGCAGAAGGGTTACCTGTGCAAGATCTGCGGCCACTTCGAGCCCTGCGAGGGCGAGCTGCCCGCGGATTACACCTGCCCGATCTGCAAGCACACGCGCGAGGACTTCGAGCCCGCCGAGCAGTAAAAAACATACCATACACAGCACACCGCCGGGGCAAATGCCCCGGCGGTATTTTCATATCGATTTCTTTTATCTCTTTTTCAGCACGACCTCACCGGAGCGGCCGCCCACATAGGCGCCGTTTTCCACAGCGGCCACGCCGTTGACCCAGACGTGCACGACGCCCTCGGGTTTGAAGTCCGGCTTCTTCTCGTCGACGCGGAGTTTATCGAGATCGAGCACCGTGAGATCGGCTTTGCAGCCCGGCCGGAGATAACCGCGCTCCGGGATCTGGAAGCGGTCGGCCGTCGCGCCGGTCATCTTGCGCACGACGGTCTCGGTCGGGATGCCATAGTGCTTGGCAAGCAGGAAGAACTGCGGGAAGGTCTGGAAGGCCGCAATGTTCTGCAGGCCCTTCTCCTCCACCCAGGCGTCGGTCATGAAGACGGAGAGCTCGTCCTCCATCAGACGGCGCACGATCTCCGCGTTGTAGTACTTGCCGAGGTAGATGCTGCCCGCGCGACCGGACAGGTCCACGAGCTTGAGGTACATGTCCAGCTCGGACAGGCCCTCTGCCGCAGCGAGCTCCGGGATGGTCTTCCCCTCATACTCCGGGTGCTCGTCGGAGATATAAGCCACGACCATGTCGTCCCAGTCGATGCCGAGCACCTTGCGGTACATGAGGATGGTGAGCTGGAGCTTGAAGCGGTTGAGGGGCTTCTTCGCCTCCTCCGCGCTGAGCTGGGCGTACCACTCCGGAAAGACCACCGTGATGACGGACGCGCCGTAGTGGAAGGCGTAGTTGTCGTAGGCGATGGGATATCCCTTCTTCCGCTCCCGATAGAAGGTCGCGAGCATCTTGTCCAGGAGCTTCCAGCTGCGCTGGCCGGTGAAGATCAGGTGGCTGTATTCCATACGGCAGCCGGACTTCTCCATGATGTCCACCACCTCGTCCAGCCCCAGCTCGAGGTGGGACTTCTTCGTCAGCAGCGGATAGTCGGCGCTGACGATGGAGCAGGCGCGGGGGTGGACGGTGATGATGCCGTCGTATTTGGCGACCTCTTTGGCAAAGGCGAGGATCTCGTCCTCCTTCGCATAGCGGCTGGGCTCGTACATGAAGCCGAAGGAGCCGCCGAAGGCCCCGCCCTCCATGGCCTCGCGCACATGGGCCAGCTCCCGCTCGATCTGTTCGGGCGTCAAAGGCGCGGGATCGTAGCCCGCGAGGCCTGCCCGCACGGAGCCCTGGCCGATCAGCGGGACGAGGTTGACGTAGAGTCTCCCCTCCGCGCGCGCCTTGAAGTCTGCGAAGCTGCACGGGGCCTGCGCGTCGAAGAGCCCGCCGCCGATCTTGTCGCGGTAGGGCGTATCCGGATCGACCCCGAAGGGCGAAAAGCTGCAGTTGCCGGTGATCTGGGTCGTGATCCCCTGCTCCAGGAAGGGCTTGTAGAACTTCTCGGCGTCTTCGCGGTCATAAAAGAAGTCGTTGTGCGAGTGCGCGTCGATCAGGCCCGGGCAGACCGCAAGGCCGCTCACGTCCACGGTCCTGTCCGCCGCCTCCCCGATATGCCCGCCCACGACAAGGATGCGGTCGTCCTCGATCAGCACGTCGCCCGGAAAGGGCTTCTCGCCGCTGCCGTCATAGATCATGCCGTTTTGAAACAGGGTCTTCATGGTCTGTGCCTCCTCTTGTCTGATGCTTTCTTATACTCTTTTTCAATGAAAACGTTTAATAATGCTTTCATTGCCTGTGAGCCATGCTCACAGGCATAGGCGCTTTGCGCCTATTGAAAAAACCGTGCAATACTGATTCCGAACAAAGCATTTGCTTTGTTCAGCGCAGCAAGGCTGCGCATGAAAAGCTTGAATCATTCAGGCTTTTCATCATGAATAAAAATTGTATCATATACTCGCGCGGAAATCAACCGCGCCCAGGATCCGGCGTGGCCTTTGCAACATTTTCAGAAAAACTGCGTTCCTTTGTTGTCTTTTTAACAGAAGTATGCTAGAATAACAAAATGTGAAAACCGATCGAATACAGAAAGGGGAAAAAGATATGATCGGTTATTATGACTATACTGTCATTCTGACCTATTTCTCCCTGCTCTCTGCCGTCACGGGGATCGTGGTGAGTCTCGGCGGAGGCGGACACCCCTATTACGGCTGCTTCTTCCTGCTGTTCTGCGGCTTTTGCGACGCCTTTGACGGGAAGGTCGCCCGCACCAAGCAGGGCCGGAGCAAACAGGAAATGAATTTCGGCATCCAGATCGACTCGCTGTCCGATCTGGTGGCCTTCGGTGTGCTCCCTGCCTGCATCGGCACCGCGCTCATCCGCGTCTCGCCGTATCTGACCCGTATCCTCGAGGGCGCGCCCGTCCCCTGGAAGATGGCCTCCGAGCGTATCCTGCTGCACGCGGTGCTGGTGCTCTACGTGCTGGCCGCCATGATCCGCCTCGCCTACTACAACGTGACCGAGGAGGAGCGGCAGGAGACGGAGGGCGGCGTGCGCAAGACCTATCTCGGTCTGCCCGTGACAGCCTCGGCCCTGATCTTCCCCTTCGTGCTGATGCTGCAGTATATCACGCGCGCGGACATCACGGTCGCCTATCTCGCCACGGCGCTGCTGGTGGCGGTGCTGTTCATCAGTCCCATCCAGATCCGAAAGCCCGGCATGCGCGGGGTTCTGACGCTGGTCTGCGTCGGCGCGGTCGAGTTCCTGCTCATGCTGGTCTGGAAGCTCGTGTTCAAATGAGCGTACAGACGGAAAAAGAGAGCGCCGCGCTCGTTTTCCTCTACCGTACCGTGCCCGGGCGCGCGCTTTTGAAGCTGCTGATCGGACGCGGTCTCTCACAGGCGGCGGGGCGCTTTCTCTCCTCCCCGCTCTCGAAGCCGCTGATCGACCCCTTTGTAAGGAAGAACGGCATCGCGCTCGGCGACTATACCGGTTCGCCCTACGCCTGCTTCAACGACTTCTTCTGTCGGCCCATCCGACCGGGGAAGCGCCCTCTGCCCGACGATCCGGCTGACCTGATGGCCCCCTGCGACGGACTGCTCAGCGCTTACCGCATCACGGAGGGGACGGTCCTGCCCGTCAAGCAGAGTCGCTATACCGTCTCGGAGCTGCTGGGGCTCGACATGGCGGCCCGACGCTTTCACGACGGCGTGTGTCTGGTCTTTCGCCTGTGTGTGGACAACTACCACCGCTACTGCTACGTGGACGACGGACAGAAGGGGCCGAACGTCTTTCTCCCCGGCGTGCTGCACACCGTGCGTCCTATCGCGCTGGAGAGCGTGCCGGTGTTCGTGCGCAACTGCCGGGAATACACGCTCATGGAGACGGCGCACTTCGGCTCGGTCGCACAGGTGGAGGTCGGCGCGCTGCTCGTCGGCAGGATCGACAACCGCCAGGGCGCGGGTCCCATGCGGCGCGGCGAAGAAAAGGGCCGCTTCCTTTACGGGGGCAGCACGGTCGTGCTGCTGCTGGAGAAGGACCGCGTCCGGGTAAATGATGCGCTTTTCGAGGCTACGGCGCGCGGGATCGAGACCCCGGTCCTCATGGGCCAGGTCCTCGGCCATGCGCTCTCCCCCGCCGACTGACGACATCCGCATATACGAATCCCGGCAGAGCCCGCGAGCTCTGCCGGGATTTTTAGATCGACGCCCGCACGGGCAGGAGAATCTTTACAGGGATTGACAGTTTTAGTTGACAAGCATGGGAAGACGGGTTATGATTTTCTTTAGGGGTCAAACCCCGAATCCATTACCGAAAGAAGGAGGAAACGTCATGGACGCTGGAAGTACAGGCGCGTCAGCAGGCCGAAGTCGATCACGGAAAGCCCTGCGTTTCCGCCTGATCCTATAACCATACAGAACTTTGGTCTGCGTGTCGGCTTCCCACCCTGAACGATTATCCGGAAGGAGGAACCACCGATGGCAGAACATTCCGTCAACTTTGGAAAAACCATAAGCAAGCTGCTTGAAGAAAAAAAGTACCAGACGCTCAAGGACGTTCTGATCACCATGAACGGGGCGGACATCGCCGCCATGTTCGAGGATCTGGACGAGGACCGCACGCCGCTGCTCTTTCGCCTGCTGCCGAAGGAGCTGGCCGCCGAGACCTTTACCGAGCTCGGCCCCGAGCTGCAGGAGCATCTGATCAGCGGCTTCTCGGACCGCGAGCTGCGCGAGGTCGTCAGCGAGCTCTACGTCGACGACGCCGCCGACCTGGTCGAGGAGATGCCCGCCGGCGTGGTCAAGCGCATCCTCGCCCAGGCAGACCCCGAGATGCGCAAGGAGATCAACGAGATCCTGCGCTACCCCGAAAACTCCGCCGGGTCCATCATGACCACGGAGTATGTCTCCCTGCGGCCCAGCATGACCGTCGCGGAGGCCATCACCCGCATCCGCCGGACCGGCGTGGACAAGGAGACCATCTACACCTGCTATGTGACCGAGGAGAGGAAGATCCTCGGCACGGTCTCGGTCAAGGACCTGCTGCTGACCATCGACGACGACACGCCCGTCAGCGAGATCATGGACGAGAACGTCATTTTCGTCACCACCCTGACCGACCAGGAGGAAGTGGCGCAGATGCTCTCCAAGTACAACTTCCTCGCCCTGCCGGTCGTGGACAACGATCAGCGCATGGTCGGTATCGTGACCTTTGACGACGCGATGGACGTCCTTGTCGAAGAGACCACGGAAGACATCGAGAAGATGGCCGGTATGCTGCCCTCGGAGAAGACCTACCTGCGCTCCTCCCCCTTCGATCTCTTCAAGCACCGCATCCCCTGGCTGATGCTGCTGATGGTCTCGGCCACCTTCACGGGCATGATCATCACCGGCTTTGAAAACAAGCTGGCGGCCCAGGTGGTGCTGACGGCCTTCATCCCCATGCTCATGGACACCGGCGGCAACTCCGGCTCCCAGGCCTCGGTCACCGTCATCCGCGCCCTCTCCCTCGGCGAGCTGGAGCTGAACGATCTGCCCGGCGTCGTGTGGAAGGAGATCCAGACCGCCGTGCTCTGCGGCGTGGCCCTCGCCTCGCTGTGTTTCTGCAAGATCATGCTCTTCGACCGGATGCTGCTCGGCAACAGCTCCATCACCGTGATGACCGCCGCCACCGTCTGCTTTACCATGGCGCTGACGGTGCTGATCGCCAAGATGGTCGGCTGTATCCTGCCGATGCTGGCCAAGCGGATCGGCTTCGACCCCGCCGTCATGGCCAGCCCCTTTATCACCACGATCGTCGACGCGCTCAGCCTGCTGGTCTACTTCGCCATCGCGAGCGCCCTGCTCTTCCCGAAATGAGCTGACAGGCAAATGTCCCCGTGTCCGGACAATGTTTGGACACGGGGACTTTTTTCGACACTTGACAAGAATTATTTCCCTGTTAGAATGAATCCACAGGCCAAAACCGGGTACCCTAGTTCAAAAAGGAGGAATAAATCATGGCAAAGAATCCCTACGCCGGCACGCAAACCGAGCAGAACCTGATGGCAGCCTTCGCGGGCGAGTCGCAGGCCAGGAACAAATACACCTACTATGCCTCCAAAGCCAAGAAGGACGGCTTTGAGCAGATCGCGGCGCTCTTCCTCAAGACCGCCGAGAACGAAAAGGAGCACGCCAAGCTCTGGTTCAAGGAGCTGGCCGGGATCGGCAGCACCGCCGAAAACCTCGCGGCAGCCGCCGACGGGGAGAATTACGAGTGGACCGACATGTACGAGGGCTTCGCCGTGACGGCCGAGGAGGAGGGCTTTCCCGAGCTCGCGGCCAAGTTTCGCGGCGTGGCCGCCATCGAGAAGCACCACGAGGAGCGCTACCGCGCGCTGCTGAAGAACGTGGAGCTGCAGGAGGTCTTCAAGAAGAGCGAGGTCAAGGTCTGGGAGTGCCGCAACTGCGGCCACATCGTCGTCGGCACGCAGGCGCCCGAGGTCTGCCCCGTCTGCGCCCATCCGCAGGCCTACTTTGAGGTCAACGCCGAAAACTACTGATCCAGTCCGGTTATCGTCAGCGCAGGCGGTGTCCGCCTGCGCTTTTCCATTACAGAGAGAAAGGAAGAAAAGCATGAAAGAGGTCGAGATCTTCTATCTGACCGGCTGCCCCTACTGCAAAAACGCGCGCCGCGCCGTTGAGGAGCTGTGCGCGGAGAATTCCGCCTACCGCGAGCTCAAGCTCAACTGGATCGAGGAGCGCGAGAGGCCCGAGATCGCGGAGAAATACGATTACTACAGCGTCCCCAGCCTGTTTTACGGGGGCGAAAAGCTTTACGAGGCGCACCGCACACACAGCTACGACGTTATCAAGCAGCACATCCGCAGCGCCTTCGATCACGTTTTATCGGCTTGACGCTTGACAGCGCGCGGTTTCCCCATTAAAATACACTATTGTTTCAGAAAGGGAGGCGAGTACGCGTGATCCGACAGAACCTGCACTGTCATACCGACTTCGACGACGGGGCCGACTCTCCGGAGGCCATGATCCTCGCCGCCGAAAAAGCGGGCCTGTCCTCCGTCGGCGTCTCCCTGCACTGTCCCATCCCCGGCGAGGACGACTGGTGCTGTCCGGCCGAGAACGAGCCGCAGTTTCTGGAGACGATGCATGGGCTGCGGGCGAAATACCGCGGGCGGATCGAGGTCTTCTGCGGGCTCGAGTACGACACCCGGGCCGCAAGGCGCTCTGTGCCGCCCTACGATTACATCATCGGCTCCTGTCACTTTCTGGGAGGCCACGCCGTCGACAACACCCCCGCCGAGGCCGAGGCCGTGATCGCGCAGTTCAGCTCCCCGGACCGGGCCGCCGAGGCTTATTTCGCGCAGCTGGCCGCGCTCGCCGCCTTTGACGAGATCGCGGTCGTCGGGCACTTCGATCTGCTTACTAAATACGAAGAGCGCGGGCCGCTCTATGACCCCTCCTCCCCCGCTTATCGGGACGCCGCCTTCGCCGCCATGGAGACGCTGAACAGGGCCGGGAAAATCTTCGAGATCAACACCGGCGCCATCAGCCGCGGCTGGCGCACGACGCCCTATCCCTCGCCTGAGCTGCTGCGGCATCTGCACAGTCTGGGCGGGCGCATCTGCATCTGCTCCGACGCTCACGCCGCGGACGGCATCGTCTGCGCTTTCGACGCGGCGGAAGCCCTCGCCCGCTCGTGCGGCTTCACGGAATACCAGGTCTTTGACGGACAGGGCTTCGTCTCCGCCGCCTTTTGAGGTGCCCCATGTCCTCTGCCTTTTCCTTTGATGTGGTACAGAGCGGGCTGATCATCGCCGCGCTCTTTGTGGCGGGCGAATGGTTTTCCCGCCGCACGAAGGCCGCCGTGCCGGCCTTTCTCGCCGCAGGCATCCTCTTTGCCGCGCTGCTGTGGTCCGGCCTCCTGCCCGCCGATCTGGTGGAGCGCTCGCGTCTGAACTCGCTGATCACGCTCGGTATCCTGTTCGTGATCCTCGGCATGGGCTCCACCATCGACTTTCGCCAGCTCGCGGCGAGCTGGCGCGTGGTCGTCCTCGCGGCGCTGGCCTATGCCTTTGAGCTGGGGATGATCCTGCTGGTGATCCCGCCTCTGTTCGGAAAGAACCTCGCCCTCGCCGCCATCCCGGGCGGCAGTCCCGTGGCCTTCATGGTGCAGGAGCGCGCCCGCGCACTCGGCTATGACAATTGCATCGTCCTCTCGGTCCTGCTGCTGAGCACGCAGGGGCTGGTCGGCTGTCCGATCGTGAGCTTCTTTGTGCGCAGGGAGGCCCAACGTCTGCTGCGCGAGGGCATTCCCGGGGGGCCTGTCCCCTCCGCCGCGGCTAAAAGCGCACAGGAGCAGCGTGGGGATTCCGCCTACATGGCCTTCTTCAAGCTCTACGTCGGGGCCTGGCTTGCCGACCGGCTCGCTTCGCTGACGGGTATCCCGGTCTATGTGCTGTGTCTGGTGCTCGGCGTCGTGCTGGCGGAGCTCGGCTTTTTCAAGCGCGATCAGATGCGCTATACCGAGAGCAGCGCCTTTTTCTTCTTCATGCTGATGGCCGTCGTGTTAAACGGCTTCAGCGCCGCGACACCCGCGATGCTGAAAAGCATGCTGCTGCCGCTCGTGTGCGTGCTCGCGCTCGATATCGTCTCACTCACGCTTTCGTCCCTGCTGCTGGGCCGCCTCCTCGGCTTCTCCCCGTGGATGTCGGTGGCGCTGGGCTTCAATATCATGATCGGCTTTCCGCCCAACATGATCATTTCCCGGGATATCATCAACTTTTACACCGACGATGAGAACAAGCGCGCCCTGCTGATGGAGCAGATCGGCACGCGCATGGTCATCGCGGGCTTTACCTCCACGACCTTTCTTGCCAATATCATGGCCGGCCTGCTGGTCGCGCTCATGGTCTGAGGCTTCCACATACACTATAGCGAATCCCAATCCGTCAATGCGAGGTTAAACAATGAACGACTATCTCCACCTCTCCGGCGAGGAACGCCGCGCGGAGCTGCAGGCTCTGCAGGCGCAGTACGAAAAGGTGCGCGAGTGCGGGCTCAAGCTCGACATGTCGCGCGGCAAGCCCGACCCCACGCAGCTCAATCTCAGCATGGATATGCTCAGCCAGAACCCCTACGACCTCATCTACAGCCGCAAGGGGACCGACGTGCGCAACTACGGCGAGCTCGCCGGCGTGGACGAGGCCAAGGAGCTCTTCGGCGAGATCCTCGGCGTGCCGATGCAGAACGTCATCATGGGCGGGCAGTCCAGCCTCTGCCTGATGTACGACAGCTTTATCAAGGCCCTGGTGCTCGGGGTCTACGGCGGCAGCAAGCCTTGGGGACAGCAGGGACATCTCCGCTTCCTCTGCCCGGTCCCCGGCTACGACAGGCATTTCCGCATCTGCGAGGAGTTCGGCGTGGAGATGATCTCCATCCCCATGTCCCCCGCTGGCCCGGATATGGACCTGGTGCGGCAATACGCCGAGTCCGACCCCTCCGTCAAGGGGATCTGGTGCGTGCCCAAGTACTCCAACCCGCAGGGCTATACCTACTCCGCCGAGACTGTGCGCGCCTTTGCCGCGCTCAAGCCCGCCGCAGACGATTTCCGCATCTTTTGGGACAACGCATACATGGTGCATGGCTTCCGCGAGCAGGACGACGAGCTGCTCAACATCTTCGAGGCCTGTAAGGAATACGGCAGCGAGGACATGGTATACGAGTTCATGTCCACGAGCAAGGTGACCTTCTCCGGCGCGGGCGTGGCCGTTTTCGCCGCCAGTGAGCACAATGTGAAGCATCTGCTGCGCCAGATGTCCGTGCAGACCATCGGCTACGACAAGATCAACCAGCTCCGTCATGTGCGCTATCTCAAGAGCGTCGAGGGCGTCAGGGCCCACATGAAAAAGCAGGCCGACTATCTGCGGCCCAAGTTCGATTTCACCCTCGCCGCGCTGGACAGCGGTCTCAGGGACTGCAGGATCGGCAGCTGGACGAAGCCCAACGGCGGCTACTTCATCAGCTACGACGGACTGCCCGGCACCGCGGCGCGCTGCGTGCAGCTGTGCGCCGACGCGGGCGTGAGGCTCACTCCCGCCGGGGCCGCCTACCCCTACGGCGTCGATCCCGAGGACAAAAACATCCGCATCGCGCCTACCTTCCCCTCCTTTGCCGATCTGAACATGAGCATGGAGGTCTTCTGTCTCTGCCAGCGCATCGCCGCGCTCGAGACGCTGCTGGCCAAAGAAAACTGAGGGAGGATCGCATATGTATTACGAAGAACGCGGACTCGACAAATACGTCCGGGCGCAGGAGCGCGATTACGCGGACGCCCTGCGGGAAATCAAAAGCGGCCGCAAGCGCAGCCACTGGATCTGGTACATCTTCCCGCAGATGGACGGTCTGGGCTTCAGCCCCACCGCCCAGTATTACGGGATACGCGATCTCGAGCAGGCGAAGGACTACATGGCCCATCCTGTGCTCGGGCCGCGGCTGGTGGAGATCTCCGAGGCGTTGCTGGAGCTGCCCTCCTCGGACCCCGGGGCCGTCATGGGCTATCCGGACGATCTCAAGCTCTGCTCCAGCATGACGCTGTTTGAGCTGGCCGCGCCGGAAGAGCCGGTCTTCGGCCGCGTGCTCGACAAATTCTACGGCGGTCGGCGCGATCCCCTCACGCTCGAGCTGCTGGGTATGCGATGAAACAAAACAGGCGGTGAAGCGAAGTGCTTCACCGCCTGTGTTTTTCTATCCGTTTTCAGTTGTAAGGATCTTCCTCCGGCACCTGCTGCTCGGCCGCGGCGGCCCGTGCCGCTTCGGCAGCCCGCTGCGCCGCCAGCTCCCTGGCCTCCTCGATCTGCTGCTTCGCAACCGAATTCAGGGCGCTATTCGTGTATTTCCAGCCGCCCGGCATATCCGCGTCGCGGGAGATGGCGAAGAGATCCTCATCCACCTCGTTCAGACCGACCATGAAGATATGCGTCCAGTCCTCGAGACAGGTGTAGCAGGTGAACAGCGACTCGTCCGTGACGATCTCACCGCTCATGTAGGTGATCCCGGCGCCTGTGTTGACGCCTTCGGTCGCCAGATCGCAACGGAGCGTCATGATGCTGTTGCCCACAAGGATATACGCGATATCGCCGCTGCGTACCAGCGGCAGAGAGGCGAACTCCTGATGCTTGTGGTCGGAGATGACAAAGCCGAAGCCGTCATAGAAAACCGCCGCGCTGTCCATATCGTCGGTAATGAGCTGAAGCGTCTCCTCATTATCGCCGCCATAGCCGTAGAACATCGCCACATCGATCCCCGCCGCCGGGATAAGCAGACGTCCGGCCATGCCGGGGCGTTCCTGCATCTCGCGCCAGACGTCGAGATTGCGGCCGAGGAGCTTGATCACCTCGGCGGAAATGGGCTTCGGCGTGGGCGTCGGCGCCTCGGTCTGTTCGGCCGTGGGAGACGGCGAAGGCGTGGGCGTCAGAGGCGGGATGTCATCCAGCGTCAGCTGCGGGATCGGCGTCGGCGTGGCGAAGGGCAGCGCCTCCGTATCCGGGAGAAAATCGTCCATGGTCGCGGCGCAGCCGGCCAGCACGTATACAAACACCAGCAGGATCGCCAGCGCTTTTTTCAGATTGATATTCATGGCAAAACGCTCCCTTCGATGGGAATCCGCAAGGATGACGCTATTGTAGCACATTCCGCCGCTGCGGGCAAGCAAAGCAAATTATATTTTACAATTCTGTAACAAAAAGTTACCGCCCCGGATCTTTCACCGGAGCGGCAACTCTGACAAACGCTGTTTACTTGATCTCGAGGCGGCGGCTGGCCGGAATCTCGGCGGCCTTCTTCGGCAGCGTGACGTTAAGCATGCCGTCGGTGTAGCTGGCCTCGATGCCGTCCACGTTGATGCCGGATACGTCGAAGCATCTGGTGAAGGAGCCGTAGAAGCGCTCGCGCTTGACGTAGTTATCCTTCTCGCTCTTGTTCTCCGCCTTGCGCTCGGCGCTGATGGTCAGGCAGTCGTTCTCGATGTCGAGCTTGATGTCCTCCTTCTTGAAGCCGGGAAGCTCGCACTCGAGCTTGAAAGCGTCGCCGGTATCCAGCACGTCGGTGCGGAACGCGGACATGGCGGGGACGTTGTTCATCAGCCTGCGGTCCATCTCGTCAAACATGCGGAAGGGATCGAAGCTCGCGGCACTGCGGATGTGACGGTCAAACGGAATGAGTTCAAACATGATCTATACCTCCAAATCATTGTATTACTTATTGATTGTGGAATGAAGTTTATCTCTTTCGCTTCATTCTGTATATAAGATACAATACAATTATGAAGAAATATAGCAGTTATTATGAACAGAATATGAATATTAGCACTCACAAGAAATGAGTGCTAATATTCTTCGGGCCATATCTGATTTACAGTGCGATCGGGACCGCGTCCGGCTCGATGGGGCAGACATAGCCCGACTCTGTGCGCTCGGCAAACTCCGCCTTTGCCGCGGCAAGGAGCTCCGCATCGTGCAGAAGGTCGATGGCCGTCGCGGCCAGCACCTTCCCCGCCAGCAGCATGCCCTTGTGGGCAAGCGCGCTCTTGCCGCAGGCCACGATCTGCCAGGAGTGTCCTGGCACGCCCGCGGGCCAGCAGACCGTCACGATCTGGGAGGTCGGTGTCAGCCAGCTCACGTCCCCCACGTCGGTGCTGCCCGGGAAGAAGGCCGTCGAGGAGAAGAGCGGCGGGATGAAGTCGTTGATCGCCCTTGTGCCGTTTTCGCTCAGCGCCCGTACCTGCTTTGCGATCGCCGGGTCCGCATGTATACTGTCGATCGACATGATCCCGCTGCCGGGGTAAGTCTTCCGCAGCGCGGAGGCCAGCGCCCAGTCCTCATCATCATAGTGCGGGACGCCGATGGCGCAGAGATTGTCGTACAGCGCTTTTTCGATGGTGAAGTTCGGCACGAGCTCGGCCGTGCCGTCGATGAACACGCGCTCGAACGTAGTGCATGTCATGAGCGCCGCGCCCTTCGCGATATCGTCCACCCGCGCCTGCAGCGCGACGGAATCCGCGACCTTGTTGGCACGCACCATGTACAGCACCGAAGCGTCGGCCTGCACGACGTTCGGCGATACGCCGCCCGTGTCTGTGATGGCGTAGTGGATGCGGCAGTCGTCCGTCATATGCTCGCGCAGAAACTGCACGCCCACGTTCATCAGCTCCACCGCGTCGAGGGCGCTGCGGCCGTTGAAGGGGTCGGCCGCCGCATGGGCCGCGACGCCGTGGAATTTGTACAGGACCTGGATGCAGGAGTTGTTGGTGCCGCTCATGGTCTGGTTGGCGTCGCCCGGATGCCAGCACAGCGCCGCGTCAAGCTGCTTCCACAGCCCCTCGCGCGCCATGAAGGCCTTGGCCGCGCCGCCCTCCTCGCCGGGGCAGCCGTAATAGATCACGGTCCCGGGCATCCCGCTCCGCTCAAGCCAGGCCTTCACCGCCGCGGCAGCGGCCAGCGAGCCGGCGCCGAGCAGATTGTGGCCGCAGCCGTGTCCCGCCCCGCCCGGCTCCAGCGGATCATGCGCGGCGGCCCCGGCCTTCTGGCTCAGACCGCTGAGCGCGTCGAACTCGCCGAGGATGCCGATGACCGGGCGTCCGCTGCCGAAGGAACCGCAGAAGGCGGTCTCGATGCCGCAGAGCTTTTCCGTCACGGCAAAGCCCAATGCCCGCAGCTTTTCACAGTACAGCGCAGCCGCGCCGTACTCCTTGAGCGACAGCTCGGGATCGTCCCAGATCCTGTCCGCCACTTCCGTATACAGGAGGGCGTTTTCGTCCACCGTGGCGATCGCGGCGGCTTTCATCTCATCCAGCATCAGAGCACCTTGGACAGGAAGTCCTGGAGCCGCGGATTCTGCGGATGGTTGAAGATCTGCTCCGGGCTGCCCTCTTCCAGGATCTTGCCGCCGTCCATGAAGACGACGCGGTTGCCCACCTCGCGGGCGAAGCCCATCTCATGCGTGACGACCGCCATCGTCATGCCGTTGCGGGCCAGACGCTTCATAACGTCCAGCACCTCGCCCACCATCTCGGGGTCGAGTGCGGAGGTCGGCTCGTCAAAGAGCATGACGTCGGGCTCCATGGCCAGGGCGCGGACGATCGCCACGCGCTGCTTCTGGCCGCCGGAGAGCTGGATGGGAAAAGCGTCAGCGCGGTCGGCGAGACCGACGCGCTCCAGCAGGCTCAGCGCCTTGGCGTCGGCTTCGGCCTGGGAAACGCCCTTGACCTTGACCGGGGCGAGGGTCATGTTCTGCAGAATGGTCTTGTGCGGGAAAAGATTGAAGTGCTGGAAGACCATGCCCATCTTCTCGCGGTGCTTGTCGATGTTCAGCTTTTTGCCGTCCGGGCCCTTCTTTTGGGTAATGTCCACGCCCTCGAAGATGATCTGACCGGAGGTCGGGACCTCGAGCAGGTTCAGCGATCGCAGGAAGGTGGATTTGCCGGAGCCGGAGGGGCCGATGATGACCATCACGTCGCCCCGGTTGATGTCCAGGGTCACGCCGTCGAGCGCCTTGATCGCATCGCCGTTGTAGTATTTTTTCAGGTCGACGACCTGGATCAGCTTATCGGATGTCTCCACGACGCATCCTCCTTTCAAAGAAACCGAGCAGCTTCGAGAGCCCATAGGTCAGCACGAAGTAGACCACCGCAACCATGATCAGCGGCTCCATCGTCAGGTAGGTCGCGCCCTTGACCAGCAGGCACTGGGTCATCAGGTCGCCGATGAAGAAGGTGGACGCCAGCGAGGTGTCCTTGATGACCATGATGAACTCGTTGCCGAGGGCCGGCAGGATGTTCTTGACAGCCTGGGGCAGAATGATCTCCGTCATGGTCAGACGCTGGCTCATACCGAGGCTTCGCGCCGCCTCCGTCTGCCCGATGTCCACCGCCTGGATGCCGGAGCGTATGATCTCGGACACATAGGCCGCGCTGTTGCAGACCAGCGCGATCGCCACGCACAGATACTGCTTCTTGTTCAGAAACGGGATCAGCTGGGGCAGGGCAAAATAGAAAAGGTAAAGCTGCAGCAGCATGGGCGTGCCGCGGATGATCTCCGTATAGACCGCGGCGATCCATTTGAAGGGCGGGAACTTCGACATGCGCAGCAGGGCGATCAGCGCGCCGAAGATCGCGCCGACACACACGGTGATGAACGCGAGCGAGAGCGTGTAGCCCAGGCCGGTAAGTAAGAATTTATCCCAGTATTTTATCGTCAGCTTGACGATGTTCTGGCCTATAGTCGCAAAATTCATAACGATCCCCTTGTACAGAGCACGGGGCGCTCCAAACGGGGCGCCCCTGCTTTTTCTTGTTTATGTCGGATTTTCAGTCTGGCTTATCAGTCCTCGACGCTGACCTCGATCGCACTCTCGGAGGCGGCCAGCTCCAGCGCGGCTTCGTACCACTCGCCGTAGTAGCCGGCGTCGTAGGCCTTGGCAAGCGCCGCGTTCACGGCGGCCAGCAGCTCGACCTGGCCCTTGTGCATCATCACGACGTTGGCCTCGTTCTCGGCCGCGACCTCAAACTGCCACTCGCAGATGACCAGATCGGGGTTGTTGGCGATGATCTGCTTGCCGTTGCCGATCGCGACCGCAAGGGCCTCGATGTTGCCGGCCTGCAGCTCCATGACGCCGACGCCGATGTCGCCGATGGTCTGGAGCTTGGCGTCGGGCAGCTGCTTGGTGACGTACTCCTGCTGGAGGGAGGCGTTCTGCGCGCCGACGATAACGCCGCTGAAGTCGTCGGCGGAGTTGTACTTATCCTCTTCCCCGGCGCGGATGAGCAGGACCTGCTCGGTCTCGTTCTCGCCGGCGTAGTAGTAGTCGCTCAGCTCGTAGTTCTCGGCACGGGTCTCGGTCCAGGAGTAACCGGAGATGGACATCGGGACAGCGCCGGTGGAGACGGCGGTCTGGCAGGCGTCAAAGCTCATGGCCTGGATCTCGAGCTTCACGCCGAGCTCCTGCGCGATGTAGTTTGCCAGCGTGACGTCGAAGCCGACGTACTGCTCCTGGCCTTCCTTGGAGGAGTCGACAAACTCCATGGGGCTGAAGTCGGGAGACAGAGCCACCGTCAGAACGCCTTCGGCCTTGATCTTCTCAAGGTCGTTCTTGGGCTCGGCCTTGGAGCCGCAGGCGGCCAGAGCGAATACCATCGTCAGAGCCAGAAGAAGAGCAATGATCTTTTTCATTTTTGTTTCCTCACATTTCGTCAATTTGTACAATTTGTCTTAAAGACTTTTATAATACTAGCACAAGCTTTTTCCCTTGTCAACCTCTATTTGAAATTATATGCGGGAATAACTGAGAAAAAATCTTACGTATTCATTTTTTGTCTGTATATTCGTTCCATGCATGTATATCCATCGTTTAAACGGAAATCAGAGGCGGACTATTCGTTTTTCCTGCGCCTGTTCGCATGCAAAAAGCGCCCCTGTCGGGGCGCTTTTTTTCGCTTGCTGAGCGTCAGTTCATTCTGTTCCGGTACAGCTCGTCCATTTCCCGGGAAAGGGCGCTGACCTTCTCCTCCAGATCATAGGGGATCTCGGCCGCGGGCGCGGCGTCGGCCTCATCGGGAGCGGGCGCCGGAGCGGAGCGGAGCTCGGGTGTTTCGTCGTCCGGCATCAGACCGATCAGGAACTTCTGCCACTGGGCGTTGAGCACGTCCATGGACTCCTCCTGTCTGCGGCGCAGCTCCTCAAAGCAGTCCGACACGCACTGGACCGCGTACTCCTGGTCGATGGTCCCGGGCTCGCGCAGCGATTCCGCCTCAGCCCGCGCCTGCTTCAGGATCGCGTCGGCCTCCTGATTTGCCTGCTGCGTGATCTCCCCGGCACGCTGTTCGGCCTCACGTACCAGCCCGTCCGCCTTCTGCCTCGCGTTCTCCACGATCTGCGCGGCCTTCGCGTCCGCGTCCTGCAGGATCTTATCGGCCTGACTGCGGCTCTGCTCCAGAAAGCGATCCGTGAGCTTTTTGGCGGAGGCCAGAAAATCGTCCATCCCCGCGTCGGCCCCCTGTGCGGGCGCGGCGCTGTCGTCTCTGTAATCCCGATCCCAGTTCCATGTCATGGCTGTTACCCCCGTTGTCTTTTTCCTGCTTCCGATTATATCACCGCAGCCGCTGCCTTACAACCGGAAAATCTTTTCCTGCCGTTCAGGCGAGCAGGGCGCGGACGGTCTGCCCCATCTTCACGGCGAAGACGCGGTGCCCGCGCTGTGAGAAATGCACGCCGTCCCCGGCAGTTTCGATGCCCCAGAGCCCCGCGTCCGTGAAGGCGGTGCCGAGCTCTTCGGCAAGCTCCTTATAGAGTCCGGCCAGGGTCCCAAACGCCTCGGGCCAGCCCGTTTCAAATTCCCCCACCGGCGGCGGAGCGCAGAGCAGGACGGCGGTCTTCGGCAGATTCTCCCGCAGCGCGGTGAGAAAGCTCCGCATGCGCTCCGCCGTCTCCTCCGGCTCCGTAAACGTGAGCAGGTCGTTTGTTCCGAGCATCACGATCACGAGCGTGCAGGGCGCCTGCCGCCGCAGCAGGGCGAGATCGGCCTGCACCGTGCGCGGGACATGCGGCACCGTGCGCCCGTTCAGGCCGCAGTTGACGCACTCGCAGCCCAGCAGTCCGGCCAGGATATCCGGCCAGCGTGAAGCCGCCGGGAGCCTGCCCCCGAAAGGATCTGTCCCGTCGTAGCCGTAGGTGTTCGAGTCACCGTAGCAGACGATGCGCGGCGTCATGCGCTTCCCTCCTCAGCGGCGCAGATGACGGAGCATCTGCTCGCAGACCTCGTCCATGTCGCCGACGATGCCGTAGTCGCAATATTTGAAGATCGCGGCGTCGGGGTCCTTGTTGACCGCGACGATACAGCCGGAGTCCTGCATGCCGGTGACATGGTTGACCGCGCCCGACACGCCGAAGGAGAGATACAGCTTCGGCTTGACGACGACGCCGCTCTGCCCGATGACAAGCTTGAAGGGCAGCACGCCGCGGTCGAAGACCGGCCGCGTGCAGCCGAGCTTGCCGCCGAGCAGGGCCGCAAGCTCCCGGTACTTCGGCAGCGAGTCCACCTTGACCGCGTTGCCCACGCAGACGATGACGTCGGCGTCGGCGATGTTCAGGCTCTCGTCGAAGTCGTCGGCCTTGAAGTCAAGCACGCGGGTGCGGATCTCCGCCTCCGGGAAGTCGACGGTCTCCTCGATCACGCTGCAGGGGCGCTTGCCCGTCGGCACATATTTGAAGGTGCCGGGGCGGATGGTGCCGACCTGCGGACGCATGACCGGTACGGTGATGACGGCCATCATCTTGCCGCCGACGGCGGGCTCGATGAATTCGATATCCGTGGTCTTCGGATCCCAGACGAGCTCGGTGGCGTCGCTGGTGCAGCCGGTCGGCAGGCGGCAGGCGAAGCGCGGCGCGAAGTCGCGCCCGTTGATGGTGCCGCCGACGAAGACGGCGGTGGGCAGGTATTTCCGGCAGAGCACGGTGAAGAGATTGGCATAGGCGTCAACGTTGAAATAGCCGTAGCCCGTGCCGCTGACGCGCAGGATCACGTCAACGCCGGTCTCCATGAGCTTCTCGGTTTCGCTCTCGGGCAGAGTTCCGACCACGACGGCGACGAGCTTCTCTCCTGCCGCGTCCGCGATCTTGCGGATCTCACAGCACAGCTCGAGCGAGACGGGCTGGATCGTTTCGCCGTCATGCTCGATGAACACCCACATATCCCGGTAATCGTTCTTGTTCATGGCGTCTCCCCCTCTCAAAGCACGTCGGCGATCAGCTCAAAGAGCGTATCGACATTCTTCTCGGTGCTGCCCTCGTCGATCATGTGGCCGGACTCGCCCACGACGGGCGGATAGGTGCGCGGCACCTTGGTCGGAGAGCCGGGGTCGCCGATCTGCGCGGGGTCAAGCCCGGGGATGCTTAGGGAGTTGAGCGTTGTGATCTCCGCCGTGCGCGAGGCCTTCCAGCTTTTGAGGTTGGGGATGCGCGGGCGGTAGTTCGTCTTCTCCACGGTGAACAGACAGGGCAGCTTTGCCTCGGCGGTCTCCACGCCCTTCTCCAGTTCGCGCTCCGCCGTGACGGTTTTCCCGGCCTCGTCGACCGCAAGCAGGAGCGACATGCTGCTCAGCTGGCTTGCGTCGAAGCGCTCGGCCAGCTGGGAGCCCATCTGTCCCGTCGCGCCGTCGAGCGACTCCTTGCCGCAGAAGATGAGGTCAAAGCTCCCGAAGAGCTTTGCCGCAGAGGTAATGACATAGCTCGTGGCGAGGGTGTCGGCGTTGGCGAAGGCGCGGTCCGACAGGAGGATCGCCTTATCGGCCCCGGCGGCCAGGCACTCGCGCAGGGCCTCGGCGGCCTGATCGGGACCCATGGTGATGCAGGTGACGGTGCCGCCGTATTGTTCCTTCGTCTGCACCGCGGCCTCGAGGGCGTTGGCGTCGAGCGGATTGAGGATGGCGGGGACGCCCTTGCGGATAAGGCTGCCGGTGACGGGATCGATCTTGACGAGGTTCACGTCCGGAACCTGCTTGACACAGACAAGAATATTCAGCATTCCGCTCACCTCCTCAGACCGTGTGGCAGACCTTGCCGGGGTTGAGGATATGTCCGGGGTCGAACACATCCTTGATCGCGCCCATGAGGCCGTAAGCCGTCTCGCCCACCGATTCGCGCAGGTATTCCTTCTTGGCGTGGCCGATCGAGTGTTCGCCGCTGACCTGGCCCTCGAACTCGGTGCACTTGGCGTAGCAGGCGTCCATCAGGCGCTTGACGCGGCGCTTGAACTCATCCTCCTCCAGGTCGTTGGAGCAGCAGTAGATGTGCAGGTTGCCGTCGCCCGCGTGGCCGAAGGAGCGCACGTACACGCCCTGCTTCTCGGCCTCGTCGTGGGTGTAGACCAGAAACTCCGCGATGCGGTCGACCGGGACGACGACGTCCATCTCGTCGAGCAGCTTCGTCTCAGCCTCGATGACCGTGAGGAAGGCGCTGCGCGCGGCCCAGACGTCCTTCTTGAGGTTGTCCGTCCAGACGACCAGCACGTCGTAGGCGCCGACCTGTTCGGCTACCGCGCCGAGGCGGTCCATCTTCTCGGTGAGCTGGGCCTCGCTGTCACCCACAAGGGTGACGAGGATATAGGCCCCGGCCTCCTTACCGTTAACGACCGTCGGAAAGACGCCGTTGCCCGTGAAGGCCGCCGAGGAGTCGACGATATCGCGCTCCATGAACTCGATGGACTGGGGGTCGAGGTTGGCCAGCTTGATCGAGGGCACCGAGGCGATGGCGTCGGCGATGTTGGCAAAGGGCAGGATGAGGCTGACGTCCATAATGGGCTTCGGCACGAGCTTCAAGGTCAGCTCTGTGATGATGCCGAGCGTGCCCTCCGAGCCGATCATCAGATGCAGCAGGCTGTAGCCGGAGCTCGTCTTGCAGACGGTCTTGCCGAGCTTCATGATGCGGCCGTCCGGCAGCACGACGGTCATGGCCAGCACGTAGTCGCGCGTGACGCCGTACTTGACCGCGCGCATGCCGCCCGCGTTCGTGCTGACGTTGCCGCCGACAGTGGCGGTCTTCTCGCCGGGGTCGGGCGGGTACATCAGGCCGTGGGCCAGCGCGTCCGCCGCGAGATCGCAGAGCAGGACGCCGGGCTGGGTGTGCACGACGAGGTTCTTCATGTCGTAGGAGAGGATCTTGTTCATCTTCTCCGTCGTCACGACGATGCCGCCGTGGATGGGGACGCAGCCGCCCACCAGACCGGTGCCGGCGCCGCGGACCGTGACCGGGATGCGCTCGGCTGAGCATAGCTTCATGATCTCGGACACCTCTTCGGTGGTCTCGACCTGGCAGACCGCCTCGGGCATGGTCCTGCCGTAAATGGGCATTTCATCGTGGGAATAGTCCTCCTTGACCGCATCCCCGCAGAAGAAACGCCGCTCGCCGACAATGGCGCGCAGCTTCTCGGCCAGCGCCGGCGTGAGCTTGTTGTAGTCGGGCAAAATATCTCCTCCTTCCGGTAATTGAACACAGATAAATCGGAAACCATTTCTGATTTATATGATTTATTATATCAGCCCGCCGGGAGCTTGAAAAGCTTTTTTGGCAAAAAGCGCCGTTCGCATATGCGCGCCGATGTGTAAAAAAACAGCCGCCGAAATTGTGCAAGACTCCCAAAAAGCGACTTGCTTTTGACGGCGGCGGCGCGCTGCGCTATACTGGTGAAGATCAGAGCAAGGGGGTTATGTTATGGGAAAAGAAGTAAAGACAAACTATCAGCGTCTCTACACGAAGGAGGGGCGCAGCCTGCCCGCCGTGCCGTGGGGACGCTATCCCCGGCCGCAGATGAGACGCGCGGAATGGCTGTGCCTCAACGGAGACTGGGAGCTGCGCTTCAAGGGGACAAGCACGCGCATCCGCGTGCCCTTCTGCCCCGAGAGCCTGCTGTCCGGCGTGGAGACCCCGCCCGAAGTCGGCGAGGAGATGGTCTATCGCCGCACGTTCACCGTCCCCGAAGCATGGGCCGGAAAGCGCGTACTGCTGCACTTCGGCGCGGTGAGCCGCGAGGCTGTTATCTGCGTCAACGGGCGGGAGGTCTGCCGCCATGAAAACGGCTATCTCCCCTTCTCCGCGGACGTCACCGACGCGCTGCGCGAGGGCGAAAACGAGCTTTCGGTCGCGGTCACGAACGATCTCTCTCCGAAATACCCCCTCGGCAAGCAGAGCAAGAAGCGCGGCGGCATGTGGTACACGCCCTGCTCGGGCATCTGGCAGACGGTATGGCTCGAGCCCGTGCCGGAGACGTACGTCCGCGCGCTGCACTTACGCTGCGGCGCGGACTTCTGCGAGCTCGAGGCCGAGGGCGTGAGCAGCGGGCTCGTCACTCTCGACGGGCAGACCTATCCCCTCCGGGACGGCAAGGCGCGCATCAAACCGGAGTCCATACAGCGCTGGAGTCCGGAAGACCCGTATCTGTATCATTTCACGCTCGAAAGCGGCGAGGACACGGTGGAGTCCTATTTTGCCCTGCGGACGCTGGAAGTCAAAAACGTCGGCGGCGTGCAGCGCCTGTGTCTCAACGGAAAGCCGTACTTCTTCAACGCCCTGCTGGACCAGGGCTATTGGAGCGACGGGCTGTATACCCCCGCCATACCGGAGCTCTATGCGAAGGACATACTCGCCATGAAGCAGCTGGGCTTCAACACCCTGCGCAAGCATATCAAGCTCGAGCCGGAACAGTTCTACTACGATTGCGACAGGCTCGGCATGCTCGTATTTCAGGACATGGTCAACAACGGCGTCTACCGCTTTCTGCGCGACACGATCCTGCCCACGCTGAAACTCGGAAAGCTGTCCGACCTCAAGCTCAACCCCGATCCCGGGACGCGCGCCGTCTTCCTTGACGCCATGGAGCGGACCGTGCGCACGCTGGGCAATCACCCCAGCATCTGCCTGTGGACGATCTTCAACGAAGGCTGGGGCCAGTTCTGCGCGGATGATGCCTATGACCGCCTCAAGGCTCTTGACCCCGGGCGCTTCATCGACGCGACCTCCGGCTGGTTCCATCAGAAGAAGAGCGACGTGGACAGCCTGCACATCTACTTCGGGAAGCTGCACCTCGGCACCCAGCCTCTGCCGCAGCTGTTGAGCGAATTCGGCGGCTTCGTCTGGAAGGACCACCCCCACAGCTTCAACCTGCGCAAGACCTACGGCTACCGTATCTATCCGACGCGCGAAAAGCTGGTCGCCGCCCTGCGCAGGCTCTATGGCGAAGCGCTGCCGCCGCTGGTAAAGCAAGGCCTCTGCGGCGCGGTCTACACGCAGGTGTCCGACGTGGAAGACGAGACCAACGGCCTGTTCACCTTCGACCGCGAGGTGCTCAAGGTCAAGCCCGAAGAGCTGCGCGAACTGATGGAAGCGCTGCAGGAGGCTGTGCAAAGCTGATTTTCCGTGCTAAACATCATCGCTTTTGTCATTGTGAACCAGTGACCGATGTCACTGGTGTGGCAATCCGTTTTCCAGTGGGAGATACGGATTCCCACGCCAGTGTGCACACTGGCGTGGGAATGACATACAGATGGTGCGGCTGCACATAAACAAACACCCCGTGTCGCGTGACACGGGGTGTTTGTTTACATAATTTTGTTAACGTATTTTTCTTTACATAATTGGAATCTTGATCTTGAGATCGGTGAGCGGCCAGGAGGAGCAGGCGTGGAACCAGCCCATCTCCTTGTCCATCGTCCGTCTGCCGTCGCCGATGGGAGAGACGAAGATCTCGCCCTCGAGCAGGTGGCTGCGGCAGAAGCCGCACTCGCCGTTGCGGCAGTGGGTGTCGATGGGGATGCCCGCCCGCTCGAGCGCGACTGCCACGGGCTCGGAGGCCTTCGCGTCGATAACGTCCTCGTGGATGCCGCGCAGAACCGTGATCTTGAAGGTCTTCGTCTCGGTGCCCTTGGGATAGCCGGGGATGGTGGAGATATCGGCGGGGTTGTTGACCACGTCGTGCCTAAAGCGGCGGACGGGGACGCCCATCTCGTCGAGTGCCTTCTTGACGAAGCGGAACATCGGCAGCGGGCCACAGAACATATAGGTGCAGTCCGGCGTCGAATACTTCTCGATGATCTCGCGGGTGATGAAGCCCTTCTCCCCTTCCCAGTCGGGCTCGTCGGACAGGACGTGGACGACCTTGATATCGGGGCAGGCGGCCTCGATCTCGTCGAGCTCCTTCTTGAGGACGATGTCGTTGGCCTTGACCGAGCCGTAGAGGATAGTGAGCTTGCAGCCCTTCATTTTGCCGTAGGCGATCTCCTTGGCCATCGAGTGGAAGGGCGTGATGCCCGAGCCGCCCGCCAGCGCCACGAGCTCCTTCGAGTCGCGCAGCGGCTCCCAGTAGAAGAAGCCGAAGGGCAGCGCCCCCTCGAGGATGTCGCCGATCTTCACGTTGGCAAAGAGATAGTCGGGCACGAGATAGGGCACATTGCGGCGCACGGTGATCTCGAAGAAGGGCTTCTCCCCTCTCGCCTCATAGGGCGCGGAGGAGATCGTGTAGGGGCGGGAGAGCACACTGTCGCCGATCTTCAGGCGGAAGTTGACGTACTGACCGGACTGGAAGGGCGGGATGTGCCCGTCGGCGGACTCGAAGCGGAAGACGCGGGAGGTCGGGGAGGCATCGCGGATCGCGGTGACCCTGAAGACCATGTGCTTGGGGTGCAGCAGATCGGCGACCTCGCGGATGGGGTCCTTCGGATCGGGGATCGTGGAGCCCTTGGCGAAGTTTTCCTCTCTGAGCTTGGTGACGCGGGAAGCGCCGCCCACGTCCTTCAGAAAGCCTTTGACCTTGATGCTCATTTCTTCGCCGCCTCCTTTTTCTTCTCCAGATCTTCCTTGACGCCCTTGGCCGCCGCGCGGCCGTTGGTGATCTGCGGGCCCATGCCGTCGCCGGACATGCCGTGCGCGCCGGCAAACTCCAGACCCTCGATGAAGTGATCCTTCTCCTTCATCTGCAGTCTCGCCACCGCGTGGTCCTCCATGGAGTGCAGATAGCCGTAGATGTTGCCCTTCCACGCGCCGACGTAGTGGGCCACCGACATGGGCGTGGTGACCTCGATCTCGGTGATGCGCGGGCGGAAGTCGATCTTCGTGATCTTGATGCACTCCTCGATCATCTCGCTGGCAAGGCGCCGCTTGAGATCGAAGTACTCGTCCTCCTTGACGCTCTCAAAGGGCTTGGAGGGCACGAGCGCCGTGATCGACAGCTGGGTGTAGTCCTGCGGCAGGGTGGGATTGGCGTAGTTGAGGCAGATGGTGGTGATGTAGTTGTACGGCTCGGTGAGGTTGGAGTAGTTCTCCCAGATCTTGTTGGTGTCCATCGTGGAGCCCGAGAAGGTGGAGTAGTTCGTGATGCCGTTTTCCTCGGGGGTGCCCTCGATGACCATGATGACCGAGACCGGGACCACGGAGAGCTTGCGGTTGTTGATCATCTTGATCGCGCCCTCTGGCACCTCGCTAAGCGGCTCGATCATCTGGGTGTAGACCTTGTTGGGATAGGGGCCGGAGATCACGTAGTCGCAGTTGATCACGTCGCCGCGCATCGTGCGCACGCCGCAGACCTTGCCGTCCTTGACCAGGATCTTCTCGACCTCCTGGTTGAACTCGTACTGCGCGCCGTTTTCCTCGCACTTGGCCTGCATCTTCATGCTCATCTCATGGCTGAAGCCGCGGCAGACGTAGGAGCCGGTGAAGTAGTCGGCCATCAGGAAGGCGTAGATCGTGAAGGGCAGGTCGTCCATGCGGTTGCCGACGTAGATCCAGTAGGGCGTCAGCATCTCGACCGCCTTCTTCGGCAGATGGAAGGTGTCGATGACCTCGGTCGCGGTATAGCCCACCGTCTTGACGAAGTCGGGGTGCTTGAGCAGCATCTGCAGCTTGCTCATCTGGTGGGTGGAGAGGTAGTTCATGCTGTCGTACACCCGGCGGCAGAGCAGCATCAGCTCGTGCACCTTCTCATAGGTGCCGGGGCAGACCTCGTCGATCTCCTTGGCGACGGTGGTGTAGCTGTCGTCGTAGTCCGGGTGCAGCACCTTGTCGATGCCGGAGTTGGGCAGCGCGACGCGGTAGCATTCGGGCACGGGCAGCCAGTCGATGTCCACGCCCATGTCGTCAAAGAACTGGCCGACCTTCAGGCGCTTGCCGGGCTGGCCGATGGACATCATCTCGTGCAGGGTGGCCTCAATTTCAAAGCCGTTGCGG
>JAILNC010000124.1 GCA_024691985.1 Oscillospiraceae bacterium | reverse complement strand
TGCGCACCGGGGCACCTCCCCCGAAGGGGGAGGCAAGCCTGTATACCCGGCTCCCCTGCAAGGGGAGCATAGCGGCGTGCGATAAGCGAGAGTGCTCAATTGCGAGACTTTGTCTCGCAATTGAAGTCAGCCCTTGTCCTGCTTGATGACGCCCACGCGGTAGGCCTCGAGCAGGAGCATCAGGTCGTCGATCTTGGCGGCGATCTCGCGGCCGTCGTTGGTGTCGGCGATGGTGACGCGCTTTGCGTAGGGCAGCACCGGGATGATCCTCGAGTCCATGTCCCGGTTGTTGCGCACGGTCTCCTCCGCGGTGGCGAAGGGCTCATGCTCGGACAGATACATCTCGTGGGAGTTGGACACCAGGGTGTAGCCCGCGATGCCGGTGACGGACTGGTAGGCCTTGGACATGCCGCCGTCGATGATGACCAGCTTGCGCGGCACCTTGATGGGGGTCTCGCCCTTGCGGATTTTCACGGGGATGTGTCCGTTGACGATGACGGCCTCGGGGTCGGTGATGCCGAACTCCTCCATTACGCGGTCGCAGGCCTCCGCGTTGTAGGCCAGGGTAAAATAGGGGTCGGAGTGCTCCTTGTGCAGCTTCTTGTCCTCGACAAAGTAGCGCTCGAAGGTGGCCATCTTGTCCTTGCCGAACAGCGGCGACTTGCTGCCGCACCAGAGATACCACATGAAGTCCGCGCCGCGCTCGCGCTTGGCCTTGTCCTTGGAGTAGCGGCCCTGGCGCACCAGCTCCTCGCAGCGGTCGAAGAGGCTGCGGCCCCGGCAGTGCACGCCGTAGACGTCCAGCTCGCTGAAGAAGCCCTCCGGCTCCATCGGGATGCAGCCGTGGAAGAGCAGGACGTTGTTGTAGTAGCGGTACATCGAGCCCTTCTTGTACAGAAAGTCGATATGCCGCTGGAGCTTTTCGCAGTTGAGGAAGGAGGTGTGCAGACCCTCGATGACCCGCTGCTCGCCGATGGTGAGGGCGTAGGGGTCGTTGGGGTCGATCGTGGGGAAGTTGACGTCGAGCAGGGGGAAGACCTCGCCCCCGACGGTGACGGTCCCCTTTTCCAGGTCGAGCTTGTCGAGCAGCAGCCTGTCCTCCATCTCGTACTCCGGATGGGCCATGACGGCCTGCCCCTCGAGCTTGAACTGGATAATGCTGATGGCCTTGTGCATGCGCGCGATGACGGCGACGCTGTGGGGGTCGGTCCCGTCGTCCGCGGAGAGCTTGGGCTGGAACTGGGCGCAGGGGTCGCTGCCGTAGGTCTCGAGCGCGAAAAGCGAGAGCGGGCGCATGTTGATGCCGTAGCCGTCCTCGAGGAAGTCGTAGTTGTTGTAGCGCAGGCAGATGCGCACGGCGTTGGCAATGCAGCAGAGGTTGCCGGCGGCGGCGCCCATCCACAGGATGTCGTGGTTTCCCCACTGGATGTCGACGTAGCGCTGCTTCTCCAGCTCGTCCATGACGAGGTGGGGGCTGTCGCCGCGGTCGTAGATGTCGCCGACGACATGCAGCTTGTCGATGACCGTGTCCTGGATGAGATGGCACAGGGCGATGATGAACTTGTCGGCGGCGTCGATGTCGATGATGGACTGGATGATCTGGCCGAAGTACTCCTCCTTGTTGAAGTCCTTGCTGCCGGTGGTCATCAGCTCGCTGATGATGTACTCGAAATCCTTGGGCAGCATCTTGCGGACCTTGGAGCGCGTGTACTTGGAGATCGTGATCTTGCACACCTTGACGAGCTGGCGCAGGGTGATGGTGTACCACTCGCGCGTCAGCAGGCCCTGGTGGCGCAGCTCGCGCAGCTTGAGCTCGGGATAGTAGACCAGCGCGGCGAGGGCGTCGCGGTCGGGGGTGGAGACGTAGTCGGACAGGGCCTGGTCGATCTTGCGGCGCACGGAGCCGGAGGCGTTGCGCAGGATGTGGCGGAAGCCCTCGTACTCGCCGTGGATGTCGCTGACATAGTGCTCGGTGCCCTTGGGCAGGTTCAAAATGGCGCGCAGGTTGATGATCTCGGTCGAGACCGACTGGGTCGTGGGATAGATGCGGGAGAGCATGTTCAGGTATTTCAGTGTCTTCTCGTCGTATTGTACTTCTGTCATTGCCCGCTCCTTTTCAGTTTAAGTTTAAGTTTACATAACTCTGATTTGTTCCTGTAATTTCCTATTGTTAAGTATAGCCCAAAGCGCCGCCTTATGCAAGGCATAGCTGCAAAAACGGGCGAGGTATCCGGCACCCCCGGAGATCCTCATCAAAAGCGCGATCCTCGCTTATGATCAAATTTGACAGATCGTTCTTCCAAGATCCCGCGTTGTATGGTATAATCCATTCCGGCAGCCCGGGGATATCCCGGCGTCGGGCCGGCAACGTCGGCCGTGCTGCACTTGAGGAAGGAGCGGGGAGCAGATGAGCATCAGAATTGAAAACGCCAGGGTGTTCGGCTGGGAGGCGGCGATCAGGGGCGCGAGGAACCCCAGGAACAGCTGGGCGGAATCCGACAGCCGCTTTTACGATTTCGCCGACGGCGGCATCCATCACTATCACACGCTTCTCGGCGAGCACGCGGAGCTTTCGGCTCTTGCGGCCGAGACAAGGGATGGGACCCGCGATCTGATCGGCCCGAAGGACTATCGGCTGCTCATGAACCAGTCAAAAGGCGGCTCCGAAGAATCCAAGTGGAGAAGGATGATCCATGTTCAGATGGACATGACCGCGCCCCTTTACTGGTGGAAGGAGTTCGACACCTACAAGGTCGGGACGGTCTCCAATTCCTGCAGCACCATGCAGATGATCCATGCGAAGGCCTTCACGGCGGACGATTTCTCCTGCGAGCATCTGCTGGGCGAGGCCGACGGCCGGATCGAGGCGGCGGGAGAAAAGCGCACGCCCGCGGAGGTCCTCCGGATCACGATCGACATGCTCAACGCCGCGCGGGAAGCCTTTCTCGAAACGCAGGACAAGCAGTACTGGTGGCAGCTGATCCAGCTGCTGCCGAGCTCCTATAACCAGCGCAGGACGATCGATCTGAATTACGAGGTGCTGCGGGGCCAGTACCGCGAGCGCAAGGATCACAAGCTGGACGAATGGCGGACATACTGCGCGTTCGTTCGGGATCTGCCCTACAGCGAGTTCATCACGCTGAACCGGCCCTGAAGAGCCGGAGTACGACGGGAAGTCCCAAATCGGACTTTTCGGACAGACCGCGGCCCGGTCGGGGAAACACGATTTCCCCGGCCGGGCCGCTGTTTATTTCTTTTTGAGCCGGATCATGACAGGCCGCCCTTCAGCAGCCGGTTCATTTTCTCGACGTTGGCGATCACGACAAGCTTCATGTCGGCGGCCAGAGGCTCCTCCGGATCGATGTCCGTCTGCGTCTTCCCGTTTTGCACGATCGCCACGACGTTCAGCCTGTGCCTTTTTCTAAGCTCCAGCTCCAGCAGGCTCTTGCCGACCCACTCGGGCCGGACGTCGATCTCCAGGATAGACACGTCCCCTGAGAGCTCGATGATATCCAGAAAGCCCGCGCTCATCAGGTTCTTGGCCAGTCTGACGCCGGATTCCCGCTCCGGAAAGACGGCGCGGTCCGCCCCCACCTTGCGCAGGATGCGGCAGTTCATCTCGCTCGCGCATTTCGCGATCACGGTCTTGACGCCCATCTCCTTGCACAGCATCGCGGTCATCACGCTCTCCTCCAGATGGTTCGCCATGGCGATGATCACCACGTCGATATCCGCGATCCCCAGCTGTCTGAGCGCCTCCGGGTCCGTGGTATCCGCGCATTTGCAGCAGGGGATCCCGGGCACAGCCGCGTTCACGATGTCCTCGTTGATGTCCACGGCCAGCACGTCCGCCCCGCTGCTCACGAGTCCATGCGCGACGGCCTTCCCGTATCTGCCGAGACCGAACACGGCGTATGACTGATGAATACTCATACTCTTTTCTCCTTTCAGGCTTAGCGGATTTGAACACCGGCCGGTTTTCCCGAGCGGCGTTCCGCCGATACTGCGTCAAACGTCTTGGCAATACAGGCAAGTATTCCCTGCGCCGTTTTCCTTGTCTCAACGAAACGGCGCTCCGGGAAAACTGCTTTGCACCTCACAGCGAGTATTTTTCGAGTGATTTTCGCTCCGCGAAGCGCAGATGGGCCGACGCCCATCAAGTGACAAGGAGTGAAAAGCGCCGGAAAGGGCCGCTGTGAGGCGGTCGTGGTTCGGGTCCGCCAAGCCTAACCCACGCTGATCTGCTCCGAGGGCTCTTTGACGATATTGTCGGGTCTGCTTTTTCTGTTGAGGGCGATGAACAGGGAGATCGGGCCGACCCTGCCCGCGTACATGGCGCCGATGATGATCAGCTTCCCGGGCAGGTTCAGCGTGGATGTGAGGTTTCTGGACAAGCCCACCGTCCCCGTCGCGCTGACCGTCTCATAGAGCACGTCGAGCAGCTCCGCGTCTGTGACCGTCTTCAAAAGCAGCGTGGAAAGGAACGTGACCAGGAAGGAAAAGCTTACGACCGCGACCGCCTTGCTGACGCTGCTTTTCAAAACGGTCCTCTGAAACATCACGGCGTCCTTCCCGCCCCGGATGGTCGAGACCGCGGACGCGAACAGCACGGCGGCGGTCACGGTCTTGATTCCTCCCGCGGTGCCGGTCGGAGAGCCGCCGATGAACATGAGCAGCAGGGAGATCAGCGCGGACTCGTCCGTCAGATTTTGCTGGGGGACCATGGCAAAGCCCGCGGTCCTGGTTGTCACCGACTGGAAAAACGCGCCCGAGAGCTTCTGTGCGAGCGGCGCGTCCCCGAAGGTCGCGGGGTTGTCGTATTCAAACAGGAAGAACAGCAGCGTCCCGGCCAGCAGCAGGATCGCCGTGGACGACAGCGCGATCTTGCTGTGGAGCGTCAGGCCCGCGAAGCATCTGCGCCGCTTCGCGCGATAGTTCTTCAAAGCGTTCAGCACGTCCCACCACACGACAAAGCCGATCCCGCCCAGGATGATCAGCACGCTTGTCACCGCGGTGACCGTCGGGACGGCGGCGTAATCGCACAGGCTGTTTTCGGAGATGATATCGATCCCCGCGTTGCAGAAGGCGGAGACCGCATTGAAAACGGAGATCCAGACCCCCCGCGCCCCGTATGCGGGGACGAAAACCGTCATGTACAGCAGCGCTCCCGCGGCCTCCGCGATCAGGGTCCCCGCGAGGACCTTTTTCGTGAATGCGGCGAGGCCAGCCATCGTGTTGAGATTGAACGCCTCCTGTATCAGCATCCGCTCTCCCAGCCCCAGCCTGCGGTGGATGCTCAGCATCACGAAGAGCATGACCGTCACGACCCCGAGGCCGCCGATCTGAATGAGCAGGAGGATGACGGCCTGTCCGAACACGCTCCAGGTCGATACGGTCGGAAGCGTCACGAGACCGGTGACGCAGACGGAGGTCGTAGCGGTAAACAGCGCGTCGATATACGCAACGGCGGAGCCGTCGGCGGCGCTGATCGGCAGGGCGAGCAGCAGGCTCCCGCCGGCTATGGCGGCGAGGAATGCCAGCATGATGGTCTGTGTGGTGGATAAAGCGTTTTTCTTCTTCATGGCCGGGGCCCTTTCCGGAGCCTGCCGCTTCGTCCTCGGACAAAAGCGGCAGGGCTTTTTGACAGTCTCACCGCCCGGGTTTTCGGCCGGGCGGTTCTGTCTATTCGATGCTGTCCTTCACCTGCCGCAGGCTCACGCCGTGTTCGCGGGCGAGGCGGGCGAGGTCCTCATACTCGGCCTTGCTGCGCTCCGCGCCGAAGCCGCGCGCTGTCTTGATGCGCACGTCCCCGTAGGCGCTGCGTTTCACGGTGACGCTGCGCTCGAGCGTATGGCGGGCGCAGCGCGTCTCCCGCACGCCGAGCGTCGCGGTGTTCTGAAACAGGCAGCGCAGCACGGCCTCGCGCTCCGTCTCCCTGCACAGACAGCACAAAAGCACGGCGGGACGGCCCTTTTTCATGCCGATCGGCGCCGTCCAGGCGTCGAGCGCCCCGGCCTTGAAAAGCTCCTCCAGCGCGAAGCCCAGCTCCTCTCCGGTACTGTCGTCCAGATTGCAGGCGAGCTGGACGAGGCTTTCCGTCTCCCCCTCCGCCTCGCCGAGGACGGCGCGCACCGCGTTGAGGCGGCCGAACTCCTTCTTCCCCGTGCCGTAGCCGGTGTTCTCCACCCGCATCGTCGGCATGGGCCCGAAGTCTGACACGAAATGCCGCAGCAGAGCCGCACCCGTCGGGGTGCAGAGCTCGGTCTTGATCTCGCCCTCGTAATACGGGATGCCGCGCAGCAGGCGCTCCGTCGCGGGCGCGGGGACCGGCAGCACGCCGTGGGCGCATTTGACCGCCCCGCCGCCGACGTTGACCGGCGAGGCCAGCACCCTGTCGGGCGCGAGCTGTTCCATCAGCAGGCAAACGCCCAGCACGTCGGCCACAGCGTCGACGGTGCCGAGCTCGTGGAAGTGGATGTTCTCGATCTCCCGCCCGTGGACGGCGGCCTCGGCTTCGGCGATCGAATTGAAAACGGCGAGGGCGTCGGCGCGCACTTTTTCGGACACGGGAGCCGATGCGAGAAAGTCCCGGATCTCGCGGATGCCGGTGTGGGGATGGTGGTGGCGCGGCTCCTCGCCCTCCTCGTCGCCGCCTATCACGACGGAGACGTGCAGGCCCTGCACGCCGCATTTGACGTCCGGGGCGCAGGACACGACGGCCTTTCCGTCCAGAATGCCGTTGATCTTGCGGAGAAAGGCCTCCTTGTCGTCGACGAGCGCCAGCAGCGCCGCGGTCAGCATATCGCCCGCCGCGCCCATGCCGCAGTCCAGATACAGGATCTTCATATGCTTCTCTCCCTCTCCGTCGCTTCTTCGTCCACAGCCGTGAAGTACGGCGCGAGCCGCGCCCTGATCTCCGGCATTTTCTCTCTCGCCCGCCCGAGCTGCTCCGCCGTGAATTCCAGCCGCGCCCGGCCCCCGGCGGTGCGGACGCGAAAGTCCGTAAAACCCAGGGCGAACAGGGCCTCCTCCCCGGCCTCGACGGCGCGCAGGGTATCGGCGTCGATGGGCTGTCCGGTCTTCACCCTTGTGGCAAGGCAGGCATAGGCGGGCTTGTCCCAGGTGAAGAGCCCCGCCTCGCGCGAGCGAGCGCGGATCTCCGCCTTCGTCAGGCCGCACAGGCGCAGCGGGGACAGCACGCCCTCCTCGCCCAGCGCCTTGAAGCCCGGGCGGTCGGCGATGTCGTCGCTGGCGTTGGTCCCGTCGAGCACGAGCTCGAAGCCGTCCGCCGCCGCAGCAGCTTTTATGGTTGACATAATAACCTTTTTGCAGTGGTAGCAGCGGTCCGGCGGATTGGCCGCGACCGCCGGGCAGGCGAGCACGTCGGCCTCCAGCACGCGCATGCGCGCGCTGAGCGCTTCGGCCATGCGCAGGGCGTCCCGCCGCTCGAATTCCGGCTGGAACGCGGACTTGACATAGTATACGCCCAATTCTTCCGCATAACGCAGGCCCTCGTACAGCAGATACGAGGAGTCCGCCCCGCCCGAGAAGGCGAGGGCCGCGCGGGGGTGGGCCGCGAAAAAGCCTCTCAGGTCCATATTAATCAAGATGGTTTATCATGCTCGCCATATACCCCGCGCCGAAGCCGTTGTCGATGTTCACGACCGACACCCCGCTGGCGCAGGAGTTGAGCATGCTCAGCAGGGCGGCCACGCCGCCGAGACTCGCCCCGTAGCCCACGCTGGTGGGCACGGCGATGACCGGACAGTCGGCCAGGCCCCCGATGACCGAGGGCAGCGCCCCCTCCATCCCGGCCACGGCCACGATGCAGCGCGCCGACATGATGGTCTCGAGATTGCCCAGCAGGCGGTGGATGCCCGACACCCCCACGTCGTAGAGGCGCACGACCTCGTTGCCCAGGACCTCCGCCGTGACGGCGGCCTCCTCGGCCACGGGGATGTCGCTGGTGCCGCCGGTGGCGACCACGACGCGGCCCTTGCCCGTGGGCTCCGGCATCGGCCCGATCAGACCGGTCTTCGCCAGCGCATTGTAGGAAAGCGGGAGCTCCTGCGCGATAAAGTCCGCGGCCTCGCTCGTCAGCCGCGTGATGAGCACGGTGCTCTGCCCGTTTTCCAGCATGGCCTTCGCGATGCCGAGGATGTGCTCCTTCGCCTTGCCGGAGCCGTAGATGACCTCCGGCACGCCCTGGCGGATGCCGCGGTGGAAGTCGACGCGGGCATAGCCGCCGACCTCGCGGAAGGGCTGCATCTTGAGTTTGAGCGCGGCGTCCTCGGGGCTGACATGCCCCGCAGCCACGTCCTGCAGCAGCGCGGTCAATTCCTGTTTGTCCATGGCGGTCCCTCCCGCAGATTGCATAAAATCGTGAGAATATTCTAATCCTTTTTCTCTTTTTCCGCAAGAGCTATCGACTTGCCGCCTGTTTCAATTACTGCTATACTGAAACAGCAGTTTACTTAAACCTGTCATTTTGAGCGAGCGAAGCGAGTCGAAGAATCTTGAACCATACCGCATCAACAGTTTAAGATCCTTCGGCCGGTGTGCTCACCGGACCTCAGGATGACAGTGAAAGCATTTCATGATGCCGCGTACTGACAACAATTCCCGCAGAAGGACTGATCCCGATGAAAAAGCTGCTCTCGCCCCGCTCCCAGCTCATTTTGTCCATGCTCATCTACGGCACCATCGGCGTGGTGCGCCGCTATATCCCCTTCCCCTCCAGCGTCGTGGCGCTGGTGCGGGCGCTGATCGGGCTCGCCTTCCTGCTTCTGCTCGGCCTCGTCCGGCGTCAGAGCGTGGACCGGGCGGCGGTGCGCCGCAATCTCGTCAAGCTTCTGATCCTCGGCGTCATGCTGGGCGCGAACTGGATCTTCCTCTTTGAAGCCTACAACCACACCTCCGTCGCCGCGGCGACGATCTGCTACTACATGGCCCCGGTCTTCGTCATTCTCCTCTCCCCGGTCATTTTCGGGGAGAAGATCACGCTGCGCAAGGGCGTGTGTGCCGCTGTCGCCGTCTTCGGCATGGTGCTGGTCTCCGACGTGCTGAGTACCGGTCTGCACGGGGCGAAGGGCTTGCTGCTCGGTCTGATCGCCGCCATGCTCTACGCGGCCATCGTCATCGTCAACCGCACGCTCGCCGACATCTCCGCCGAGGACCGCACCATCATGCAGTTTGCGGTCGCCGCGGCCGTCATGCTCCCCTACGTGCTGCTGACCGAGGACGTGACGAGCCTGCACGCCACGCCCTTCATCCTCGCGCTGCTGCTGCTGATCGGCGTGGTGCACACGGGCTTCGCCTATGTGCTCTACTTCGGCAGCATCCCGTACGTCCCGGCGCAGACGGCGGCGCTGCTGAGCTATCTCGACCCCGTCGTCGCGGTGATCCTCTCGGTGACGCTCCTGCACGAGGCCATGAGCGTGCCCGCCATGCTCGGCGCGGCGCTGGTGCTCGGGGCCATGATCGTCAGCGAGCTCAAGCCGCGCAAAGCCTGATATGGTCATCCTCCTGTTCTGTGCAGCCCTGCTGACCTGCCTGCTGCTGGATCTGAGCATCCTGTACGCCCTGGTCTTCGGTCTGCTGCTCTTTCTGCTCTACGGCAGGAGCCGCGGCTTTTCCTGGCGGGCGCTCATCACCACGGCGCTCGAGGGGGTCCGGACCGTCCGCAACATCCTGCTGGCCTTCGTACTCATCGGCGTCATGACCGCCCTGTGGCGCATGGCCGGGACCATCCCGGTGCTGGTCTGCTATGCCGCGGCGCTGATCCGCCCGGCGGTGTTCGTGGTCATGACCTTCCTGCTCAACGCCCTGCTGTCCTTCCTGACGGGCACCTCCTTCGGGACCTCGGCCACCATGGGCGTCATCTGCGCCGCCATGGGCGCGGCCATGGGGGTGGACGTCCGCCTCGTGGGCGGGGCCGTGCTCTCCGGGGCCTACTTCGGCGACCGCTGCTCCCCCGTCTCCACGAGCGCCCTGCTGGTCGCGGAGCTGACGGGGACGAACATCTTCGACAATATCCGCCGCATGCTCAAAAGCGCCCTCGTGCCCTTTCTGCTCGCCTGCGGCGTCTATATCGCGCTGGGCCTCGTCTTTGCGGGCGCGGGCGAGACGCAGGATCTGCGCGCCCTCTTCGGGCGGGAATTCGTTCTGAGCCCGCTCGCCCTGCTCCCGGCGCTGGTCATCCTCGTGCTCTCGCTGCTGCGCGTGCCCGTGCGGCCCGCCATGGGGGCCAGCATCCTCTGCGCCGTTCCGCTCTGCCTCTTCCTCCAGCACCGCAGCCTCTCCGAGCTTCTGTCCGCCGCGCTCTCCGGCTTTCACGCTTCGGACGCGGAGGTGGCCGCGATGCTCGACGGCGGCGGCGTCCTCTCGATGCTCAGCGTGGGCTGCGTCGTGCTGCTCTCGGCCTCCTATTCGGGCATCTTTCAGAAGACGGGCCTGCTGGACGGCGTGAAGGAAAAGCTCCACGCGCTCGCGGGGCGCGTCGGCGCCTACCCCGCGGTGCTGCTCACCTCCGTGCTCGCCTGCGCCGTGTCCTGCAACCAGTCGCTCTCGACCATCCTCTGCTCCCAGCTCTGCGGCGGACTGTACGCGGAGCGCTCCGACCTCGCCCTCGATCTCGAGGATTCGGTCGTCATCGTCGCCGCGATCATCCCGTGGTCGATCGCCTGCAGCGTGCCGCTGGCCATGACCGGCGCGCCCGCCTCCGCCGTCTTCTTCGCCTGCTACCTCTGGCTGCTCCCCCTCTGGCGCCTCGCCGGGGCGCTTGTCGGGAGGAAGAAAACCATATGACGCAAATCGCCGCCGGGGAAACCCGGCGGCGTGCTCGTTATTCGCTTTTCTCCTGCTTCTTTTTCGCCAGATCGTTGGTGTCGATCGTGCCGCGGAAGACCACGAAGGTGTCGTAGAGGTACTCCGTCACGAAATTGAGCACCATGTTGATGGCCGTCACGAGGTATTCGTTCCAGCCGATCCCGTCGGCCAGCCAGCTGCCGAGCCAGGTGGACAGCGGTGTGAACACCGCGTAGTAGGCCGCGACCTTCATCATCGCCACCGGCACGTTATTGGCCGAGCGGAAGGTGAAGCGGCGGTTGAGCGTGAAGTTCCACAGCACGGAGAGCGCCAGCGCGATCAGATAGCAGGGCCAGTAGCTCCAGCCCGTCAGCTCGTTGAGCAGGGCGAAGGAGACGATCTCGATGATCCCGGCCGAGGCCGAGAACAGCAGGAACTTGAACGCCCGCCAGATCTCTTTCCTGTCCTTCATGCGCATCCCTCCCGTTGTTTCTGTCCATGATTGCGCCCCGTTTGCGCGCGCAGGGAGCGATCCCCAGATCGCTCCGCGGTCATCGCATACGGCGCGATGAAAGCATCGCGCCCTGCGCGGGCGTGTCGGCATGTCCCGATTATATGCTTTTCAAACAGCGATTGCAAGTGCAGCCTTGACCCCTCCGGTCCGTTTCGGTTATAATACAGACATCCCACAAGAAGGAGGCTTTTCCATGTTCACCTTCAACCACTTCAACTTCAACGTCTTCGACCTGGAGCGCAGCCTGAAGTTCTACGACGAGGCCTTCGGTCTCAGGCCCGTGCGCGAGAAGAACGCCGCCGACGGGCGCTATAAAATCGTCTATCTGGGCGACGGGCGCAGTCCCTTCACGCTGGAGCTGACCTGGCTGCGCGACCGGACGGAGCCCTACGACCTCGGCGAGCAGGAGTATCACCTCGCCCTCGTCGCGGACGACTTCGACGCCGCCCACGCAAAGCACGCGGCCATGGACGCCATTTGCTTCGAGAACCCCGAAATGGGCATCTACTTCCTCGAGGACCCCGACGGCTACTGGATCGAGGTCATCCCGCCCAGAAAGTGAGGCCGCCATGCAGGATATTCTGATCGTCGTCGACATGCAGAACGACTTCATCGACGGCTCGCTCGGCACCGCCGAGGCCGTCGGGATCGTGCCGCGGGTCGCGGAAAAGATCCGCAGCTTCCCCGGCGCGGTGCTCTTCACGCGCGACACCCACGAGCCCGACTACCTGAACACCCAGGAGGGGAGGAAGCTCCCGGTGGTGCACTGCGTCAAGGGCAGACCCGGCTGGGAGATCCGCGAGGAGCTCGCCGCGCTGTGCAAAACCGAGCCCATCGACAAGCCGACCTTCGGCTCCGTGCGCCTCGGCGAGCTGCTGCTTGCCATGGACCGGGAGGAGCCCATCGCCTCCGTGACGCTGATCGGCCTGTGCACCGACATCTGCGTCATCTCGAACGCACTGCTGGTCAAGGCCTTCCTGCCCGAGGTGCCCGTCATTGTGGACGCCGCCTGCTGCGCGGGCGTCACGCCGGAGAGCCACAAAAACGCCCTGGCCGCGATGAAGATGTGCCAGATCGCGGTGGAGAACGAGTGATATGCGTTTTGTCAAAATGCACGGGGCCGGGAACGATTTCATCGTGATCGACGACCGCGCCCGCACGCTTTCGGATGCCGAGCTGCCCGCGCTCGCGAAAAGGGTCTGCGCCCGGCACACCGGCGTCGGGGCCGACGGGATGATGGTCGTCAGACCCGCGGCGCAGGGCGGCGACTACGCCATGCTGTATTACAACGCCGACGGCAGTCTCGGCGAGATGTGCGGCAACGGCGCGCGCTGCATCTGCCGCTTCGGGCGCGACGCCGGGCTTGCGGGCGAGGTGCAGCGCGTCGAGACCACCGCCGGGCTCGTCACCGGGGAGCATATCGAGGGCGCGCGCTACCGCGTGCGCCTCAACGACCCGAGCGTTCTGGACCGGCGCACGGCCAGCGTCGGGGAGAGAGACTGGCCCTGCTGGTATACCGAGCTCGGAGACCCCGGCATTCCCCACGCCGTCGTCGCGCTCGACGACTGGGACGTGTGGGATCAACACGCCCTGCGCGAGCTGGGGCGCGCCCTGCGCTTCTCGCCGGTCTTCCCGAAGGGGGCCAACGTCAGCTTCTTCCGCTTCCTGGGTGAGGACCGCATCAAGGCCGTGACCTTCGAGCGCGGGGTCGAGGATTTCACCCTCGCCTGCGGCACGGGCTGCGGCTCGCTCGTCTCGGCTCTGACGCGGGAGGGCCTCGTCTCCGGCCGGGACGTGCGGATCGAGATGCCGGGCGGCACGCTCTCCGTCAGCGTAACGAACGAGGGCGGGACCATCCGCGACATCTTCCTCACCGGCCCGACCTGCGTCGTCTGCGAGGGCGAGCTGAAAGAGCTGTAATTTCTTCTATACACATAGCAAGACCGCCCGGGCAAACGTCCGGGCGGTCTTGCTATGTATTCCTTTCTCACGCTTCCGCGTACTCGTCGTCGAAGAAGCGCTCCCTGGCATGGAAGGTGCGGCAGATCGTGCCGTATTCTCCGAAGACCGTGAGCCTGTCTCCGTCGGCCAGGGTCGAGGTCCCGAGCGCAAGCTCCGGCTGCCCGCCGTGCTCGATGAGCAGGACGTTGACGCCGTGCGCCCGCAGGTGCAGGCCCGACAGGCTGTCGTTCCTCAGCTCGTCCGGCACCGTTTTGAGGCGCACCTGCGCGATCGTGTTCTCCCCGATGTAGTCGAGCAGCATCACGGTGTTGCCCGACTCCAGGCCGAAGAATCTGTCCGCCAGCTTTTCCAGCTTCTCGTCGGTCCACGAGCGCACGACCGGGATGCGCATGCAGATGAAGATGATCGCCAGCGCGCCCAGCGGGAGCAGCACCGCGAGCAGCTCATGCTCCGCCTCCGACGCGCGCAGCGAGACGAAGATGTTGATGAACGCGGTGACGATCGTGAGATTGAACACATAGCCGAAGAGGATCGTCGCCCGCCCGAGTCTCCTGCGGCGGCGGTTGAGAAGGATCATTTCGCTCTCACGCGTGGTGAAGCCGGTCCCGGTCAGCAGGCTCAGCACCTGAAAGCGGGCCTTCTCATCCGGCAGGCCGGTGAAGCGGAAGAGGACCGTGATCAGCTCCGCGATCACCCAGTAGAGGAGGATGACCAGCGCAAACAGAGAAAACGCGACATAGATATTCATGGCCCGTACCTCGTTTCAGTCCTTGTTCAGCACCCGCGTGACGATCTTGACGAAGTCCTCCGCGTAGCGGGGGAGCTTTTCGCCCTTGCGGCTGCAGGCGTAGAAGTGGCGGTGGTTCTCGTAATCGCGCAGGGGGTAGAAGGCCCCGTAGCGCCGCACCGACTCGTCCACGAAGATGTCGGAGCAGAGCATGCAGGCCCCGGATTTGAGCGCGACCTGCTTGGCGATCTCAAGCGAGTCGGTCTCGAGCAGGATGTGCGGCCTGAGCCCGCTCTCGCGGAAGAGCCTGTCCTGCACGACGCGCAGGCTGTGCCCGGGCTTGAGGGAGACGAAGCTGTCCTCCCCGGCGGCGTCGAGCGTGACGGGCGTGCCGTTCGGCAGCTTTTCGGCCAGGGCCGAACCCTTTCCCGCGAGGATGCCGACGGTCTCTTTCTCGATCAGCGTGTAGCTCAGACGCGGGCTCGTGGACTCGATGGCCGCGAGGGCCAGGTCGATCTGTCCCTCCTCCACCAGCTCCTCGAGCCGGGCGCTGCCCTCCTCGGTCAGCTTGACGGTGACGCGCGGGTACTGCATGGAAAACCAGGGCAGGGCCACCGGCAGCACCTGCATGCCGCGCTGCACGCTCAGCCCGAGGCGCAGCAGGCCGCTGTTCTCCTGGCGGATCTCCGTCAGCTCGTTTTCCATGCGCTCGTTGGCGGTAAGGATCTGGTTGGCGGCCTCGAGATACTTCTCTCCCGCGAAGGTCAGGCGCAGCGGCGAGACCGAGCGGTCGAAGAGCGCGACGCCGTATTCCGCCTCCACCTGCCGCACCATCTGGCTCAGGGAGGGCTGGCTCACATAGAGCTTGCGCGCCGCCGCGCTGATGCTCCCCTCCCGCACGATCGTGCGGATATAATTTGCCTGCTTCAAGTTCATCGGGAACGCCCTCTTTTGTCGCATCTTGCCCAAGTATCATAAGTTTTCTCTTATGAGTATATAGTTTAAAACCTATGCTTGTCAAGCTTTATAACTTTTTTCCTATGCGTCGGCAAGAAAAAAGGGATTTGCAGGAACGCGCCGGGCATGGTAACATCTTGACAAAGCATAAAAACCGCCATTATAAGTTTTTCCAAAAAAACAAACAGGAGGGATGCTTATGATCATTCAAAAACCGGCGATGGCCGGGACCCTGGAATCCAGCGACGCGCAGGTCATGGTCGAGCCTGGCGAGGACGGGATCGAGCTGACGCTGGAGAGCAGCGTGATGAACCAGTACGGCCGCCAGATCAAGATCACCGTGCTCAAGACGCTCGCGCGCCTCGGCGTGGAGAACGCCCGCGTCACCGTGGTCGACAAGGGCGCGCTGGACTGCACCATCAAGGCCCGCGTCGAGTGCGCGGTCTTCCGCAGCTGCGGCCAGTCCGCGGCGAACGTTCCGTGGGGAGGTGCCGTGCGATGATCCCGAGACCGAGACCCGAGCGCTTCCGGCTGCGCCGCACGATGATGTTCATGAACGCGCAGAAGCCGGGACTGATCAAGGACGCCTACATCTACGGCTGCGACAGCATCATGCTCGACCTCGAGGACGCGGTGGCCGAGAACCAGAAGGACGCCGCCCGCTTCTCCCTGTACCACGCGCTGAAAACCATCGACTACGGCGACACCGAGGTCATCGTCCGCATCAACGGGCTGGACACCCCCCACTGGCAGGAGGACATCCGCGTGTGCGTGGCGGGCGGGGCCGACGGCATCCGCATCGCCAAGTGCGAGAGCGCGCAGGACGTGCTGACCGTGGAGAAGGCGGTCGAGGCCGCCGAGGAGGAGTTCGGCGTGGAGAAGGGGCGCACGCTCCTGATGGCCGCGCTCGAGAGCCCCAAGGGCATCCTCAACGCCTACGAGATCTGCGCCGCATCCCCCCGCATGTTCGGCGTGGCGATCTCCGGGGGCGACTTCCGCAAGTGCATGCAGACCACCCCGCAGCGCGACGGCGTGGACATGCTGGTCGCCCGCGGCCAGATGCTGATCGCCGCCCGCGCCGCCGGCATCCAGTGCTTTGACACCGTGTTCACCAATCTCGACGACACCGAGGGCTTCGAGGCCGAGGTTCGCCAGAACAAGGCCATGGGCTTCGACGGCAAGAGCCTCATCAACCCCAAACAGATCCGCTTCGTGCACGAGGTCTTCGCCCCCACCGAGAAGGAGATCCGCCAGGCCGAGAAGATCGTCCGCGCCTACCGCGAGCAGAGCGCCGCGGGCGTCGGCGTGTTCACCGTCGACGGCAAGATGATCGACATCGCCTTTATTCCCGGCGCCGAGAGGACTCTGAAGCTGGCCCGCGCCTGCGGGCTCTGGGAGGGAGATCTGGTATGAAAAACGCAGTAGGCAGAGAGATCCCCGATTTCCTGCTGGTCGACGGCAAGGAAGTCTATCAGGGGAAGAATTATATGGACGGCAAGTACGTCCAGAAGGCGTCCCCGCGCACGAAGCGCTATGAGAAGCCGCAGGAGAGCAAGCTGGTGGAGAGCATCGCCGACGCGCTCAGACAGTGCGGCGCGAAGAGCGGCATGACCTTCTCCTTCCACCACCATCTGCGCGACGGCGACTTCGTGGTCAACATGGTCATGAAGGCCGCCATCGAGGAGCTGGGCCTGGACGATCTGACCATCGCCGCCTCCTCGCTGGGCAACGCCCACGACCCGATCGCCGATTACATCGAGCAGGGCAAGGTCGTCGGCATCCAGACCAGCGGCATCCGCGGCCGTATGGGCGAGGTCGTGTCCAAGGGCAAGCTCAAGACCCGCGCGATCATCCGCAGCCACGGCGGCCGTCCGAGGGCCATCGAGGCGGGCGAGGTCCACATCGACATCGCCTTCATCGCCGCCCCCACCAGCGACTGCGTGGGCAACTGCCGCGGCATCGGCGGCAAGTCCAACTGCGGCTCGATGGGCTACGCCATGACCGACGCCAAGTACGCCGACCACGTCGTCGTCGTGACCGACT
>JAILNC010000091.1 GCA_024691985.1 Oscillospiraceae bacterium | reverse complement strand
CCCGCGCCCGCCGAGGAGGAGTTCAACCTCGACGACATTCTGGCCGAATTCCGTTGATGGACGAAAACAGGATACAAGTACCTGCCGAGGAGAGCGGAGAACGGATCGACGCTCTCCTCGCGCGTACCTTCCCCGCGCTCTCCCGCAGCCTGATCCAGCGCTGCATGGAGGAGGGCGCCGTCACCGTCGACGGCAGGCCGGTCAAAAAGAGCGCCCGCGCCGAGGCCGGGACCGTGATCGAGCTTATCCTGCCCGAGACGGAGGAGCTGCCGCTCGTGCCGCAGGAGCTGCCGCTCGATATCGTATATGAGGACCGCGACCTGATCGTCGTCAACAAGGCGCGCGGCATGGTCGTCCACCCCGCGCCCGGACACCCCGACGGCACGCTGGTCAACGCCCTGCTCTTCCACTGCGGCGACACGCTCTCCGGCATCGGCGGCTGCAAGCGCCCCGGCATCGTGCACCGCATCGACAAGGACACCTCGGGTCTGCTCGCGGCGGCCAAGACGGACGCCGCCCACCGGGGGCTCGCGGAGCAGCTCAGCGACCACAGTCTCGCGCGCGAATACGAGGCGCTGTGCTGCGGCTCCTTCCGCGAGGACGCGGGGACGGTCGACCGGCCCATCGGCCGCTGCCCCACCGACCGCAAGCGCATGGCCGTCACGGAGAAAAACAGCCGCAGCGCCGTCACCCACTGGCAGGTGCTCGCGCGCTACCGTGGCTATACGCTCGTGCAGTGCCGGCTCGAGACCGGGCGCACCCACCAGATCCGCGTCCACATGGCCAGCATCGGCCACCCCCTGCTGGGCGACGGGCTCTACGGGGCGAAGTGCCCCGACAAGGGGCTGGAGGGCCAGTGTCTGCACGCGCGCCGTCTGCGCTTTACCCACCCGGTCAGCGGAGAAGAGATGCAGTTCGAGGCCCCGCTGCCGGAATACTTCACCGAGGTGCTGGCAAAGCTGGGGCCGGAAATATGATGCACATCGGCAAACCGTTGTTTCGCAGGGGCGATTCACGAATCGCCCCTGCCGGACATGGCACAGCGCCGCAGGCGGGCCGTTCGTGAACGGCCCCTACAGGAAGGAGAACGTCCCATGAACAAAAAAACCCTTTATGCCGTGCTTCTCGCGGCGGTCGTCATCGCCGTGATCGTGCTGCTGATCCGCCTCGTCTCCGGCGCCGCCAGCGTGGTCAGCAGCGGATTCAACGCGGTGCTGGGCATCGTCGTCGTCATCGCGCTGGTGATCATCGTCGCGTGGATGTTCCTCTACGCCAAGCGCCACTGAGCCGGGGGGAGGATGTTTTGATGAATCCATCCGGGACGCTGCCGCAGCGTCTGAGGTCCTCTGTATCCTGGCGGGGGCTGTATGCGGCGGGGGCTTTCCTGCTGCTCTGCTTCGCCCTGCTGGGTCTGATCGCGCCGCAGCGCAGCGCGGACCTGTTCGAGGTCTACGGCCGCTTCCTGCTCGCGGCCCTGTTCGGCGTGTTCCTGTTCAAAATGGGCCTCACGCGCGAGTGGGCGATACGTTTCTATCTGGCCTATCTGGTCTGGCTGCTGCTGACCCGCTGGCTCCAGCGCGACTTCTATCTCTTTGTCGACCGGGAGCTTGTGCGCGCGGAGATCCTCTCCTTCGTGCTGTTCTCCGCCGGCGCCGTGCTGTCTCCGGACGGGCGCAGACGGCTGCTCGGCGCGCTCTCGCTGGTCTACGGCGGCTTCTTTGTGTTCTTCTCGCTGCTGGGCGTCTTTGTCGCGCTCACGAACACCTATATCCATGTCCCGCCCGAAAACGTCTGGATCACGATGCGCTCGGAGGGCCATTCCTTCAGCCTGCTCAACCTGCTCTCCTCCTTCCGCCTGGTCACGGCCGCGCGCCTGTACCTGGCCTTCATGCTGCTGCTCTACCAGTTCCTCAGCACGCGGAAGAAGGTCTTCCGCGTCCTGCTGGTCCTGGGGATGCTGATTTTGTACGCTGCGAGCGCGCTCTGCTTCTCCCGCACCATCCGCGTCTGCTTCTCGATCAGCTTCTCCATGCTGGCCATGCTGCTGCTCTGGCGGTATCTGCGTCTGCGCGGCCCGGCCCTGCGCATCCTGGCGATGACGCTGGCCTTTGTTGTTGTGCTGCCGCTGACCTACAAGAGCTTCGAATACTGTCTGCTGAGCTTCAACTCGCTCCTGGTGGAGCTCGCGCCCCGCTTTGAGCAGCGCTACGAGGCCTCGGCGCACAAGCTCGATCCCGATTACTTCGGCGTGGTCTCCCAGCCCGTGTTCGAGAACGAGGACGGTCAGGCGCTCACCAACGAGCAGGCGGCCGCGGTTGCGGCTGCCTCCGTCTACGATGAGAAATTCAGCGACACCCGCGACGCCTTACTAACGAGCACGTTCTCCAACCGTACGCTGATCTGGAAAAGCGCCTTCGTCGTCGCGTTTCACAATCCCCGCATCCTGCTGAGCGGACAGCTGAGCAAGACGGTCACGCAGCTGCCCACAGTGTATTTGAAACAGACGTATAACGCCTCCGTCGGGCCGAACATGCACAACTGCTTCTGTCAGGCCCTCCTGCTGACCGGCCTGCCCGGTTTTCTGCTGGCGCTGGCCTGGGCCCTGAGCCTTGTCACCCGGATGATCCGCATGTTCTTCAGCCGCGCCGAAGCCGTCCCGCTGCACCTCGCCTTTCTGAGCATCCCGCTGACCGGCATGCTGCTCTACACCCAGATGGAATACGAGCTCTTCCCGGCCTGGGATTCGTGCACGAAGGCCTTCCTGCTTCTCGCCGGCGTCTTCCTCGGCCTGTACCGCGAATATTATCCCGCAAAAGCAAAAGCCCCGGCTCCAGCGGCCGAGGCGGAATAAGCGATGAAACGCCCTCTCTTTCGAGAGGGCGCTGAGACTGTAGACAAAGTACCCGTCTGATGTCATCTCGACCGAGCGTAGCGAGTGGAGAGATCTTACGAGTAAGACTTTCCAACGTTTTGGATCTTTCGACTCCGGCTTCGCCTTCGCTCAAGATGACAAGTTTGGGGTTTGTCTATACATTGAGCGCCCTCTCTTTCGAGAGGGCGCTTCTTTTATTTCTTTTTCACTGTCCCCCGCAGCATCAGCAGCAGGGCCGCGTAGAAAACGGGCATGTTGTAGAGCGTATAGCGCGGCTGGCAGAAGATCGTCAGCGACACCAGCGCGACGTTGCCGAGGATCGCGGCCAGCGCGAGGCAGGCGAGCACGGCCTCGTCCTCCCGCCGGCGGCGGATGCAGACGACCAGCAGCGCCAGGAAGGCGGCGTACAGCAGCGCCGTCGCCGGGATCAGCGGCCGCTTCATCGCCGCCGCGGTGTTCACGAGCCCCATGGCGAAGCTGTCCGCCGCGGTGCCCAGCGCCCGCGTCCAGCCCGTCGGCAGCAGCGCCGCGTTCAGACCGTTGTAGAGGCGGTCCCGCTCCAGCGCCGCCGCAGTCTCGTCCAGTCCCTCCGTCTGCTCCAGATGGGCCGTGACCGTGTCGCGCAGGCAGTTGAACTGGATGAAATCGTAGTGGTTCATGAAGAACAGCGAGCGCCCGAACCAGTCCGCGGGCGCGTAGCCGCGCAGGAGCCGCTCTTCGTCCGCCCTGCGCAGGATCTCCTCAAACAGGCCGCGCAGCTGCGCGTCCTGAAAACCCTCCGCGTCCTCCGGCTGCGCGGTGTACAGGAGCATCGTGGTCACGAAGCGCGTATCGCCCGTATGCCGCAGGGCCTCGCCGCGCACGGCGTAATTGAAGCCGCGGTCGAGCAGCGAATTTGCCAGCAGCACCGCCGCGCAGGTGAGCAGCGCCAGCCCCGCCCGGAGCAGGAGCCGCCCGGCGCGCACGGCGCGCCAGAGCGCCGCGAGAAGCAGCAGCGGCAGCGTGATATACATCTGCTTGCGCAGGGAGATCAGCAGGAAGGCCAGGACCGCCGCCCGGGCGAGATCCCGTTTCCGCCCGCGCAGCGCGTAGGCGAGCAGGAAGGTGAAGAAGGCCAGAAACAACGGGAAGGCCAGGCTCTCGCTGATGATGGAGTAGCTGTACATGGCGCGGCGGTTGGCAAAGAAGCGGCAGAGCAGCGCGGGCAGCAGCGTGCACAGCGCGAGCAGGAGCGCCTCGCCCCCGCGCAGGCGGAACAGCCCCGCGCAGCGCCGGACAAAGTACCAGCCCGCCCAGGCCGTGACGAGGCTCTGCACCAGCGCCGCCGCCTGCAGCCAGAAGCTCTCGCCGCCCCGGCCGAAGAGCAGGCGCATCAGCGCGAGGAACAGCGAATACAGCGGCTCGCGCGAGATGTCCAGCGTCATGTAGCTCTCCGAGTCCGGATACAGGTGATAGCCCTCCAGGAGCGCTGCGAGCACATAGAAGGCGGCCATGGCCAGGCCCAGCCAGAGCCAGAAGAGCCGTTCTTTTTTCGTTTGTTCCGTCAAGGCCGCGCCTCCTTCCGCTTTGTTCATTGCGATCATTATAACACACGCGGCGGCGCGCTTCAATGATTTGTAAACGATGGCCTCAGATTGACAGTCCGGCGGCGCCGTGCTACACTTGTGGCGTCCGCCGCGCTGCGGCGAAATCCGGGATCGGGAGCGCGTGTCATGGCCGTCTTTTTGTTTGCTGTGAGCTGCATACTGCTGCTGTCCTCGGGCTGCGTCTTTGCCGCGGCCCGCTTCGGCCTGCGCTTTGAGGAGTCGCTGCCGCTGGTCATGACGGCGGTCATGCTCTTCCTCTTCCTCTTCGGCATGCTCGGCCTGCTCCCGTTCGGCGTCTATGCGCTGTGCGCCGCGGCGCTGCTGCTGTACGCCCTCGCGCTCCGGCGGTCCGCCGGGCAGGGGCGGGCGCTGCGCGCCAGGCTCCTGACGCCCGGGGCGCTGCTCTTCCTGCTGACCTTCGCGGGGCTGATCGCCGTCAATTACGGCCGCCGGGTCTGGCGCATCGACGAGATGACCCACTGGGCGGACACCGTCAAGGCCATGTACTACACGGGGCTGCTGCCCTCGGCGAAGGCGGCCGCCACGACCTACCCCTCCTATCCGCCCGGCATGGCGCTGATGGAATACCTGTTCCTGCGCCTGTACGCGCTGTTTGACCGGAAGGCGGGCTATACGGAGTGGGTGATGTACTTCGCCTATCAGTGCTTCCTGCTGAGCTTTTCCTTCCCCTTCCTGCGCGCCCTGGACTTCAGAAAGCCCCTGCGCTTCGCCCTGGCCGCGGCCCTCGTGCTGCTGTGCCCGCTGATGATTGACGGCCAGCGGCCCTACAGCTCGCTGTATATCGACCCCTTCCTCAGCGCGGCCTTCGGCGGCGGGCTCGCCGCGGTCTTCACCGAGACGCGGAAGGACAATCTGCGCTATGACCTCTACGTCTTCTCCGCCTGCGCGGCCCTGGTGCTGGCGAAGGCCGCGGGTCTGCTGCTGGCCTTCTTCCTGGCCGCCGTCTACGCGGCGGAGCTGCTGCTGCGCGGCGACGAGCGCCGGGCGCGCGCCGGGAAGCTCGCGGGGGCGGCCTGCGCCGTGTTTCTGCCGCTCGGCCTGTGGTCCCTGCGCAAGAAGCTCGACGGCGTCACCCAGAGCTTTTCGAGCAAGGAGGGCGCGGTCGATCTGCGCATGGCGCTGCGCTGCGCCCTGCACCGCGAGGGGGAGAGCTGGCAGCAGATCGTGCACGACGACTATTATCAGCGCCTGCTGACCGACGCCGTGCGCATCAAGGGCTTTGCCTGCCCCTACTGGCTGCTGCTCCTGTTTTCGATCGCGGCGCTCTGGCTGCTCATCCGCCTGACGGACCGCCGCAGCGGCGGCTGTCTCCGGGCCGCGCGGCGTATCGTCCTCCCCTCGCTGCTGCTGATCTCACTGATCTATTACGTCAGCCTGTGCTACGTCTACATTTTCAAGTTCGGCTGGTGGGAGGCCGTGGTCCTCGCCTCCTTCGAGCGCTATGTCGGCATCGTGCTCTACGCCGTCTACATGGCCGCCATGCTGGGCTTCGTGCGCTTCTTCACCGAGGCGGACGGCGGCCGGGCCTCGCTCTGCGCGGCGCTCGCCGTCTTTGTCGTGCTCTCCCCCTTCGGCCGCGCGCTCGACGTGCTCCGGCGCACGGACATGCAGACGGTCGTCCCGGTCTACGACGAGTACCGCGCCCTGGCGGACATGCTGCGCGACGAGACGGGCGGCAGCCCCGTGCGCCTGGCCATCCTCAGCCAGACCAACCGGGCCGGGGATTCCCCCGGCATCCGCTATCTGCTGCGGCCGAACACAGCGCCGCCGTACAGCGAGTGGTATCTGGGCAGCGCGCCCGGCACGGAGAAGGACGGGCTCGAGGACCGTTTTCTGAGTCCGGAGGAATGGATGGACGCCCTGCGGGAGACTGCCGAATATCTCTATCTGGACTATCCCGACGGCTACTTCTATGAACATTACGCCTCGCTGTTCCCGCCGGACTCCCCGCCGGTGAGCAAGGGCCTGTACCGCGTGGACGGGCAGCTCCGCTATGTCGGCACGCCCGGGCAGGGCTGAGCCGCAAGCTCGTTGCAAGTATGCGGGCGCTGTGCTATACTGAAAAAAACTCTGTCGAAGCCGGAGGCTGCCATGGATAAGATCGCGGTTTTGATCCCCTGCTACAACGAGGCCGTCACGGTCGAAAAGGTCGTGTCGGATTACCGGCGCGTGCTGCCCGAGGCCGTCGTCTACGTCTACGACAACAACTCGACCGACGGCACCGCCGCCCTGGCCGGGGCCGCCGGCGCCGTCGTGCGGCACGAATATCAGCAGGGCAAGGGCAACGTCATCCGCCGCATGTTTCGCGAGATCGACGCGCAGTGCTACCTCATGGTCGACGGGGACGACACCTATCCCGCCGAGTACGCGCGCGAGATGGCCGATCTGGTGCTGACGCGCCAGGCCGACATGGTCGTGGGCGACCGGCTCTCCGCCACCTACTTCACAGAGAACAAACGGCCCTTCCACAACTTCGGCAACCGCCTCGTGCGCTGGAGCATCAACGCCCTCTTCGGCAGCTCGATCCGCGACATCATGACCGGCTACCGCGCCTTCAGCTACCAGTTCGTCAAGAGCTTCCCGGTGCTCTCCAAGGGCTTCGAGATCGAGACCGAGATGAGCATCCACGCCATCGACAAGAACATGCAGCTCGAGACCGTGGTCATCCAGTACCGCGACAGGCCGGAGGGGAGCGAGTCGAAGCTCAACACCTATTCCGACGGCTTCAAGGTCCTGCGCACCATCGCGAAGCTCTACCGCAGCTACAAGCCCCTGGCCTATTTCGGGGTACTTGCCCTGCTGCTGGTCCTGCTCGCGGCCGTCCTCTTTGTGCCGGTGCTGCTGGACTACTTCCGCACCGGTCTGGTCGCGCGCTTCCCGACGCTGATCGTCTCGGGCTTCGTCGCCCTGGCCGCGATCTTGAGTCTCTTCTCCGGCCTGATCCTGCAGACCATGCTCCACAAGAACCGCCAGGATTTCGAGATGCAGCTGATCCGGCTGCACGAGCGCTATGAGACGCTGATGAAAGAGAGTGGAGAGTGAAGTGTGGAGAGTGGCATTATGGTGCGCCTGCGGCGCGATTATAATCATCCGCGCAGCGGATACCTTAACTTCACTCTCCACTCTCAACTCTCCACACGATAGCAAAACCCCCACGGACGAATCCGTGGGGGTTTTGTGTTGGCGTTGACCTATCTTTCCAGTCCGTCGCCAGACAAGTATTTTCGGCACTGGTGAGCTTAACTTCTGTGTTCGGAATGGGAACAGGTGGACCCTCACCGTTAAAAACACCAACTGCGTCGGAGAAAACTTCACTTCACTCCATCTGCCTTGCGGCAGATATCCGTTCCGTTTCGTTTCCTCTTCCTTCTCTATCCAAAACTCCGCTTGCGCTTCGTTTTGTCTCGAGTTTTCAGGGCTTTGTACCCTGAAAACTGAACAGAGGGGGTGGGAGTTTTGCAAGGCTGCCTGCATAATGTAGGTCAAGCCCTCGGGCTATTAGTACCGGTAGGCTGAACACATTGCTGTGCGTACACCGCCGGCCTATCAACGAAGTAGTCTTCTTCAGCCCTTACTCCATAATGGATGGGAGATCTTA
>JAILNC010000083.1 GCA_024691985.1 Oscillospiraceae bacterium | reverse complement strand
TCGGACATGTCGACAACCTTGCCGACCCAGTTGGAGAAGTCGGGCGTGCCCTCGCAGGTGAAGATGTCGGGCATGTTGCCGGCCTGGTAGCGCTGCTTCAGCTCGGACTGAAGGTCGACGCCGCCGCCGACGGAGTTGACCTCGACATACTTGCCGGTCGCAGCCTCATAGACCTGCGCGGCATGGTCAAGGGCGCCGGCGATCTCGATCTTGCCGTTGAAGAGGGTGATGCCGTCCTTGGAAGAAGAGGCGGCCGCAGCCGGGGCAGCCGCGCTGCCGCTGTCGGCAGGAGCAGCGGCGGGAGCCGCGGATTCCGTGCTGACGCCGCAGGCCGCCAGGGCGACGATCATGACCAGCGCCAGCACAAGAGCAAGTGTTTTCTTCATACTTTTTTCCTCACTTTTTTAAAATTTGCAGGGTGGATTATTCGCCATCCTTACTGTGATAGTTTAGCATTCCGGCCTTTCAAAATCAATGCTTTTTGTGAGAATCGCCGAATCTGGGCGTTTTGTACGAAGCATCCTTTACAAAATTATTGCTTTTGCCTAATTGACAGTACGCTTGCCGCTTGCATGTTCTCCGCCTGTCCTGTACAATATGGGACAGCTTCATAAAACGGAGGAGGAATCCCCATGCAGCACAAGTGGTGGCACGGCAAGACCGCCTATCAGATCTATCCGAAGAGCTTCTGCGACACAAACGGCGACGGGATCGGCGACCTGCGCGGCGTGATCTCGAAGCTCGACTATCTGCGGGAGCTGGGGGTGGAGCTCGTCTGGCTCTCCCCGGTCTACCGCTCGCCGCTGGCCGATCAGGGCTACGACATCTCTGACTACTACAGCATCGATGCGCGCTTCGGGACCATGGCGGACATGGACGAGCTGATCGAGAAGGCGCGCGAGCGCGGCATTTCCATCGTGATGGACCTTGTCGTCAACCACTGCTCGGACGAGCACGAATGGTTCCGAAAGGCCTGCGAGGACCCGGAGGGGGAATACGGACAGTTCTTCTATATTCGCGACTGGCACGAGGGCGAGCCCTTCCCCTGCAACTGGCGCAGCTACTTCGGCGGTCCCTGCTGGGATCTGCTGCCGGGGCACACGGATAAGATCTATTTCCACGCCTTCCACAAAAAGCAGCCCGACCTCAACTGGGAGAATCCCGCCCTGCGCCGGGAGATCTACAAAATGATCAACTGGTGGCTGGACAAAGGGCTGGGCGGCTTTCGCATCGACGCGATCATCAACATCAAAAAGCTCCTCCCCTTCTGCGATCTCCCCGCCGACCGGGACGACGGGCTCTGCGACATCCGGGCCATGCTCAAGCGGGCCGAGGGACTCAACGTCTTTCTCGACGAGATGGCGGAGGCGAGCTTCCGGAAATACGACGCCTTCTCCGTGGGCGAGGTCTTCAACGAGAAGACGGAGGACCTGCCGAAGATCATCGGGGACAGAGGCTGCTTTTCCTCCATGTTCGACTTCTCGGAGCATCTGCTCGGGCTCGACCGCCGGGGCTGGCACAGGAGCCGCCTGCCGACGGCGGAGGAGTACAAGCGGGCGGCCTTCGCGGCCCAGGCGCGCAGCGCGGGCGTGGGCTTCCTCTCCAACATCATCGAAAACCACGACGAGCCGCGCGGCGTGTCCCACTATCTGCCGGAGGGCGAGCGCTCGGACGCGGCCAAGAAGCTGCTCGGCGGGCTGAATTTCCTGCTGCGCGGCCTGCCCTTCCTGTATCAGGGGCAGGAGATCGGCATGGAGAACCGGACGGACTGGACGCTCAAGGACTTCGACGACATCAGCACCCTCGACCAGTACAAGGTGGCCCTGCGCGCCGGGTGCACGGAGGAAGAGGCCCTCGCCGCGGTCTCGCGCTTTTCGCGCGACAACGCGCGCACGCCCTTCCAGTGGGACGCGGGCCCCGGCGCGGGCTTCACGGCGGGCGCGCCCTGGCTGGGGCTCAACGAGAACTATCGGGAGATCAACCTCGCCGAGCAGCGCGGACGCGAGGGCTCGGTCTACGAGTTCTACCGCAGCCTGATCACCCTGCGCAAAAGCGCGGACTACGGCGAGACGCTGGTCTACGGCGAGTGCGTGCCGTATCTGCCGGAGCAGAAGAACCTCATGGCCTACTTCCGCCGCGGGGAGAAGACGCTGCTCGTCGCGGGCAACTTCCAGGCCGAGGCCCAGGACATGCTTCTCCCTTCTCCCGCCCGGACGCTTGTGCTGAACAATCTGGATGAGCTCTCCGCGGAGAGGGACACTGTGCATCTCAAGCCATGGCAGCTCGTCGTTTTCGAGCTGTGAGGAGACACGGATAACGGATTGCCACGACAGTGTGCGCACTGTCTCGCAATGACGTGCAAATTGAAAGCTGGGATAAACAGGCTTGCCGCCTGCACGGCGTTGCTTGGTTAAGCGCGTTCTTTTCTGACAGGAGTTGGTGCGAAAGTCTCGTCGGAATCGCAGAGAGGTCGGATAGTTGCGGGCATGATGTTCGGTTTTGCGTAAATGTTGCCCGCATTCAGCGCCCTTTTCTCCTGGCCCGGGCGCGGACCGTCTTCTTTTCGGCAAGACGAAAAGAAGACGGGGGGCGCATTACGCCGCCGGCTATCTGCATACAGGATACGAAGATGCGGAGCGTGCAGGCTTTGGCTGAAACATGAAAAGAAGCCGGACATTTTGTCCGGCTTCTTTTCCGTCTTTATACACTCACTTGTCAAGATAGCACTTCAGCAGCTCCTGCATCAGCTCGTCCCGGTCGATGCGGCAGATGAGCGTGCGGGCGTTGTTGTAGTTGGTGATGTAGGTCGGGTCCTCGGAAAGGACGTAGCCCACGATCTGGTTGATGGGGTTGTAGCCCTTGACCATCAGCGAGTTGTAGACGGAGGAGAGGATCTCCTTCATTTCGGCCTTCGAATCGAGGGCCGCAAATTTTTTGGTGGCGTCTTCCATGATTTCATCCGTCCTTTATCTTCTTTTTCTGTCTCTTATTATATCAGAAAATATAGGCGTGTAAAGACGAATCTCGCGGAAAATTGATGAAGATTCCTTAAATGTTTCTCAGCGCATGACGGCCCCGAACTTCTCGCCCAGCGCCTTGAGGACCTTCGCGACCGTCTCCTCGGCGTGCGCGTCGGTGAGGGTCTGATCGTCCGAGCGTATGGTCAGCGAGAAGGCCACGGACTTCATGCCGCCCGCGATGCGGCCGCCGGTGTAGACGTCGAAGAGCCTGCAGTCGGTGAGATACTCCCCGCCGTCGGCGAGGATGCAGTCGACCATCTCGCCCACGGGGACGGAGGCGGCGCAGACCACGGAAATGTCGCGCGTGACCGAGGGGTAGCGCGGCAGCGGCTTGTACACCGGGCGCGCGCCCTTGACCGCGTCGAGAGCGTCGAAGCTCAGCTCGGCGCAGTAGAACGCCGCGTCCACGCCGTAGTTGAGCGCCGTCAGCGGGTGGATCTGGCCGAGCACGCCGACGCAGACGTCACCCACCCAGACCTTCGCGCAGCGGCCGGGATGGTAGGAGGGATTGGCCTTCTCCGCCGTGAAGCGCGGCCGCGCGGCGCCGAGATCCTTCAGGATGGCTTCGACCCAGCCCTTGAGCACGAAGAAGTCGATCTTCTCCCCGTAGGCGCCGAGAGAGACGATGCGCGGCTCGTCGGCCATGCCGTCCGGACGCTTGAGGTAGATGCGGCCGATCTCGTAGAGGCAGGCCTCCTTGTTGCGGTAGTTGTAGTTGCGGGTCAGGATCTCCAGCATGGAGGGCAGGACCGTCGTGCGCATGATGGAGGTATCCTCGCCCAGGGGGTTGAGGATGCGCAGACTGTCGCGGCGCGGATCGTCCGGCGCCCAGCGGATCTTGTCGTAGTAGGAGGGGCTGATGAAGGAGTAGGTGATGATCTCGTCCAGGCCCATGCTGCGGCAGCACTGGCCGATCCGGCGCTCGAGCTGCTGGCGCTCGCTGTAGCCGCCCGCGGTGGTCTGGCCGCCGGCGAACTGGATCGGGATCTCGTTGTAGCCGTAGAAGCGGGCGACCTCCTCGGCGATATCGGAGTAGTGCTCCACGTCCGCGCGCCACGAGGGCACGTGGATGATATCGCCCTCGAGGGTAAAGCCGAGGCGCTCGAGTATGTCGCGCATCTGCGCCTCGCTGACGTCGGTGCCGAGCAGGGCGTTGATGCGGTCCGGCTCGAGCTTGAGTGTCGTCTCCTTGAGCGGCTCGGAGAGCACGTCGATGACGCCGGGCACGACCTCGCCCGCGCCGAGCAGCTCGATCAGCTCGCACGCGCGCTGGACGGCGGGCCAGGTGTTCTGCGGGTCGAGGCCCTTCTCGTAGCGGCCGGAGGCGTCGGTGCGCATGCCGAGGGAGGTCGCGGTGCGGCGGATGGAGGCGCCGTTGAAGTTGGCGGACTCGAAGAGGACCATGCCGGTGTCGCCGACGATCTCGCTGTTCGCGCCGCCCATGACGCCCGCCACGCCGACGGGCTTTTCGGTGTCGCATATGCAGAGCATGTTCGTCGAGAGCTGGCGGGCCGTGCCGTCGAGGGTCTGGATGGTCTCGCCCTCTCTGGCGCAGCGGACGTGGATCTCGCCGTCCTTGACGCAGGCGAAGTCGAAGGCGTGCATCGGCTGGCCGTACTCGAGCATGACGTAGTTGGTGATGTCGACGATGTTGTTGATCGGACGCATGCCCGCATTGCGGATGCGCTCGCGCATCCAGGCGGGGGACGGGGCAATCTTCACGTTCTTCACCATGCGGGCGGTGTAGCGCACGCAGAGCGGGTCCTCGATGACGATCTTCGCGCAGTCGCTGATGTCGCCGCCGGCCTCGGCCTTCACGACGGGCTCGTGCAGCTTGAGGGGCTTGTTGAAGGTGACGGCGGTCTCGCGCGCCAGGCCGATCATGCACAGGCAGTCGGGGCGGTTGGGGGTGATCTCGAATTCGACCACATGGTCGTCCATGCCGAGCAGCACGCCCACGTCGTCGCCGGGCTTGCAGTCCTCGTGCAGGATGAGGATGCCGTCGGTGATGCAGTTGGGGAACTCCTCCTGCTTTGCGCGCAGGTCCTCGGGCGTGAGGACGCGGTTCTTCGCCGTGTCGTAGGCAACGAGGTCGCCCTCGTGGAGGTTCTGGCAGTCGAAGACGGACTCGACGTCGCTCTCGCCGATATCGAGGACGGTGTCCCAGAGGTTGACGCCCGCGGGGGCGATGGCCTTCACCGCAGCCGCGACGACCTTGCCGAAGATCTTGTCGCCGGCCTTGATGTCGGCGGAGATCGAGGGCTTGGCGGGGTCGAGGGGGTGATAGTCGTTTAAGAGCGCGGCGGGCTTGATGACCGCGTAGGGGAAGTCGTGCGTGGTCATGCCGAGCTCCTTGAGCGAGCAGAGCATGCCGTCGGACTTCACGCCGCGCAGCTTGCCGCGCATGATCTTGGTGCCGTTGGGTAGCAGGGCGTTGTGCAGGGCCGTGGGCACGAGGTCGCCCACATGCACATTCCACGCGCCGGTGCAGATCTGGCGGGGTTCTCCCTCGCCGACGTCGACCAGCACGACGAGCATGTGGTCGGAGTTGGGGTGCTTCTCGAGCTTCACGATGCGGCCGACCACGATATTCTTGATGCGCTCGCTCAGGTCCTCGGTGACCTCCACCTTGGAGCCGGAAACGCTCATGGCCTCGGCGAAGCTGCGGTCGTCGACCTCGGAAAGCGGCAGGTCCACGAACTCGTTGAGCCATTTTCTCGAAAGATCCATTTTGCTGCCCTCCCTTAGAACTGCTCGAGGAATCTTACGTCGTTCTCGAAGATCAGACGCAGATCCGTGATCTTGTACTCGCCCATGGCGAGGCGCTCCAGACCCATGCCGAAGGCCCAGCCGGAGTAGACGTCCGGGTCGATGCCGCAGCCGGCGAGCACCTTGGGGTGCACCATGCCGGCGCCGAGGACCTCGATCCAGCCCTCGCCCTTGCAGGTGGGGCAGCCCTTGCCGCCGCACTTGTGGCAGGCGATGTCCAGCTCGCAGCTCGGCTCGGTGAAGGGGAAGTGGTGGGGGCGAAAGCGGGTGCGGGTGCCGGCGCCGTAGATCTGCTCCACGACGAGGTTGAGCGTGGCCTTGAGGTCGGCCATGGTGATGCCCTTGTCGATGACCATGCCCTCGATCTGATGGAACATGGGCGAGTGGGTGGCGTCCACCTCGTCCTTGCGGTAGACGCGGCCCGGGGCGATCATGCGGATCGGCAGCGGCTTGGTCTCCATCGCGTGCACCTGCATCGGCGAGGTCTGGGTACGCAGGCAGACGCGCGCGTCCTCGTCAAAGTAGAAAGTGTCGGTCCAGTCGCGGGAGGGGTGGCTCTCGTCGATGTTGAGCTTGGTAAAGTTGTATTCGGACAGCTCCACCTCCGGGCCGTCCACGATCTCATAGCCCATGCCGATGAAGATGTCCTTGATCTGGTCGAGGACGTTGTACATCGGGTGCTTGTGGCCGCTCGGCTGCTCCACGCCGGGCATGGTCACGTCCACTGCCTCGGTCTCGAGCTTCTTCTCGAGCATGAGCTTGCCGAGCATGGTCTTGCGCAGCTCAATGGCCTGCTCGATCTCGGAGCGGAGCTGGTTTGCGAGCTGGCCCATGACCGGGCGCTCCTCGGGGCTGAGCTTGCCCATCTGGTGCAGGATGGCCGTCAGCTCGCCCTTCTTGCCCAGATACCGGATGCGGAGGGCCTCGACGCTCTCCGGGCTCTCGGACTCGGCGATCGCCCGAAGGGAAGCCTCCCTGAGATTCTGCATTAGTTCTTTCATAAACTCTCTCCTAAAATAAAAGTCATCAACAAATTACGATCTGTATTTACTGTAGCTTTGCCGCAGCAAATACACCCTGAGGCGAGCTGCGCGAGCCCTTGCGCCGACCAAACGAGGCTTTCCCCCGCAAGCCGAGTGCGATAAGCGCGAGCAGCTCGATTGCAAAACTATGTTTTGCAATCGAAGAAAAATAAAAGCTCCCGTCCCAAAAAGGGACGAAAGCAGAACTTCCGCGGTACCACCCACGTTCGGCCGTACGGCCGCACTCGAGCCGCTTAACGCGCGGCGCACGCCGGGGATTGGCCGGAGCTCCCGGGCGAACCAAGCGCCTGCTTTTTCCGGGGGCTTTCAGCCGCCGACCCCCGGTCTCTGGCAAAAACAGTCTGCGCTATTTTCCCGTTCCTCGCTGTGACAGAAAGAAACTTATCACATTTCCACAGAAATTGCAAGCTCTTTTTGAGCATTTTGCAGGATCGCCGGGCATAGGTTCTAGCAAACAAGCTGCCATCGGAGGTCAACATGAAACGTTTGACGATCGTCCTGCTGCTCTGCGTCGCCCTGCTGCTCACGGGTTGCGGCAAAAGCCGGGCCGAGAGCGAGCTCGAGAGCTTTTCCGCGCGGCTCAACACGCTGGAGTCCCTGCGCTTTACGGCCAGGGTGCGCGCCGAGTACGAGCACAAGACCGCCCGCTTCACCCTGGGCTACGAGGAGGACGCGGAGGGCGGGCGCGTCACCGTCCTCGCGCCGGAGCTCATCCGCGGCGTCTCGGCCCGGTTCAAACCCGGCGGCACGACGCTCGAGTACGACAGCGTCGTGCTCGACACAGGCTCGCTCGATTCCTTCGGGCTGACGCCCATGTCCTCGCTGCCGGTGCTGCTGCACGCTCTGCGCGTCGGCCACGCCGAGAGCTTCCGGGAGGAGGACGGGCAGACGGTCGTGCAGCTCGCGCCCGACGACACGCTGCTGTGTACGGTCTGGTTCGAGAAAAATCCGATGCGCCCCGTCCGCGCCGAGCTCGTGACCGACGGCCGCGTCACCGTGGTGATCGAGATCAGCGAGTGGGGACCGACGCCCGCGATGTAAAAGAGAGAAACGGATTGCCACGCATGAGGGGGAGCCGGGAGATAAAGAAAAAGCAGCCCGGAGGCTGCTTTTTCTTTGCTGTTTGCGCTTATCAGTCGTTGTCGATCTCGATGTCGACCACTCCGTCGTCATCGTCCGGATCGATGCCGGAGGCCTCGGCCTCGGCCTTCTTCTCCATCTTCGCCATGAAGATGGGGGAGAGGATGCCGACGACGCACAGGACGATCAGCACCCAGCTCACCACGGACTGGAAGAGGATGCCGATGCTGCCCTCGGAGATCGTCAGGGCCTTGAGCAGGTTCTTCTCGCCGATCGGGCCGAGGATCAGGGCCAGCACGACGGCGGCGGTGTTCAGATCCAGCTTGCGCATCAGGTAGCCCAGCACGCCGAAGATCAGCATGATGTACACGTCGACCATGTTCCGGTGGATCGCGTACGAGCCGATGACACAGAGCACGGACACGCAGGGGATCAGGATGGCGTCGGACAGGCGGGAGATCTGCGCGAAGCCGCGGCAGCCCAGCAGGCCGATGCCGAGCATGAAGAACTGCACCAGCACGAAGCCCGCGAAGAAGGTGTAGGTCATGGGGGCGTACTTGCCGAAGAGCTCCGGCCCCGGGGTGAGGCCCTGGATGATCAGGCCGCCCATGAGCACGGCGGTCACGGACTCACCCGGGATGCCGAGGGTCAGCGTCGGGATCAGAGAGCCGCCGGTGACGGCATTGTTGGCGGCCTCGGAGCCGGCCACGCCCTCGATGGAGCCGTGACCGAACGCCTCCTTGTGTTTGGAGAACTGCCGGGAGGTGTTGTAGCCCAGGAAGCAGGCGATGGAGGCGCCCGCGCCGGGCAGGATGCCGACGAGGTTGCCGATCAGCCAGGAACGGACGATGGTCGGGCGGATCAGCTTGCGCTCGTCGCGGCTCAGGCTCATCTTGTCGGTGAACTTGGTGGCCTGCGCGCGCTCGACGATCTTCTTCTCGGCGAGGATGAAGACCTGAGACATCGAGAAGAGGCCGATCAGCGCGGCGGTGACGTTGATGCCGTCGCTCAGATAATCGACGCCGAAGGTGAAGCGGTCATAGCCGTACAGCGGGTCCATGCCGATGGTGGAGATCAGCAGGCCCAGCGCGCCGGACATCAGGCCCTTGAGCAGGGATTTGCCGGCCACGCCCGCGATGATCGTCAGGCCGAAGATCGACAGCCAGAAATACTCCGCGGACATGAATTTCAGCGTCAGCCTGCCGAGCAGGGGCGCGAAGAAGTACAGGGAGATGCAGCTGAGCAGGCCGCCCCAGAAGGAGGCATAGCAGGCGGTAAAGAGCGCCTTGCCCGCCTTGCCGCGAAGGGTCATCTGGTAGCCCTCGATGGCGGTGGCAGCGGAGGCCGGGGTACCGGGGGTGTGGATCAGGATGGCGGAGATGGAGCCGCCGAAGATCGCGCCGCAGTAGATGGCGCCGAGGACGATCAGGCCGGTCTCGGCCTTCATGGTGAAGGTCAGCGGCAGCATCAGCGCCACGCCCATCGCGGCGGACAGGCCCGGCATGCAGCCGATGACGATGCCCATGGAGACGCCCGCGGCCATCATCAGCAGGTTCAGCGGGGTGAGGGCGTTGAGAAAGCCTGCACCCATCAAGCCCAAGGTCTCAAGCATTTTTCAATTCCCTCCTTATTTCAGCATCTTCAGCAGCAAGCCCTTGGGCAGCTTCACGCCCAGGAACTTGGCGAAGGCGAAGTACACCAGTGCCAGTATGACCGCCACGGTGATCGCGGTGGCGAGATAGGGCACCTTCAGATACAGCAGCAGGCCGATCAGGAACAGCGCCGTCGCGATGTAAAAGCCGAGCACGTTGATCAGCAGCACATAGGCCACGACAGCGGCCAGGGACACGAAGAACTGCGCCGGCTGAAAGTCCTTGAAGACCTTGTCCACGCCGCTCTCAACGCCGTTTCGCTTGGCGGCCAGGAGCATCTGCACCAGATACATCGTGGTCAGGCCAAACAGAAGAATGACGGTAAACTTGGGGTAGCTCTGGATCTCCTCGTTGAGATGGACTGTCTTGTAATAGAAGACGGCGCAGATGATGTACATGAAGGCGACCACGCCGATGTCAGTCCATTTCATCTTCTCATTTTTCAAGCACACTCACTCCTTCTCGAATGTAATACGGCCGGGTTGCAGGAAAGGGCAGGTCGCGCCTGCCCTTTCCGAGGAATCATTCAAAATGCGCCGGATCAGGACCAGAACTCGTCAGTCAGACTCTCGGCAAAGCTCTGCTGCTGGGCGATGAGGGCGGCGGTATCCGCGGCGTTCTTGTAATCGGTGGCCATGCCCGCCTGCTCGGCGGCGGCCAGATACTCCGGATCCTCCATCGCGGACTTGAAGGCGGCCTCGTAGAAGGCGACGACCTCGTCGCTCACCCCGGCGGGGGCGACCACGCAGCGGGAGGAGCCCAGCCAATCCTTGTAGTAGCCCAGCTCACCCAGCGTGGGGACGTCAGGCAGCTCGGGCAGGCGCTCGGTATTGAACACGCCGAGGATGCGGTACTCGGACTCCGTGCCGGCGATGTCCGCGAGCTTCACGACGCAGAAGTCGGACTCCTTGCCGCGCAGGGACAGGAGCTGGTTGGCGGTGCCGTCAGCCGGGACGGCGGTGTAGCTGAAGCCGGCGGACTTGGCGAAGGCCTGCGCGCCGATGTGGTTGGAGGCCTTGGCGCCGTTGGTCGCGGCGACGAGCTTGTTCGCCTTGGCGTATTCAACCAGAGTCTTCAGATCGGGGAAGCGGTCGTCATCGGCGCGGACAACGACGATGGAGGTCTCGGTCACATGGTTGCAGATGGCCTTGAAGTCCTCGACCTTGTAGGAGCCCTTGCCCTGGACGATGTTGCTGTTGAAGTTGGGCAGGTTGATGAAGCCGATGGTCATGCCGTCGGGGTCGGCCTTGGCCAGCTGGTTCCAGCCCTGGCTGCCGGAAGCGCCCTCGACGTTCTCGATGACGATGGTCTGGCCGACGTACTTCTCGGCATACTTGGCCAGGATACGCGCGGTGTTGTCGGTGCCGGAGCCGGCCTTGTAGGCCACGACCAGCGTGACCGGGCCGTCGGGTGCGAAGGGGCCGCCGGACGTCGCGGCGGGGGCGCTGCTCGAACCGCCGCAGGCGGCGAGCGCGAAGACCATGCACAGGGCAAGTGCGAGAGCTACGATCTTTTTCATAGTGATCCTCCTGTTTCAAAGTTGGGCATTTTCTCTCGGAGTATTTCTCCGCAGCTTGGCTTCACTATATCATGGAACCGGGGGCGTGACAAGAAATATTTCCTTCCGCGTTTCCTTTTTGTGGAGAATCGACCAAAACGAATGCCCGGGAATGGCACATGTGCCAATCCCGGGCCGGGAAGCTTATTCCTTCCGGAACTTGTCATTCTGAGCGTAAGCGAAGAATCTTAAGCATTCGATACGGGACTGTAAAAGATCCGTCGGCCGGTGTGCGCACCGGACCTCAGGATGACAGCTTACGCTTTGTTCTCCTCCTGCGGCGTGTCCTCCGGCAGGGGCTCGTAATACTGCTCCAGATATTCCTCGAACGTCAGGCCGAGGTCGCGGATCTCCTGCGCGACCTCCACGCCGACGTAGCGGTAATGCCAGGGCTCGTAGATGATGCCGGTGATCTCGCTCTTGTCGTTGGGGTAGCGCAGGATGAAGCCGTAGTCCCAGCAGTGCTCCATCAGCCAGCGCTGCGTGGGCATGTTCTCCTGCTGCTCGTTTAAGTACGGATAGTTGTAGTCGATGATGTCCGCGGCCAGGCCGAGCTGGTGCTCGCTCGTGCCGGGGACGGCCACCGACATGGCCGCGATCGCCGGCGCATCGTCCGGGTCGACGCCCTCCTCGATCAGGCGCTCGATCTTGTTTTCATACAGGCGCTTCTGCTTCTTCATCGTGCGGTAGCCGGAGACGACAAGCGGCTCGTTGCCCGCGTCGATGCAGTCGCCGATCATCCGCAGCAGCGGTCCGGCGGCCCGCACGTCCATGAACTGGTCCTCCTCGAGGCCCCAGGTCACCTGCTCGAGCGTCGGGACGTAGCTCGGGTCCATCTCGTGCCAGGGATTGACGAGCGTGAGCAGCTGCGTGCGCTGACGCAGGACGGGCGTGGGCTCCGGGGTCGGCGTGGGTTCCGGGGTCGGCTCCGGCGTGGGGACGGGCGTGGGCTCCAGGGTCGGCGCGAGGGTCGGGATGGGAGGCAGGGGCTCCGTGCAGGTCTCCGCGAGCTGCCCCCAGTCCATGGCCGTCAGCGTGAAGATGACGAGCAGGCCGAGCAGCAGCAGCACGAGCAGCAGCACGATGCCGACGCGGCTTTTGGTATCCAGTTGCAAATCTCTCGCCTCCGTCAGAAGGAAATCAGGCCGAGATGCTCCAGCAAGATCTTCAGACCGATGCCGATCAGGATGATCCCGCCGGCGAGCTCCGCCTTCGCCTTGTACTTCAGGCCGAAGATGTGCCCGATGTACACGCCGAGGGCCGAGAGCAGAAAGGTCGTCAGCCCGATCAGACAGGCCGCGGGCACGATGCGCACCGAGAGGAAGGCGAAGGTGACGCCGACGGCCAGGGCGTCGATGCTCGTGGCGACGGCCAGCAGCAGCATCGTGCGAAAGCCCAGATCGTCATTGAGCTCCTCGGCCTTCTTCGCCTCGCGGATCATGCTCACGCCGATCGCCGTCAGCAGCGCGAAGGCGATCCAGTGGTCGAAGCTGGTGATGAAACGCTCGAAGCGGTAGCCGAGCAGCCAGCCGATCACGGGCATCAGCGCCTGAAAGCCGCCGAAATACAGGCCGACCAGCACGGCGTGCTTCGGCTTGAGCCCGCGCAGGCTCAGACCCTTGCAGACCGAGACCGCGAAGGCGTCCATGCTCAGGCCCACGGCGATCAGGAGCAGTTCAAGCAGACTCAAAATCAGAGCCTCCCTTATTCATTCATCGAGCTTGTAGGTGATGTCCTTCTCGTAGCTCAGCCGTGGCTCGGTGCGGCGAAGGATGCGCACGATCGAGGGGATGTGCTTGACAATGACCAGCCCCGCCGTCATCAGCGTCAGACGCAGCAGCAGCGAATCGTTGATGACCAGCACGGCCACCAGAAGACTCACCACCGCGCCGACCGTCGTGCCGAGGGAGATGTAGCGCGTCACCGCCGTGACCGCGAGGATGATGATCGCCGCCGCGACGCCCACGGAGGGCTGCACCGCGAAGGCCGCGACCGCAAAGGCGATGGAGGCGTCGCTGCCGCGGAAGCCGTAGATCGCGGGCCAGAGGCGGGCGAGCACCAGCACGAAGCCCGCGAAGGCGCAGCCCGCGGAGGCGTGGCCGCGAATGGCGAGCATCCCCGTCCCGAACAGCAGGGGCAGGGCGTCGCGCACGAGCTCCACGGCGAGCAGCTTCGCGAAGCCCTTCACGCCGTAGATGCGGTAGAAGTTCGACAGCCACACGCTCTCGTCCCCCAGACGGCGCAGGTTGCGGTGAAAGACGAAGTTGGAAGCGAGCACCAGCGTGTCGAGACTGCCGACGAGATAGGCGAAGATCGCCGTGGGCAGCAGCAGGGCCCAGTAGATGCTCATTCCTTCTCTCCTTTCTGCCGGATCACGATGCGCACGGGCGTGCCCTCGAGTCCGAAGACGGCGCGGATCTGGTTTTCCAGATAGCGCTGGTAGGAGAAATGGAACAGCTCGCGGCTGTTGCAGAAGATGACGAAGCAGGGCGGCTTGACGCCGGTCTGGGTCATGTAGTAGATCTTGAGGCGGCGGCCCTTGTCCGTGGGCGGCTGGACGCGCGCCTGCGCGTCGGCCAGGACGCTGTTGAGCATGCCGGTCGAGATGCGCATGCTGGTCTGGTCGTTGACGTAGTTGATCAGCTCGAAGAGGCGGTCGGCGCGCTGGCCGGTCAGGGCGGAGATGAACAGGACCGGCGCGTAGCTCATAAAGCTCAGATCGCGCATGACGTCCTTGCGCATCTTCTCCATGGTGCCGGTCTCCTTCTCGACCAGGTCCCACTTGTTTACCACGATGATGCTGGCCTTGCCGGCCTCGTGCGCGAGGCACGCGATCTTGGTGTCCTGCTCGGTCACGCCGTCGCGCGCGTCGATGAGGATCAGGCACACGTCCGCCCGCTCGATGGCCAGCTGGGCGCGCATGACGGAGAACTTCTCGACCCGCTCCTCCACCTTCGACTTGCGGCGGATGCCGGCGGTGTCGATGAACATGTAGCGGCCCTGCTCGTTTTCGAAGAGCGTGTCGACCGCGTCGCGCGTCGTGCCCGCCTGGTCGCTGACGATCAGGCGCTTTTCGCCGAGGATGCGGTTGATGAGCGAGGACTTGCCCACGTTGGGCTTGCCGATGACCGCGACCTTGATGCAGTCGGGCTCCGCCTCGTCCTCCTCCGCGGGCGGGAAATGCGCAAGGCAGGCGTCCAGCAGCTCGCCGGTGCCGTGGCCGTGGATGGCCGAGACGGCGATGGGATCGCCCAGGCCGAGCTCGTAAAACTCGTAGAGCATGGGGTCCTCCGGCCCGGTGGAGTCGGCCTTGTTCACGGCGAGCACCACCGGCTTTCTCGCGCGCAGGAGCATGTTCGCCACGTCCTTGTCCGCCGCGGTGACGCCGGTGCGGATGTCGGTCACGAGCACGACGACGGTGGCCGTGTCGATGGCGATCTGCGCCTGCTCGCGCATGAAGAGCAGGATCTCGCTGTCGGTCGAGGGCTCGATGCCGCCGGTGTCGACCATGTCGAAGCTGCGGCCGCACCACTCGCACGGCGCGTAAAGCCGGTCGCGCGTGACGCCCGGCGTGTCCTCGACGATGCTCAGGCGCTGCCCGACCAGGCGGTTGAACAGCATGGACTTGCCCACGTTGGGGCGGCCCACGATGGCGACAAGAGGTCTTGACATGTTAAATACTTCCTTATCTCAATGCAAAGAGCTGGTTTTAGAGTGGAGTTGTGGAGCGCCTGCGGCGCAATTATCATCGTCCGCGCAGCGGACACGATCACTTCACTCGTCACTCTCCGCTCTTCACTCTCAGTTCTGATTGTAGCGGTAGAATTGTTCCTCCGTCTCCTCCCGCACGGGCGTGCGGAGCTCCGGCAGGACGCCGAACATGGCGTCGCACAGGGCGAAGCCGTCGCACTCCACCGGGTAGACGGGCAGGCCGAGCGCGCGGCTGGCCTGCTCGAGCGTGACGTCGTCCAGAAAATCCATCTCCTGACGGCGCAGCATGTTCTGGGAGATCAGCAGGCGCCCGCCGAGCTCCCTGCCCTTGAGCTGGGCGATCAGATCGCCGCCGGTGACGAGGCCGGTGACGTCGATGCTGCGGCCGAAGAAATCGTTGGCGATGGCGCAGACGCGGCCCTTGAGCGTCGGGAAGCTCTCCTGCGCGAGATGCAGTAGCTTCTCGATATGCGGCGCGGCGGAGACGCCGGTCGCGACGGTGAAGTCCACGCCGTCAGGTTCGTCCGCGAGCTTCAGCGCGGAGCGAAACTCTGTCTCCAGCAGGCGATGCATGCCGACGCCGTTTTCGAGCTGGGTGAACTCCTCGTAAAAGTCCTCGTCCGGCAGCTCGCGCCCGGCCTTGAGGTAGAGCTCGTCCCCGCAGAAGAAGATGCGGCTGCCATGCCGGTGGAGGCATTCTTCCGAGAAGCCCTCGACCAGTTCGATGGTCTCGGCCGCGTGCTCCGGGGTAAAGGGCGTGAGCGGATAGAGATGCTCCCGAAACTTTGTCAGGCCAACCGGGACGATCGAGACGCTGTGCACCGCGGGCCACATAGCCTCGAGGTCGCGCATCGAGCGCTTAAGCTCTTCCCCGTCGTTGAGGCCGGGGCAGCAGACGATCTGGCAGTTCATCACGATGCCCGCCTTCGCGAAGCGGCGCATGATGTCGATGCTCTCCCCCGCCCGCGGATTGCGCAGCATTTTGCAGCGCAGCTCCGGATTTGTGGTGTGCACCGAGACGTTGATGGGGCTGACGCGCAGGGCGATGATGCGCTCGACCTCGCGCTGGGACAGGTTCGTGAGGGTGATGTAGTTGCCGAGCAGGAAGCTCAGACGCGCGTCGTCGTCTTTAAAGTACATGGTGCGGCGCATGCCGCGCGGGAGCTGGTCGATGAAGCAGAAGACGCAGGCATTGGCGCAGGCGCGCGGCGCGTCCATGAGATAGCTGCCGAAATCGAGGCCGAGGTCCCCGCCCTCGCCCTTTTTCACCTGCACGGCGTACTGCGTGCCGTCCGGGCGGCGGAGCACGACGTCCAGCTCGCGGTCGTAGGCGAAGAACTTGTAGTCGAGCACGTCGAGGATCGCGTTGCCGTTGATGGAGACGACGGTGTCGCCGACCGCCGCCCTGCCGAGCAGGGGGCTGGTCGAATCAATGGACTTTATATAATTATCCTCCATCCCGTCCCCCTTTTCAATTGTTTTTGCCATAGCTTTGCCATGGCAAAAACTCCCTGAGGCGAGCTTCGCGAGCCCTCCCGCCGACCAACGGCGGCGTTTCCGCGCGCGCCGCCGGCGATAAGCGGGAGTATCCCGATTGCAAACGCGTTTGCAATCGAATGAAATGCGAAAAGGAGGAACGGCAATACACCCTTCCTCCTTACGCTGTAAGCTTTTTTACTTGCTCTCCTCGACGTTGATGACGGTACGGCCCTTGTACTGACCGCAGGCCTTGCACACGCGATGGGGCATGCAGAATTCGCCGCAGTTGGGGCACTTGACGACATTGGGAGCAGTGAGCTTCCAGACGGAAGAACGCCTCTTGTCACGTCTCTGACGCGATACTCTTCCTTTCGGGACTGCCATGTTGACACCTCCTGTTGACAGCTGTTCTGAGCAGCTTCGTAATTAAGATCACTTATCCAAAAGCTGCTCAAGCACAGCAAATCTTGGATCAAGGGTTTTCCGGCACCCGCAGGGGCCGAGATTCAGGTTTTTGCCGCAGGTCGGGCACAGGCCCTTGCAGTCCTCCGAGCAGAGGAACTTGGTCTCCATGTCCAGCACAAACAGGGTCGAGAGGACCTCGTCCAGATCGATCCCGTCGTTCTGCAGCACAAAAAGCTCCGGGTCGTCCCCGGTGTTTTCCTCGACGAGCACGGCGTCGAGCCCGGTCTCCTTGAGACTCTCGAACTCCTCGCCGCAGCGGTCGCACACGCACAGCAGTTCCGCCGTCAGCAGACCCTCGAGCCGGAGGATGCCGGCCTCGTTGAAGACCCGGCCCTCGGCATGGGGCTTTGTGAGATATTCCCGGATGGAGGGGAAGTCCAGACCCTCGGTTTCAAGCTCGCACGCGAACGGAACAGAGCCGCCCGGAACCTCGATAATATCCCGCAAATTCAGGCGCATGATGACCACCTCGCACAGTCGCCTTAGTATTATAGTTTACTTGTATAGACTTGTCAACAACATTTTTATCCTGTATAATGCGAAAAAAACGGGTGTTTTCAAAGGGGGAATTTGTGCCAAATGAAGGAACTGACCGTCCGGGAAAACGACGCCGGGCAGCGTCTCGACCGCTTCGTGGCCAAGGCCGTGCCCCTGCTGCCGGATTCCCTGCTGCAGAAGTACATCCGTCTCAAGCGCATCAAGCTCGGCGGCAAGGGGGCCAGGCGCGACGTCCGGCTCCAGGCGGGCGACACGGTCCAGCTCTACATCAACGACGAGTTCTTTGAAAAGCCGCGTGAGGACAACGCCTGGCTCAAGGTCGGCACGCCCCGGCTCACCATCGTCTACGAGGACGAAAACCTCCTGCTGCTCGACAAGAAGCCCGGGGTGCTCTGCCACAGCGCGGGCGTGTGGGATTACAACACGCTGATCGCGAACGTCCAGGCCTATCTCGCACAGAAGGGCGAGTGGCGGCCGCGCGAGGAGAACGCCTTCGCCCCGGCCCTGTGCAACCGCATCGACCGCAACACCGGCGGCATCGTGATCGCCGCGAAGAACGCCGAGGCCCTGCGCATCCTCAACGACAAGATCCGCGACCGCGAGATCGAGAAGTTCTATCTCTGCGCCGTGCAGGGCAGGCCGAAGCCCCCGGCGGGCAGGCTGGAGAATTACCTGTTCAAGGACGCGAAGAAGAACCAGGTCTTCGTGCGCGAGAAGCCCGAGCCCGGCGCGAGGACGGCGGTGACTGAATACCGCACGCTCAAAACTGTCGGGGCGCTCTCGCTGGTGGAGTGCAGGCTTCTGACCGGGCGCACGCACCAGATCCGCGTGCAGATGGCGCACGCGGGCTGGCCGCTGCTGGGCGACGGGAAGTACGGCAGCGAGCGCTTCAACCGCGACTTCGGGGAGAAGGGGCAGGCGCTGTACTCCTACCGCCTGCGCTTCGACTTCCCCACCGACGCGGGGATCCTCGAGTATCTGCGCGGCCGGGAGTTCCGCGTGGAGAAGGTGGAGTTTGCGGAGAAGTACTTCGGGGTCAAGGAGCTGGGGTTGTAACAAGAAAACGGATTGCCACACCAGTGACGTCGGTCACTGGTTCGCAATGACGTGCGAAATCGAACTTCGTATTCAATTTGATGGAGAGACTGAAAAAAGTCTCTCCATTACTTTTCTGCGTCTTTTTACATTGCGTAAGAAAAACGATTGTTTTCTGCTTGACGCTGTGGTACACGAAAGGCACTCTATTCAAAGAGCGAGAGGCGTATCCTCTCTCTCTTTGAATAACTGATCCTCATTCTTCTGTATTGTTTTTTATATCTTTTTCTGCTCCCTGCCTTTACTGTCCCGGCGGGCAAGTCTGTCGTAGGGGGCGGCGCCCTCGACGCCCCGCGCGGTATAGGCTCGGCTGATATGATAATCCCCGGCGAACACGCAGCTTGTCACGTATTCGCCGGGGATTCGTACAGGTTATGAGGTATGGTGTGCCGGGCCGTCGAGGGCGCCGGCCCCTGCAAAGCGCCAATTGGCTCAGGCAAAGCCTCACCAGCTCACGCCGTCGGGGATGGTCCTGCCGTCGGCGGTGATGTTTTTGCAGTCATAGGTCTGATAAGTATAGCCCGCGATATCGTGGATGTTGCAGCGCTCAACGGTCACGCCCTCGCAGTTGTTGAAGAAGAAGGCGCCGTCGGAGCAGTCGTGGATCTCGGTGTAGCGTACCTGCAGATCGTTGCAGGAATAGGCCTGGATGCCGAGCACGCCGCAGCCGTAGAGCGAGCAGTCCATCACGATGATCCGGCCGCTGTCCTGGAAGTTGAGCACGCCGCCCGAGCAGGAGCCCGGCTCCTGCGTGTGGCCCGCGGTGAAGTTTTTCAGCGTGATGAACGAGCATCCCTCAAAGCTGATCACATCCGCGTACCGGGGCTCGGCGGTGATCGTGGCGCGGTGCGGGCCGCCCGCGGTGATCGTCAGATCGTCCACGCCGGTGATCACGAGGCCCGGCCCGTCGTAGCAGTGCATCCAGTAGTAATACTCGCCCGTGTAGGTCCCGAAGCCCGTCGCGTCGGCGAGGGCGTAGACCCCGTCCTCAAGGTAGATCGTCACGCCCGGCGCGATGGAGGCCAGCAGCTCGTCGACATTGTTGACATGGATCATGCCGTCGTCGGAGACCTCCACCGGCTTCGCCTCGGGCACGGCCTCCGCGGGCGGCGTCCAGCTCACGCTCTTGAGCTCCAGATCGTAGAGGGCGTAGTCCTCATAGGTCTTGCCCTCGGCGTCGACGCAGCGCTCGCTCTGTACCCCGTCCCAGGTCGAATAGTACCAGCCCTGCTGCAGGTCGTTGCCGCGGAAGGAGCAGCCGTCGACCGTGATGGGGAAGTTGGAGCTGTAGAACATGCCGTTGAAGCTGTTGTTCACGATCTCGCAGCCGCCCAGATAGAAGTCGCGCACGTAACTCAAGTGCAGCAGCTCGCTGGCCGTGCAGCTGCGGATGAAGGAGTTGATCAGCGCGCAGCCGCTGCAGTTCGACATGCTGATCACGGGCATATACTCGTTCTCCGAGATGCCGTAGATCGTGCAGTCGTCCAGCACGACACGGCTCGAGGCCGAGGCGTTCATCGCGCCGTAGCTGCAGTCGCGCAGGATGCTGCGGCGGCAGCTCACATCATGGCTGCGCTCCAGCTCGAGGGCGTAGGTGCCGCAGCCGTAGAGCTCGCAGTCCTCGACCGCAACGTCCGCGCAGCTCTTGAAGTACAGTACGGAGCCGGAACAGTAGCCTTCGCCGGAGGTATGGCCGACGGTCAGGCCCGAAAGGCTCAGGCCGGAGCAGTTGTCAAAACGCATGACGATCGCGTGGCGCGGCTCGGTGACGATCTCCGTGCCGGGGCGCGCGGCCTCGATGCGCAGGTTCTCCACGCCGCTGATCACAAGGCCCCAGCCGTCGTAGAGATCCTCCCAGTCGTACCAGTCGCCGCTGAAATTGCCGTAGCCCAGCGCGCGGCTGAGATCGTAGCTCCGCCCCGTGAGACGGATGGTCGTGTTCGGAGCGATGGCCTTGAGGAAGTCCTCGACCGTCGCGGCCTCCACCGCCTTCGGCTCGGCGCTCGGCGCAGGCGTCGGCGCGGCCGCCTCCGCCGGCTCCGCCGGCGCCGGGGCGGGCGTCGGAGGCGCCTGCGGAGGAGGCCGCGCCGACGCCTGAGCCGAGCGC